>CAZLSH010000014.1:0-35291 GCA_964562095.1 uncultured Clostridia bacterium | reverse complement strand
TTGCGGCGGATGAGGTTCATGAAGTTCTCGCCCTCGATGTACTCCATGGAAATGAAAAAGTCGTCCTTGATCTGGCCCACGTCATAGACGGTGACGATGTTGGCCTGGGTCAGCGAGGCCGTGGAGCGGGCCTCGGAAAAGAAGCGCTCCAGGTTGCGCTTGTCGGCCACCAGGGTCTTGTTCAGGATCTTCAAGGCCACGATGCGCTTCAATACCGTGTCCTCGGCCTTGAAAACCACGCCCATGCCGCCCTCGCCGATCTTCTCCACGATGCGGTAGCGCTCGATGGAGTCCTCGCTGATCAGCTCCATCTCCTTGTATTTCTGGATCAGGTTCTCCACATCCTTGATCTTCTGGTGCACGTCCCTGAACGAATAATCCTCGGTGAGGATCATCTGGTAGATCTCAAAAGCCTTGCGGAAGTTGCCGGAGTTCTCGTAGGCCTGCCCCAGGACGTAGAACCATTCGATGTTGGACTTGTCGATCGGGTTGTCGCCGAGGAGCTTCTCGATCTTCTCGATGACCAGCTGCGGCTTGCGGTTTTTGAGGAAGATATTGGCCATGTGGGTGATGGCGGCATTGAAATCCGGCGAGTCGACCGGCACCAGCTGGAAATTGGCCAGGGCGCGGCGGTCGTCGTCCACCTTGATGAACGAGGAACCGGCCTTGAAGTACTCCTGGGCATTTTCGTACAATTCGCCGGCTTTTTGGAATTTGCCGTACTTCAGCGAGATGTTGGCCGCCAGCTTCCACTCCCGGCCCATCTCGAACATTTTGGCCGCTTCCTCCTCGTTGCTGTCCTTGAGGTAGTTGTCGGCCGCGCCCAGGAAATTCTGGTTCATGAAGTAGCAATGGGCGGCTTTGGTGAACTTCTTGTCCCATTCGAAGAGCTCGGCGGCGCGGGTGTAGTCCTCGCCCTTGAGGAACCATTCGGCCGCCTCCAGGGTGTTGCCCTTGGCGAAGGCGTTCTCGCCGCGCAGCAGGAAGGCGATCTTGGGCTGGCCCAGCTGCTCGTACATCTCGGCGGCCTTGAGGGGCTGCTGGGCGCGCTCGAAGTTCTGGGCGGCATCGGAGATGCGGTTCATCTTGACCGCCACTTCGGCGGCTTTCTCGAATTTGCCGTATTTGATCAGCAGGTTGTAGGCTTTTTCCAGCTCGTTCAGCTGGGTGTAAAGCTCCACGGCCTTGAGCAGCTCCTGCTCCAGCTGCTTGGAACCCTGGTAGCCGATGGCCGTATCGAAGCTGGTGACGAACCATTTCTCGAAATTGGCGGCGGCTTTCTTGATGTTGCCGCCCTTTTCATAGATATAGGCCGCCTTTTTGTAGAATCCCTTCTTCTCGTAGATCTGGGCCGCCTTGTCGTAGCGTTCGTAATTGTAGTACAGCTCGGCGGCCTCCTGGAAGCGGTTGTTGTTTTCCAGGACGGTGCCGGCCGCCTCGACGTTCTTGCGCTTGAGCAGCAGCTTGACCAGATTGTCGCTGTTGCCGCTCTTCTTGTAGATCTCGATGGCCTCGCTTTCCTTGCCCAGCTTCTCCAGCAGCTCGCCCATGACGTCGAACTCCAGGCCTTCCTCGTAGACCTGCAGGGCTTTCTTGAACTCGCCGATCTCCTCGTAGACCTTTCCCGACTTGAGAAACTGGTTCTGCTTGCGCAGGCGCTTGGCATCCCGCTCCATGTAGGCCTTTTTGGCCAGCAGGTAGAAGAACGCTTCGAAAAAAGAACGGTTCTGGAATGCGGACACCTTGGCGGTTTTAAGGACCTGGTAAACGATCTTCAGGATCAGGAGCATGATGGCCACGATGATGGCCAGTTTTACCAGAGGATGGCTCAGTAATTCTTCCATGGCAATTAGAAAAAAAGTATAGCAAACATCGGCTGAAAATGCAATTTCAAATTGACTTTCTCCGCCGATGTTTCTATAATTCATGCCGGCGGAAGACCGCGGAGAGCAACATGGACCCACTTTTCAGCCAATACCCCAGGCTGGGCTCGTTTCTGGCTTTGTTCCTGCCCGATTTCAAGGCGGAAAAGCGCGAATTCAACCAGGAGAACGCCGACCGCCTCATTCAGGGATTGGTCCGGGTCCTGGACGCCCTGTTCAAGGCCGAGAACCTGGCGCGCCGGAAGAACCTGCGGCTGGCCCCGGGCAAAACCTTTTTTCCCAATGCCCTGCCGCTCCTGCTGGAGAACATCGTCGCCTATTTGCAGGCGTTCAACACCCAGGTGCTGAGCATGAGCAAAACCGAGCGGCAGACGCTGGTTTTTATCCTGGAGAACATCGGCGAATATCTGAAGAACGGAGGCCTGCTGGAATCCAAGCAGAACAAGAACCTCTTTGCCGACTACCGTTTCTGGATCGAGAACCTGTTCAAGCTCTTTGACCAGAAGATCAGCGGCGCCGTGACCGCCAGCAAGCGCGTGACTCCCAAAAACCTTTTTGGGCCGCAGGAGGCGCTGCACGATGAGCTGATCTTCAGCAATGCCACGCTGAACTTCAGCCTTTTCCCCTTCGCCGTCGTCCATGAGGGCGGGGTGTTGTTCCTGGAGCAACTGGGGGGAAATGGCGCTTTCTACCGCGGCAGCGGCGCCGGCATGATCCTCGCCCTGGACGGCTTGTGGCAGAAGACCGCCGAGTTCCTGCTGGCCAATTTCTGCTTCTCCGAGCTGGAGGCGATCGAGCGCCTGTTGCCCGTGAACGAGGGCGAGGGCCTGGGCCGGTGGCGGCAGGTGGAGGCGGCCCAGCGCAACCAGCAGCTGAAACTGTTTTCCGAAAGCCAGCTGCTGCTGGAAGAGATAGCCTTCGAGGACCTCAACATGCCCTTGGTCTACCTGCTGCAGGTTCGCAACCTGGCCGAATCGGGCCGCGCCCTGGAGATGAAGCGCCTGCTGCAGAAATTCCTGCTGTTTTACCCTTTCTACGCCCAGGGGCACGAGTGGATGGGCGACGTGTACATCCGCGAGGAAAATTTCGAACTGGCCCTGAACTTCTACGAGAAGGCGCTGATGATCTCCCAGAGCAAAACCCTGGGTGAGAAGATCAAGAAGGTCCGGGACCTGCTGGATAAAGGGCGCAGCAAGCCGGAGGCGCAGAAGAACGATGCCTTTTTCGACATCACCGACGCGGTGATCCAGAGCGAACAGCGCATCATCGGCCGCGCCAAGGAATTGCGGCAGATGATCGAGATCCTCATCTCCCACTCCAAGCGCAACCTGCTGCTGATCGGCGAGCGCGGAGTGGGCAAGTCGGCCCTGGTGCGCCTGCTGGCGCAGAAGATCATTTTCGGAGAGGTGCCGCCGGTGCTGAAGGAAAAGCGGATCAAGGAGATCAACTTCGTCGCCCTGCTCACCGGCTCCAAGTACCGCGGCCAGTTCGAGGAAAAGGTGCTGAAGCTGCTGCAGGAGTTCAGGACGCAGGATGCCATCCTGGTGCTGGAGGACATGCACCTGATGATGTCCACCGGCGCCGCCCGCGGCACGTCGCTGGACCTGGTGAACATCCTCAAGAATTTCCTGCGCGACAACTCCATCCAGGTCATCGCCACCACCGATTACGAGGAGTACAAGAACACCATCGAGAAGGACAACTCGCTGCTGGGCTATTTCCAGAAGATCGTCGTCAATGAACTGTCCCCGGAAGGCACGCGCCGGGTGCTGAAGGACCTGGTCAGCCAGCTGGTCGACAGCGACAATCTGCGCGTTTCGGGCCAGATCATCGAGGACATCGTCGAGAGCGCCAAGCGCGATATCCGTGAACGCAAACTCCCCGATGCGGCCATCATGCTCCTGGAGCGCTGCATCGCCAAGGTCAAGCTGAAGAATATTTCCGGCGGCATGCCGCAGCGGATCGAGGAGGCCGATGTCCTGGAGGTGCTGGCCGACATCGGCAACCTGCCCGAGACCACGGTCTCCATTTCGCTGAAGAACCGCCTGGCCTCCCTGCAGGCCAATATCCTGAAGCGCATCGTCGGCCAGGACGAGGCGGTGGCCAAGATGGCCTCGTCGGTCATCACCTCCAAGCTGGGCTACGACATCAAAAAGAACCGTCCCGACGGCGTGTTCATGTTCATCGGACCGACCGGAGTGGGCAAGACGGAGACGGCCATCGCGCTGAGCGAGGCCCTCTACGGCAGCCAGGACTACCTGATCCGCATCGACATGTCGGAATACATGGAGAAATTCACCTATTCGCGCTTCGTCGGGGCGGCGCCGGGCTATGTGGGGTATTACGACGCCAATCAGCTCACCGACAAGGTGCGCCTCAATCCATACTCGGTCATCCTGCTGGACGAGATCGAGAAGGCCGATGCCCAGCTGCTGAATATCTTCCTGCAGGTGTTCGACGCCGGGCGGCTCACCGACGCCCGGGGCAACGTGATCGATTTTTCCAAGACCACCATCGTCATGACCTCCAACATCGGCACCGCGCTGTTCGCCAAGGCCAACCTGGGCTACAAGAGCAGCCCGGAGGGGACGCAGGTCTCGCGGGCCACCCTGATCAAGGCGTTGAAAAAATATTTCTCGCCGGAGTTTCTCAACCGCATCGACGAGATCATCGTTTTCCATCACCTGCGCGACGACGACATCAAGGCCATCATCGACATCCAGCTGCGCGAAGTGCGCCGCGACCTGGAAAAGCAGGGCAAGGAGCTGGTCGTCCGCAATGATGTTCTGGCGCATGTGGCGGCCCGGGGCTATTCCCTGGAGTACGGGGCGCGCAACCTGAACCGCGTCCTGAAAAAGGAGTTGTTGGAGAAGATCGCCTATCTGTCGCTGGAGAAGGAATGGCCGGAGGCGCGCTACCTGGTCTGCCGCCTGAACGGGAACGAGATCGAGGTCGTTCTCGAGCCGGCGGCGGACGCGGTTTCCGGCGAGCGCCTGCTGGCGGACGCGAAAGGGGAATAGCGGGGCGGGCGCTCCCGCTCAGCCGGGGAGCGCCAGCATCTGGTAGTATTCGTCAGGGGCCTCGCGGATGGCAATGCCGACATGGTTGGCCGAGGCGCTCGCTGGCGTGCGGCCGATCCAGCGCACGTCCCCCTTGATGGTGATGACCTGGCCGTTGACCTGCAGCTTGATGACGACGTTCTGATTTCGCGGCGGGCGGTTCATGGAGATCTGGATGCCGCTCAGCGACATGTCGACGATGATCGCCGGCTTGTCCTCCAGACTGGACAAAGCCCTCTTCTTGACGCGCAGTTCCTTGCGCTTCTCCATGGCCACCTCCTCCGTTCCCGCCGTCAGCGACCGGCTGCCGCCATTATAGCGTCATCCGCTTTTTTTTTCAAAGGCCATTGTGCCCGGGCGGGCGCTGAAGCCCTCGGCCAGCAGCAAAAAACCGGCCACCAGCAGGGTGAGGCAGATCCCGGGAACGATGACCAGGGACGGACGGTCGAACAGGTGGGAACGACCGGCGTCGATCATGCCGCCCAGAGTCGGCAGCCGCGGGTCGATCCCCAGGCCGAGGAAATTCAGGCTGGCCTCGGCCAGGATGGCGGCGGCGATCCCGGATACCGCCTGGGTCAGCAGGACGGGAAAGATCAGCGGCAGCATGTGTTCGCCGGCGATATGCCGGGACGAGGCATTGAAGCCGCGCGCGGCGAGAATGAAGTCCAGTCCCTTGATCCGCAGCACTTCTCCGCGCACCAGGCGCGCGGTGCCGGCCCAGCCGCCCGCGGCCAGGGCCATGACCATTTGCGGCGCGCCCTGTCCCCAAAGGGCGGCCAGGAACAGCGCCAGCAGGAAACCCGGGAACGCCAGGGTGAGATCGGCTCCCGTCATCAGGATCGTGCCGGTCCGGCCGCCGAACCAGCCGGCCAGGAAGCCCAGCACGCTCCCGGCCATCGCGGCCAGAGTGACCGCCGCCAGGGCGATGGCCAGCGAGACCAGCGTGCCGAACGCGAGGCAGGAAAGGATATCGCGCCCGAGGGCATCGGTGCCCAGGAGATGGCGGCCGCTGGGCGGCTGCAGGCGCTGCTGCAGGTGCAGGTCGAGATCGATGCCGCCGGCCAGGGCGGCGCCGCCGAGCCCGGCTCCGATCGCGGCCAGGACCAGCACGCCCAGACGGAAGCGCGGGTTCCTCTTATCCAGTCCGATCATGGAGAATGCGCGGGTCGAGCCAACCGTAGGAAATGTCGACCAGGAGGTTCGCCAGGTAGAACATCGCGGCCATCAGCAGCACCGTTCCCTCGATGGTGGGCAGGTCGCGCTGGCGGATGGCGGTGACCAGCAGCGTGCCGATCCCGGGCCAGGAGAAGACATTCTCGACGATGACGGCCCCGCCCAGCAGGGTGCCCGCCTGCATGCCGATGATGGTCACGATGGGGACGAGGGCGTTCTTCAGGATATGGCGGCGGAAGATCCGGGCGTCGGTAAGCCCCTTGGCCCTGGCCAGGAGCACGTAGGGCCGTT
Organism: uncultured Clostridia bacterium; assembly: GCA_964562095.1. GTDB lineage: Bacteria > Acidobacteriota > Aminicenantia > UBA2199 > UBA2199 > UBA2199. The sequence goes on along the minus strand of CAZLSH010000014.1, from coordinate 28,885 downwards.
GCGCTTCCTCGCGCAGCACCGCCCGCACCATGCGGGTCAGGAAGGCTCCCAGCGGGAAAGCCAGGGACACGGCGGGCAGCACGAGGAACTCGCTGCCGCCGCTTCCGGAAACGGGCAATAGCCCCAGCCCCAGGGAGAAGACCAGGACCAGGAGCAGGCCGAGAAGGAAGACGGGGACCGCCAGGCCCAGGGCCGAGAATGCCGTGGCCAGCGCTTCCCAAATCCGCTTCCGTCCGAAGACGGAGAGGAAGCCCAGCAGCAGTGAAATGGGCACGGTGAGCGCCAGGGCGGCCAGGGCCAGCAGGATCGTGCTGGGCAGGTGGCGCCGCAGGCTGGAGCGCACGGGCCTGCGGTCGACCAGCGATTCGCCCAGGTCGAGAACGGCCAGGCGCTTCATGAACCGGGAGTATTGCGTGGCCAGGGGTTGGTCCAGTTGCAGTGAATGCCGCAGGCGCAGGATGTCCTTTGGATTCGGGTTCGCTCCCAGGATGGCCAGGGCCGGGTCGCCGGGCACGGCGCGCGCCAGCAGGAAGATCAGGGTGGCCGCCGCCCAAATGAAGAGCAGGAAGCGCCCCGCCCGCTTCAGCAGCCGGGGCGTCATGGGGAGATTCCGTGCTTCTTCAACAGGTTGAACAGGGCCATGCGGCTGATGCCCAGCGTTTCCGCGGTCCGTTTCCTGCTCCCCCGCTGCTGCGCCAGCGTCCGCTGCAGCAGGTCCCGCGAGAAATTTTCGCGCGCGCTTTTCCAGCTGAACGGCGCTCGCTCCGGACCGGGGTCGAGATCGAGCCCCGGGTTGAAGGTGATCAAGTGCTTCACCTTGGATTCCAGCTCGCGCACGTTGCCCGGAAATTCCTCGAGGCGGAACCGTTCGGCGATGGCCGCCAGCTTGTCCGGGGCCAGCCCGGGATGGCCGTGCTTGCTCAGGAAATGATCGATGAGCTGCGGAATGTCCTCGCGGCGCTCCCGCAGGGGCGGGATGCGGATCACCAGGTCCTGCAGGCGGTAGAACAGGTCCGCGCGGAACAGCTTGCCGCGGATCAGTTCCTGCAGGTCGCGGTTGCTGGCCGAGATCAGGCGCACGTCGATGCGGATGGTCCGGTTCTCGCCCAGGCGGCGGATTTCCTTTTCCTGCAGCGCCCGCAGCAGCTTGGCCTGCAGGGCCAGGGGCAGGTCGGCGATCTCGTCCAGGAACAGGGTGCCGCGATCGGCCGCTTCCAGCAGGCCGACGCGCTGCTCGCCGGCGCCGCTGAACGCGCCCTTGCGAAAGCCGAACAGCTCCGCCTCCAGCAGGGTGTCGGGAATGGCCGCGGCGTTGACCGAAATGAACGGTTGTCCCGCCCTGGGGCCGAGCAGGTGAACGGCGCGCGCCACCAGCTCTTTGCCGCTGCCGCTCTCGCCGCTGATCAGCAGCGAAAAGTCCACCTTGGCGACTTGGGCGATCAGGCGTTTTAGCGACTGAACCTGCTGCGACGAACCGACGATGAAATCCAGCTTTTCGCCGATGCGGTACTCGTTCTGCAGGAAGTTGCGGAACAGCTGGGCAAAGGTCCTGAATGTCTCGCGGCAGCGCTCGCCGAGATCTTGGAAGCGCAGGGCGCCGTCCCGGGAGCCGATGGCCAGGCAGGCGAGGATGTCCCCGTCAATGGGCCAGCGCAGCAGCTGGGTGCTGGCGAACGGGTAGAAGATCCTTTCCGGGCTGCGGCAGAGGCGCTGCACATCCTTGCGGTCAAGGTTCCGGTCCGGCGATGCGCCGCGGGCGCGGCGCAGCATCTCGTCCCCGAGCTCGGGAAACATGTCGCTGCTGGCGAAGCGGAAGAGGGGGCGCTTCTTTTCATGAATGTCCATGACCAGCCAGTCGGCCGGGACCGCCTTGCCGATCTCGTGCCAGAAGCTGTTGAAGAAGTCGGCCGGCAGGCGCCATTGGCGGTGCTGCTCGACCAGGCGCGCATCGTCGAACAGCCGCAGGCTCCTCGCGTTTTCCGCGCACGCCTGGCGCCAGCGGGTCAGCTTGAGCGAAAGGGAGCGCTGGTTGAGGGCGAAGAAATCATGCATGGCAAGGAATTCATCGCGCCGGGCGGCGGGCGGTGCCTCGCTGTCCAGCTCGAAGAACCAGTGCCAGTACTCGTAGAAAAAATAGTTCTTCACCCGCGGCGAGAGTTCGCGGGCCATTTTCATGAAGCGGTCGAGCCACTCGCCGCGGCGGTGCTTTTTCAACAGCAGGCGCAGCGCTTCGAAACGCATCTTTCTGGAAGCGATGGCATCCAGCCGGCCCAGCATCTCCGCCTCCCTGGCGCCGCCGCCCGCGGGTGCCGGCAGGCGCAGCAGCGAGCAGACGGCCAACTGGTCGGGGCTGAACCAACGGTCCTGCGCCGTCGCGAAATCGCCGCCGGGATCCCCCGTGATGCGGGCGCGCAGGAACGCGCATTCGCCGAGGCCCTTGCGGTTGCCGCGCTCGCGAAAGATGGCCTCGGCGCTCCCGACCAGTTGCAGCGCATTTTCGTCATGATGGCGCAGGGCTTCCAACCCGGCCCAGTTCAGGCAATCGATGGCACTGGAGTCCAGCAGATTTTTTTCCTCGTCCCAGGCCCGGATGCCGCGCAGCAGCGTGTCGGCCTGCAGCCAGTCGCCCTTGGCCAGCAGGACATTGACCAGATTGGCGTTCACCAGCATCTGCCCGTCGCGGTTCCTCTCCGCGCCATACAGGCGGCTGGCCTTGCGGTACCAGCACTCGGCCTGGAAATCGTCGTCAGCCTCGACGTACAGGTTGCCCAGGTCGACGGCGGCGCCGGCCGCGCTCAGGGGCAAGCCCTCGGCCTCGGCCTGGACATAAATGGTCTTGTACAGGATTTCCGCTTGCTCGCGGTCGCCTTCCTCGCGCAGCAGCTTGGCCATCTGGCTGCGGGCCGCGATCTCCTCGCGCGATCTGCCGCCGGCGGCGAAATAATCCAGGGCGCCGGCCAGCTGGGTCCTGGCGCTGGCGAACTCGCGGTTGTAAATGCAGCGGTCGCTCAGCTGGATGAGCGCCAGGTTGCGGTAATACGGCGAACGGATCTTTTGGGCGAACTCGCCGGCCCGGATTTTCAGCGACAGCTTTTCATGGTAGATGAAATTCAGGTATAGCCATTCGTCGCGGCCTTCTGCTCCCGGCCGCGTCATTCCGGCCAGCCGTTTTCCCAACTCCCGGTATTGCCGGCGGCGCATGGCCAGGTGAGCTTGCTTGAGGCATGCCCAGGGCGGCGCTTGCCCCTTGATCGCGGCCAGGACCCTGTCGGCCTGTTCCAGGAAATTGCCATGGATCAGGATCTCGACTCCGAGGGGCAGCACCTGGCCAGCGGGCGCCGCTTGCTCCAGGTAGCGGCAGAGCCGTTCGGCGGCGGGCCGGGAAACGCCCCGGCCCGGGGCTGCCCGGGCCAGTTCGCGGAGGCAGCTTGCCAATTCGGCCGGTCGTTCGGCGGCGATGCAGGCCAGGAGCCGCTTCTCTTTTTCATCCGCTTCGGGGAGCCGCGCCGGCTGGGGCGGCAACAGGGCGCGGCCGGCCATCAGGTTCTGCGGGTCCTCGTTGAACTCCAGGTCGCACTCGCAGGACGTGGGATCGCCGAAAAGGATGACCGTCAATCCGGAGATGTCCTCGGATTCGAACAGGAAGCGGAGCAGGTGGTCGTCCTCCCTGCGCGCCAGGTTGCGGACCATGAGGATCGATTCGCGGAAGACTGATTTCTTCAGGAAAGACCGGAACTCCCGGGTCAAGACGGCCGGATTCTCCGTGCCGGCGTCTTCGACGGCGCAGAGCGCCGCCAGCCGTCGGCCCAGGGTCGTATCCTCCAGGTCGACGTTCAGCAGCAGGGTCTCGGCGTCGTTCAGGTTGTGGAACAGGTTGTCGCGGGCGACCGTTTCCTGCCAGGGAAACTTGGTGTGGATCCGGATCCGGGCGTTGGCGCCGGCACCCAGGTCGCGCGGCGAGCGTGCCAGGAGCCGCTGGCAGGCGAAATCCTCGCGACGGCACAGAAAATCCGCTTCTGCAGCCGGCGGCGGGGCGGCGGCGAATTCCGCCGCAGCCTCCGGGCGCTTGCCGCGGAAGAGCGCATGGACTGAGCTGAAAGACGGCGGCGATTTGGGTTCAAGGCTCCAGGCGAAGCGCAGCCCCCCTGCGGGCAGGACCTGGACGCGGGAAAAGTCGATGAAATCCAGGCGCCACTCCCTGGCGGCATGGATCAGGGCCAGAGTGCGCCTGCGGGCGGAGTGGGCCGCCGCCGGCGGCAGCCGGGACAGGGCATCGGCGGGACTGGGGCTGAATGGCTGCGTCAGGACGCTGATCTGGAAGTTGCCGGGGGTGAACTCCACGATGTTCTGCAGCAGGTTGGATTGGAAGCCGAAAATGGCGTGGATGCGTTCCAGGTTTTCAGGGGTGCTGGGAACGGTGACGAGCGCAAGATCTTCCTTCTGCCAGAGATCGTAAGCCCGGCGGTCCTTGACCGTAAAGCGCTGCGGCAAAGCTCGTCTCCTTCGCCAGGGGTGGGCGCTGTGAAAAAATCAATTCAAGCTGGGAATATAGCGATGATGGTTCAGCGAATCAATAGAGAAAAATGTGATATTTTCGATCGGGCGGGGCGAAAATCCGGGTGCAAACGGTTCAGGCCGGCAGGCCTATTTTTCCTGCAATTCCTGGAAGACCGCCTTGATGTCCCGGTAGTTGGGGTCGTTCTTCAGGATCTCGAAAGCCATTTTCTTGGCATAGAGGAAGTCTTCCTTCAGCTTGGCGGTCTGGACCATTTCGTACTTCACGGCGTTGTACTCGTCGTTCTTGCGGTCGGATGTGGCCAGGGCTTTCTCGAACCAGCTGATCGACTCGTCCATCATCCCCTTTTCGCGGAAGCAAAGGCCCAGCAGGCCAGCCGAGTCGAAAAATTTCAGCGGGTGCTTGGAGGAGATCAGGAATTCGTGAATGGCCTCCTCGATCAGCCCCATTTCCTTGTAGGCGATGCCCAGGTTGTAGCGCGTATCGTAATCTTCCTGGCCGATCTTTTCGTCGACGCCTTTCTTGAATTCCTTGAAGATTTCCATCATGTTCTTTTCGATGGTCGAGGTGCGCTGCTTCTGGAGCTCGTCGATCCAGAACTTGATGGCGCTGAGTTCGAAAGCGACCAGCTTTTCGGTTTCAAACAACTCTTCTTCTTCGAGGAAAAGGCTCTCGCCCTTGAGGATGTCCACCTCGCTCTCGGCCAGGTCGCTCTCGTCGATGTCGCGGAATGGCGATTCGCTTGCGGCCGGGGCTTCGTCGCTGTTGAAGATGTTGTCGATGTCCAGGAAATCGGCGCTGGAGCCCAGGAAGCTGGGGTCGGCGGGGGCGTTTTTCGGGTCCACCGCCGGCGCCTGGATGATCTGTTCCGGTTCAATCTCGATGAACGGGGCGGACTCCTTGCTTTCGGGCTCCTCCATCTCGATCTCGAACTGGATGTTGTCGATCTCGGCGAAATCGTTGGCGACGATCTTCTCGCCGGACTCGTTCAGCAGGCCGTCGAGCCGGATCTCCACCTTGGAATCCTCGAACTTCTGCAGCGTGTCGCTTTCCTGGGATATCGAGGACTGAATCTCGATCTTTTCGGTCTCGCCGGGCTGGACACGGATGGAGTCGGTCTTGTCGGGCCGCGTCTCCTTGGCTTTCCTGACGCGGTCCAGCCGGGACTGGATCTCCCGGCTTTCCGGGTACTCCCGGCGCAGCCGCTCCAGGGCCTTCTCGGCGTTGCTGAAATAACCCTCGCTGATGTAGAAATCCAACTCGGCCAGGTGCGACGAAAGCCCCTTCTTGCTTTCGGCTTCGGTCTTCTGCTGCAGGCTGTCTTCGCCCTTGAGCAGGAAGATGTCTTCTTCGCCGCTGCGGAATCCATCCAGTTCGATCTCGCCCATGCCGGGCTGCTGAAGCTCATGGATCTGCTCGATCATCTCGGCATGGTCGAAGTCGATCTCGATGTTGGTCCGCTCGTGGCCGCTCAGGTCCAGCAGCCGCTCGTCGTTGGGCTTGAGCTTGGTCAGCTTTTCGAACAGCTGCTTGTGGTCCTCGTCCCGGTTCTCCTGCTTGTAGATCTTTAACAGCTCGATGCCCTCGTTGAGCAGGGCCTCGATGTCATTGCTCATCTGGTAGACGTCGAACAGCTTGGTGCGGATCTCGACGTTGTTGGGGAAGGCGTTCTGGGCGGTCTTGAGCAGTTCGGCCGCTTTCTTGAAATTGTTGTTCTTCAGGGCCTGGTCGGCATTGTTCAGCTGGAAGGCGATGAACTCCCGCTCCTGCTGGTTCTCCTCCTCCTCGGCGGCGTGTTCGCCGGTCAGCCGGCCCAGCTGTTCCTGGTAGGCGAACGGCGCGTCCGACAGCTCGATCAGCTCGTTCAGCACGGCGATCAGTTCCGTCTTCATCTCGCGCTGCTCGTAGACCGGCAGCAGGGATTCGTACAGGGCGATCAGGCTGCTGGTTTTCTTGGTCGCCTTGAAGATCGCCGCCAGCTTGTTCAGGGCCGGCAGGTAGGTGTTGTTGGAGGTGATGATGAACCGCAGCAGCGAGTTGGCCTCGTCGAATTTCTCCTTCTCGATGAAGCGGTCGATCGTCGGCAGGAACAGCTGGTAGGCCTTGTCGATCTCCTCCCGCTGCAGGTAGACCTTGCCGAGCTTCATGATCACTTCGGTCTCGTTGGAGTCGATCTCGGCGATGCGCTTGTAGATCTGCTCGGCATCCTCGATGAGGTTGTTCTTGAAGTACAGCTCGCCCAGGATCTTCAGCAGGTTCAGGTGCTTGAAGATCTCGTCGCCCAGGTTGCGCAGCATCTGGATGGCCTTGCTGCTGTTGCCCTGGGAGATGTAGCAGGAAATCAGCTTCTCGAAGATCTTCAGATGCTTGACCTTGCCGTAGGTCTGCATCAGCAGCTCCTCGGCCTGCGGGAATTCCTTCTTCTTGATCAGGAAATCGCTGGCGGTGAGATACTCGGTGACCGCCTCCTCCTTCATGCCCTCGCGCAGGTAGTTGTCCGCCAGCAGGGTGCGCATCTTGATGTTGCCGCGGTCCAGTTCCAGGATCTTCTTGTAGATGCCCAGCGCTTTCTTCTGGTTGTTCTGGCGCTTGTATTCCTCGGCCAGTTCCAGGTAGATCTGCTTGGCCTCGATGGTCAATCCCTGCTTGGAATAAAGGTCGGCCAGCTTGAAGGAGACCGATTCGTTCTGGGGATCGAGGCGGGTGATGCGCTTGTACATGGCGATGGCCTTGGTGAAGAAACCTTCCTTGAGATAGAAGTCCGAAATCCATTCGAACTGCTTGAAGGCTTCGGGCAGCTTGTTCAGCTTGAGGTAAAGGTCGCCGATGATGCGGCGCACTTCCAGGTCATCGGGCTTGACTTCGACGATCTTGTGGTATTCCTTGATCGCCGCTTCAATCTTTCCCTGCTTGAACAGCTTGTCGGCCAGCTGCAGGATCTTCAGTCGGTTTTCAACAGCCATGTTTCAGCTTGAAACTCTTCCTGTGGAATATAGTTTCCCCCTGCCATGATAACACATTTTTATGCCTGGGTGTAGGATAGCCCTTATTTTTTGCCAAGTCAAACCCGGGGAAAAACGGGGAAATCTCCTCCAGCAGGCGGTCGCGGAACACCTTGGCGATGATCGAGGCCGCGGCGATGGAGAGGCTTTTTCCGTCGCCCTGGATCACGGCCCGGCCGGCGATCGGGAGGAATCCGGGCTCGATGGCGTCGACCAGCGCGAAATCGGGGGCGAACTGCAGGCGGCGGAACGCCTGCAGCATGGCGCGCTTGCTCGCCTCGAGTATGTTGCAGTCATCGATCTCATCGTTCCAGCACCAGCCGATGGAATAGGCCCTGGCCCTTTCGTAGATGTCGCGCGCCAGGGACCGGCGCCGGGCCGGTGAAAGCTTTTTCGAGTCGTCGTACTCGCGATTGAGGTCGGCCGGGTCGAGGATGACCGCCCCGGCCACCACGGGACCGAACAGGCAACCCCGCCCGACTTCATCCAGGCCGCATATCCAGCGGCGCCCTTCATGCAATAAGGCCGTTTCGATGGAAAAATCGGCCATTACCTGAGTTCTTTCAGGCGCGAGGCTTTTCCTTTGAGTTTTCGCAGGTAGAACAGCTTGGCCCGGCGAACGCGGGTGTGCTTCTTGACTTCGATTCGTTGCACCAGTTTGGAATGGAGGGGGAAGATCCTTTCCACGGCAATGCCGAAGGATGTCTTGCGCACGGTGATGGTCTTGGCGATCCCCGAATTCTTGATGGCGATCACGGTGCCCTCGTAGATCTGTATCCTTTCCTTGCCGGCCTCGATGACGCGGTAGAACACTTTCAGCTCGTCGCCGGGCCGGATCACCGGGATCTCGCCGCCCGCCTCCTGGGCCTGCTTATCGGCAGCGGCGCCGGCCGGCTGTTTCTTGGTGGGGGAAGCCCCGGCAGGGTGCTCCTTGCTCTTTTTCTTTTCGTCTGTCATGTTGGCTCTCCTAGATGGCCGTAAGTTGATTGAGACACTATTTTACTATTTTTTGGCCGGTTTTTCAATATGGCATCGCCCGGGCGGGAAATTCCGCGTTGGCAGGCAGGAAACGGCGGGGGCGCCAACGCCCCCGCCGGGATGGATACGAGGTCAGCGGTCCTTAAAAGCGATAGGTCAAGGCGATATTGGGAACCAGGATGGTCATGCCGTGCGTTCCCGGCATCGTGCCGCCCGGCAGGGGCGATTCCGCGTCCTTGCCCATCAGCGCTTCAAAGCAGAGATCCAGGCTGAGTTTATCGGTCTTGTAGCCGAAGCCGGCGGTGATGACGTTGTAGGTGATCTCGGGCAGCAGGATGCTGAGCGTCTCCACCGGGGAAGGGGACGGATCGTAATAATAGCCGGCGCGCAGGGCCAGTTTCTCGGAAACGGCATATTCCATGCCGACGCGGTATTGCACCTTGTTTTCCCATTTCAGGTCCAGGGCGCCGCCCGCGGCGAACATGGCCTGCCACATGGCGTTGTCGTAGTCGGCTTCGATGGCCTGGATCTTTTTCCACTGCGTGTATTGCACGTCGGCGTTGAGGGTCAGCCTGTCAACGGGCTTGAAGGAGACGCCCAGTCCGGCCCAGAGCGGCCAGGTGGCCTTGCGTTCGACCCCGCTTTCCGTCGGCATGCCGGGGGCTGCCATCTGGATGAACGGGTTGCTGGCCAGGCCGTTCGTGGCATCGCCCTTGAAGGTGATGCTGACCGGCGTGCGCACGGTCAGGCCCACGCTCAGCTTTTCGATCGGCTTGAACATCATGCCGAAGGTGGCGCCAACGCCCAGGGCGGTGGTGTCTTCCTTGTACTGCTCGGCATACTTCAAGGTGACGGTCGGCGAGACGGGCAATTGGAAGGTCGCCGGTTTCTGCAGCTTCATGAACGCGTAGTTGACGTTTAGGCTGGCTCCCACGGAGAAGCTCTCGCTGATCTGGTAGGAAACGACCGGGGACACGCTGATGACGCCGATCATGCTTTTCCAGGTCAGGGTGTTTCCCGCGCCGTCCTGGGTCAGGTTCAGGCTCAGTGCTTTCAGGTCTTCCACGTCCCATTCGGCGCCGGAGCCGGCCGGCACGTAGGCGCCGATGCCGATGACCAGCTTCTCATGGATGGGCTTGAAATAGGTCAGGGCGCCGGAGGGATACATGCCCGCCTTGGACTGGGCATCGATGCCGTAGGCGGGGAAGACATAAGTGCCGGTCGGGATCAGGCTGGTGCCGAAGAAGGAAAGACTGGAATTCTTCATCTGCGCCAATCCGGCCGGATTCCAGAAAATGGCGCTGTAGTCATCGGCCTGGCCGATGAAGGCTCCGCCCATGGCAATGGCCTTGCTGCCCACGCCGTTGAGGTTCAGGCCGTTGGCCGAAAGGGAAATGCCGGTCAGCGCGATCAAAACGACGGTCAGCATAAGCCGTGCAGGTGTCATTCTTTGTTTCATTATTCCTCCCGGGAATTTAGTTTAAAAAAAACAATAAACTATTTATTTTCAATTGTCAATCGCTCCGCTGCCCGCCGTTTCCAGGGCGATCTGGCCGTAAACCCCGTCGTAGCCAGGAACGCGGCGGACGCGGTTTTCGCGCATGGCCAGGACGGCCCGGGCCAGCCGCTCGTCGATGCGGGAGATGTCGGCGACAGGGCAGTTCTGCAGGATCCGGAATTCGGGCCCCAGGCGCTCGATCAGCGATGCGTACGCCAGGCCGACCTTTTGGGCATTCTCGCCGCAGCGCAGGACCTGGGCCAGGATCTGTTTCAACGGGACCTGGTAGCTGAACTGGGCCCGCTGCCCGGCCTGTCCGTCGGCCAGGTCCTCGACGCGGTGCAGCACTCCCAGGGTGAGCGGCTTGCCGCAGACGGGGCAGGAGTTGCCGAGGCGGCGGCTCTCAGCGGGTGCCAGGGAAACGCCGCAGGCGCGGTGGCCGTCGTGATGATACTTGCCCTGCTCGGGAAAAAATTCGATGGTGCGCACAATGGCGTTCTCGCGGATGGCCCCGGCGATGCCTTCGTAGGTCAGCGGGCAATCGAACTCGCTGGCCTCGCGGCCGAGGTTCTGGGCCGAGTGGGCGTCGGAGTTGGACAGCATCGTGTAGCGCCGGAGCGACGAGACCCTGGCCAGCATGGGCGGATCGGCCGACAACCCGGTTTCCACCGCGTGGATGCGGGGGGCGATGTCGCCGAAGCATTCCTCCAGGCTGTCGAATCCCGACCGCGATCCCAGCAGCGAGAACCATGGCGTCCAGACATGGGCGGGGATGATCAGCGCCCGTTCATCGATGTCCAGGATCTCGGCGCTGATGTCGCGGGCCGAGGCGCCCAGGATGGGACGGCCGTCGGAGCGCAGGTTGTAGCGCCGGCCCAGGGCGGCATTGATTTTTTTGACGGCCGCCAGCGAAGGGGCCAGCAGCAGAAGGTGCACCCTGCGGCCGCGCCCTCCCTGCTTGAAGATCAGGGAGATCTCCGCGCTCAGGATGAAATAAACCGCCGGGCCGCGCTTCGTCAGCGCATACAGTCCTGGAGCGGCCTCGTGCAGGCAGTCCTTCAGGCATTGGAACCAGAGGGGGTGGGTGAAGTCGCCGCTGCCGATTACGGTCAGGCCCTTGATCGCGGCCCAGCGGGCCAGTTCGGCGGGCTCCAGCGCCGGCGACGTGCCGCGCGAGTAACGTGAGTGGATATGCAGGTCGGCAAAAAAAAGCATTCAGCGGGAGATGCGCATGCCCCGAATCTCCTCTTGCAGGTAGAATTCCAGCAGGTCGCGCAGCGGCGAGCGTTCGATCATGTCCATGTTTTTCTGCGCCAGGAGAGCCAGCGGGGCCAATGGAGATCCGGGGTATTCGCACTGGATGATGGCCGCCAGGGACGCGACGCAGCGGCGCAGCTCGTCGGGAAGTGGCTGTTCCAAAACATGCCAGTCAGCGCTGTCGAGAAAGCGCTGCGCCTGATCCAGCAACTGCCGTCCCAGGCGATAGACGCGGGAATCGGCCAGGGCGATGGCCAGGAAATCCTCGTTCCAGCCGTAATAAATGTCGACGGCGGCGCGGGCGGCGGCGGAGTAACCGCGCAGGAAATCCCGGGCCTGGTACATGGAACGCAGGGCCGGATTCTGCGCTGCCGGGGCGCCGTTGCCCGCGGTCTGCTCGGCGTAGCACTTCTTGTTGATCTTTTCGTCGTCGGGGTTGCCGGGATCGGGAAGCAGGCCGGCGATGTAATCGCGGTAGATGTTGTAGGCCGGTTTGGCCTCGAGGCTGCTGCGCAGGATGCCGAAGGGCTCGACGCCGGGTCGGGCGTCGTCGATGATCTCGTAGAAAAAGACCTTGTGCGGGTAATTCCTGCGGGCGCGGGCATGCAGCATGTCCAGGTAGCGGTTGGCCTGCATGGTCTCCGAATACTTGTGGGTCGGCCAGCCGGTTTCGGTGATCCAGAACGGCTTGCCCCCCTGCCCCGATTCCTCGATGATCTGCTTTACCGCCGGGATGAACTTGTCCCCCTCCTCCAGCAGCTCGAACAGGTAATAAACCCCGAGGTCCTCGTAGATGTGGTGGGAGATGACGTCGAGGTGGCCGCCCGCGTTTTCCAGGATGTATTTGAGCCAGAAGTACCACTCCGAACCGGTCTCGGTCTTATGGCTCAGTTCGGGGCCGACGATGAACGCGGCCGGGTCGGCGGCGCGTACGGCCTGGATGCCGGGGAGAAACACCTGCTGGACGAACTTGTCCTTGCCCAGGGCGAAGAAAAGCTTCAGGTTGGGCTCGTTCCAGATCCCCCAGTACTTGACCTTGCTTTTGTAACGGTTGACGGTGCGGGTGACGAAGCTTTTCCAGTCTTTCACGTTGCCGGCCGGGTAGGTCCTGTCTTTCCTGCTGTTGGCCCAGGCGGGAGTGCTGCCGATGGAGGCATATACGGAGAGCCCGTTGGCGGCGGCGTAGTTGACCACGCGGTCCACTTCGCCGAAACTGAACTTGCCCTTGCTGGCCTCGATGACGCTCCAATCGACGTCGATGCGGATCCAGCCGATGCCGGCGGCCCTGGCCTTGGCCAGGGCGGCGTTCTGGGCCAGGTGCACGTTGATGCCGTAGGGCTGCGGCGAAATGTTGACTGCCGTTCCCGCGCGCGGGACGGCGTCCCCTTGGGGGGTGACCGCCAAAGGCAATGCCAGCAGCAGGATGAAAGCGCAACAGGGCAGGAGTTTCATGGTGGTATTATAATGGATCCAAAATAAAATTCAATCCGGGCCGCGCTCTTGCGCCGCCGGGGACAAGGCCCGCGGCGGGGATCAGGCCGCCCGGTCGCGGGTAAAGGTGAAGGAGAAGGCGAAGAGCAGCAGGCCGACGATGCAAACGCCTCCGGCGACGGCGATCACCGGCGACATGAAGTGGCGGGAGACCACCTGGGCCAGGCTGCCGGCATGGTCGGCGAAGGCCTCGTGCCAATGGACCCAGTGCGAGGAGTAGCGGTAGTCCAGCGGCCCGACGCGCATGGCCCAGGGAATGGCGTCCCGGACCAGCGAGGAGAGGGCCAGGACCAGGCCGCCTCCGGCCATGGTCGCGACGCCGCTCCAGCGGAAGAAATGGGACTTGCTGCGCGCGCCGACCAGCGCGCCCAGGAGGATGAACAGGGCCGGGATCAGGAACAGCAGGTAGGCGAACGAGTCCACCGTCCTGGCGATGTTGAAGTTCCCGCGCGGGAAACGGGCGTTTTCCATGATGTTGACCCGGTCGGGAATGTCACGGCCGGCGCGGTCGCGAATGAGCGCGGCCACGGTGCCGGCCTGGACCTCCACGGGCCGGCAGGGCGGAAGCGAACCGTAACTGCCTTCTTGGGCCAAAGCCCGCGCCCAGGCCTCAGCTTCGCCCGCTGAACAGGGGGGCAGGTTTTCCAGCACGCGGCCGAGCCAGTTTTCCATGGCCGGATGGCTGAAGGCCGCTTTCAGCGGTTTCAGGTCGAGCCAGACGGAACGCTCCGCGCTCTTGCCGTTCATGATCCTGCCCAGCGAGGCGAGCGAGCCGCTCAGTTCCTTTTCCAGCCAGTCATCGAGTCCCGTCTCCCGCAGCAGCTGTTTCGGGGTGGTCCCGGAGGCGGCCACGGCGTTCAACCAGGCCCGGGTGCCGTAATCCATGGCGGAATCCTCATCGCGTGCCGCCAGCATCATGCCGTCCAGCAGCTCGGGGACCTCGGCGATGATCTCGCCGGGCAGCTCGGTGAGGGTTTTCTCCGAGACGAAGGCCTGGGTGATGCCCACGGCCCAGATGATGGCGAAGAGAACCGGGACGGCGATGAGGATCATGATCAGAAGCCCGAAAAAGGCGCGTGCATGGTTCATGGCTGTGCTCCTGTCCTATTCAACGAAAAAGCGGGGGAAAAGTTCATTCCGAAGATCATTGCAGCCAGAATGCGGCCGAAAAGAATCCCACCCAATGTTTCGGCGAAAATGGAGCGGTGATGCCGAAGCCCGGGCGGGGCATGGGCAGGACCCCTTCGCTGTAGGTGTCGGAACAGCCGAGCAGCTCTCCGCGCAGGCCGAGCCCGGCCGTATCCCGCACGGTCTTGAGGATGGCCAGCAGGCCGAAGGGGATGTTGTATTTGCCGCACCAGGAGGCATTTCCGGGATCGAGGTGGGTGCCGCCCCAGAGCTCGCGCGTCAACCTGCCGATCTTTTCGCCGTCCAATGTCCCTTCTGCGAGATCGGCGGCGATGAGCCGATCGGCGCGGGTCGCCCGGGCATGGGCCTGCTCGTCTTCGCCGTAGGGGGTGTTGGCGAAGTCACGGCCGTAGTGGTTGGCGTCGGCTGAAATGAGAAAAACGATGTCCCGGCCCGGTTGAAGACGGTTTCCCTCGATATATGCCGCCAAAATCCCGGCCAGTCGCCCGGATAACTCCTCCATCCTCTCGAAGGGCATGGCCGTCACCATGATCGGGGTGATGCGGATCTCGGGATTGTGGAATTGCAGCCACGGCAACAGCGCTTCGATCGAGTGCTCGAGGGAATGGGCCTTGTTGCTGACGATGAAATCGCCCTTCGCCAGTTCCTTCTTGATCCGCTCGCGCAGCGGCGAGACGGCGACCGTGGCGCCCAGGCCTGCCCAGGCGGGGAACTCATCCAGGATCAGGATCCCTTGCGGGTCGCCGATCTCCCTGCGCACCGTGCCATGGGTGACGCCGAAGATCACCGCCTCTTTCGTCCGCAAGCTCTTGAACAGCGGGTAATAGACTCGACCGGCGTAAAGGAAGTCGTCGTGGGGCGAGATGGCGGCTACGACATTGCCCATGGCCGGCGGCACGGGCTCGCTCTCGTCCAGCAGCGCCATCAATCTCTCCATCTGCGACCTTTGCCAGCAGAAGCCGACGTCGTCGCGCACCGGGCGCAGGTCCTGGGCCTGGACCGCTAGGGCCAAGGCGGCGAGCGCAAGGGAAGCGAGTCTTTTCATGGCCCGATTGTATCGCCGTCAGGAGCCGAAAGCAACGGAATGATGAATGATAAAGGGGTAGAGAAAGATAGAGAGGTAGAGGGGTAAAGCCAGAAAGAGCCCAAATAAATTCTTACAGGGCCGTTGCTTTACCTCTCTACCCCTGTTTGTCTTGCTAACGTCTGACGTCTCTCTTACTTCAGGATGGCTCCGATCGGTGTTTCCTCGGGGAGAATGGGGATATAGGGCCGGTTGTCGGCGTCGGAAGCGGCCAGGATCATGCCCTGCGAGAGGATGCCGCGCAGTTTGGCCGGCTTGAGGTTCTTGACGATGATGATCCTGCGGCCCACGAGGTCCTCGGGCTTGTAGTGCAGGGCGATGCCGGCGACCAGGGTGCGGGTGTCGGCGCCGGTGTCGACCTGCAGCTTCAGCAGCTTGTCGGCCTTCTCCACCTTCTCGGCGGCCAGCACCTTGGCCACGACCATCTGCACTTTCTTGAACTCGCTGATCTCGATCAGCCCCTCGGCAACGGCTGCCGTTCCCGCCTGCGGGAGCGCAGCGCTTTCCGCCGCCGGCGGAGCCGCAGCCGCCTGGGATGGAATGGTGGCATCCGGGATCTTTGTTTCCTGCATGGTTTCTCCTTTGGCTGAAGTGGCCGCGGCCTCCTGCTGCGGGAAGGCCTCGGCTTCGGCAAAAAACGCCTGGCTGTCGACGCGCGGGAACAGCTGCGTCCCCTGGCCGATGGCGAACTCCTCGGGCAGTTCCTTCCAGCCCAGGCCGGTGTCGGCGCAGCGGAAGACCTCGCGCACCCTGGCCGACGTCCCGGTCAAAATGGGCGAGAGCAGGGTGTTGACGCTCAAGATCGCCCGGCACAGGGTCTTCAGCACCCCGGCCAGGCGCGGCCGGTTCGCCTCGTCCTTGGCCAGGTTCCAGGGCTGGGCCTCGACGATGTAGCGGTTCAGGCGGTTTACGTATTCGAAGATCATCTCCAGGCCGCGGTTGAACTGGTACTGGTCAAAGAGTTCCAGTACCGCTTGCTCCAGGCGCTGGTAGCCTGCCGCGATCTCCCGTTCCTTTTCGCCGTAGAGCCCGTCGCCCGGGAACGAGTTGGCGAAGTATTTTTCGATCATGCCGGTGGTGCGCGACACCAGGTTGGCCCAGTCGTTGGTCAGGTCGGTATTGACGCGGCTGATGAATCCCTCGTGGGAAAAGTTGCCGTCGGCGCCGATCGAGGCCTCGCGCATCAGGAAGTAGCGGATGGCGTCGGGGCTGAAGTGCCTGAGCAGGATGTACGGGTCGAGGACGTTTCCCGTCGACTTGGACATCTTCTTTTCGTCCTTGAGCCACCAGCCGTGGATCAGCTCCTTCCTGGGCAGGGGCAGGCCGGCGGCCATCAGGAAGGCGGGCCAGTACACGGCGTGGTACTTGAGGATGTCCTTGGCCATGATGTGCAGGTCGGCGGGCCAGAACTCGCGGAAGCGCTGCCCCTCGTCCAGGTAGTCGATGGCGGTGATGTAGTTGGACAACGCGTCGAACCAGACATAGACGGTTTGCCCGGGGTCTCCCGGCACCGGCACCCCCCACTTGACGGTGGAGCGGGTGATGCTCAGGTCGCGCAGCCCCATCTTGACGAACGACACCACCTCGTTCATGCGCGAGCGCGGGGTGACGAATTCGGGGTTTTCCTCGTAGAACTCGAGCAGCTTGTCGCCGTAGGCCGACAAACGGAAAAAATAGCACTTTTCGCCCACCCGGTTGTCGGTGGGGCGGCCGCAGTCGGGGCATGTGCGCTTGCCTTCGGGGGTTTCCTCGACGCTGTCGGGGATGAAGTTCTCGCAGGAAATGCAGTAATGCCCCGAGTAGTCGCCGAGGTAGATGTCGCCCCGCTCCATGACCCGGGAGAAGATCTTCTGCACGCCCCGGACATGGATGCCGTCGGTGGTGCGGATGAAGGCGTCGTACTCGATGCCCAGGGCGGCCCACAGCTTCTGGAAGTGCTTCACCATGGCGTCGGAAAGCTGGCGGGGAGTCAGCCCCTGCTGGGCGGCGCTGCGCTCGATCTTCTGGCCATGCTCGTCGGTGCCGGTCAGGAAGAGGACGCGGAAGCCCCGCAGCTGCTTGTAGCGCTTGATGACGTCGGCCAGGATGGTGGTGTAGGCGTGGCCGATGTGCGGGACGTCGTTCACGTAGTAGATCGGCGTGGTCAGGTAAAATTTTTCCATAAGCGCGCTCCTGATGGTTGCCGCTGTTAGGCCGGATTATAACATAAAATTGCGGCGGGGGAAAAATCCGGGCGCGCGGGCGAAGCCGCGGCTCAGAAGCTGATTTTCAGCGGCTTGGTGTCTTCCTTTTTCCCCGGCTCGGGCCCGCCGCCTGCCGGCGCCGGAGCGGCGGCGGCTTCGATTCGCGCCGGAGGCTGCTCGACGCCGTCGGTCATGGCGCTGGCCTTTTTCCAAAGCTCGTTCATCTTGGCTTCCAGGGCGTCCAGGCTGGACAGATCTTCCTTCTCGACTTCCCTCTCGGCCTCGCGGACCATGCCGGCGACCTCGGCCTTCATCTCCTGGGGCAGGCTGCTGCCCCGGCTCAGCTGGTTGAGGGAATAGATCTGGTTGATGACTTTGTTCTTCTTGTGGATGCGCTCGCGCTTTTTCAGGTCGATTTCCGACAGTTTTCTGGCTTCCTCGCGCAGTTTTTCCACCTCTTCCTTGCTCAGCAGGCCCGACTGCGAGATCAGGACCTCCTTCTTGTTTTTGGTGGAGAGATCCATGGCCATGACGTTCATGATGCCGTTGATGTTGATGCTGAACGTGACCTCGATGCGCGGGACCCCGCGCGGCGCGCGCTTGATGTCCAGCAGGGTGAATTTGCCCAGCAGCTTGTTCTCCTCGGCGATCTCGCGTTCGCCCTGGTAGATCTCGATGTCGACCTCGGACTGGTTGTCCTCGGCGGTGGAAAAGACCAGGCTGCGGCTGGTGGGGATGGTGGTGTTGGCGTTGATGATGCGGGTGAAGGCGCCGCCGAAGGTCTTGACGCCCAGGGCCAGCGGCGTGACGTCGAGCAGCAGGATGTCCTTGCTCTCGCCCTTGATGATGGAGCCCTGGGCCGCGGCGCCCATGGCCACGATCTCGTCGGGGTTGACCTTGCGGTTGGGCTCGCGCTTGAAAAATTCCTTGACTTTCTGCTGGACGAAGGGGATGCGCGTCGAACCGCCGACCAGCAGGAACTCGTCGATGTCCTCGATGTGCAGGCTGGCGTTCTGCAGGGCCCGGGCGCAGATCTCCAGGGTCGATTCCACGTCTTTCTTGATCAGGTTCTCGAACTCGCTGCGGCGCAGGTATTTGATCAGGTGCACCGGGCCGTCCTCGGACTCGGCGATGAAGGGCAGGTTGATCTCGCATTCATCGACGGCCGACAGCTCGATCTTGGCGTTCTCCGCCGCTTCGCGAATGCGCTGCAGCGCCGCCTTGTCGCGGGACAGGTCGAGGCGGTGCTCGTTGGCGAACTCGCGGGTGAGCTTCTGGCTCAGGGCGATATCGAAGTTGTTGCCGCCCAGGTGGGTGTTGCCGGCGGTGGCCAGCACCTTGATGATGCCGTTCTGCACGTCGAGCACCGAGATGTCGATGGTGCCGCCGCCGAAGTCGTAGACGATGATCTTGGCTTTTTTCTTCAGGTCGATGGAATAGGCGAGTGATGCCGCCGTGGGCTCGTTGATGATGCGTTTGACGTTGAGCCCGGCGATGCTGCCGGCGTCCTTGGTGGCCTGGCGCTGCGAATCGTTGAAATAAGCGGGGACGGTGATGATCACGCTGTCAATCGGGTCGTTCAGGTAGCGGTCGGCCGCGTCCTTGAGCTTGAGCAGGATCATGGCCGAAACTTCTTCCGGAGAATGGATCTTGTTGTTGATCTCGATGCGCAACAGGTCGTCGCCGTGGCGGATGATGTGGAAGGGAAACTCGTTGAGGTAGGGCTCGACCTCCGAGTATCTTTTGCCCATCAGCGTCTTGACCGACGAGATGGTATTGAGCGGGTTGGTGATCATCTGGCTCTTGGCCGGCTGCCCGACCAGCCGTTCGCCGGTGGAAGTGAAGGCGACGATCGAGGGCAGCAAGCGGTGCCCTTCCGGAGTGAGAATGATCTCGGGCGTGGTGCCCTCCAGGTAGGCGATGGCCGATTTGGTGGTGCCGAGGTCGATGCCGAGTATTTTTCCCATCAGAAAACATCCCTATCACAAGGTTTTTTAAAAGTCAATCGGGGATTTCCCGCCCGTCTCCCGAACGCCGATCGGCCTCTTGACTAAATTTTCTTTTTACGCTATCATGGCCACCAATGCCGGGATAGCTCAGCAGGTAGAGCGGTAGACTGAAAATCTGCGCGTCCGTGGTTCGATTCCGCGTCCCGGCATTTTTTCTTGACTCCCCGCCGGCGATTTGCTACTATTTTTCAATGCAAACCCCGCTGTCATCCATCATTTCCCGCTTCCGGAACAAAAAAGTGGCCGTCTGGGGCGACCTGATCCTCGACCAGTACGTCTTCACCTCCGCCGGCCGGGTATCGCGCGAGGCGCCGGTGCTGGTCACCGAGCTCGAGAGGAACGAGTACCGCCTGGGCGGCGCCGGCAACGTGGTCATGAACCTGCGCACCCTGGGCGCCGTGCCGCTGCCCGTGGGCCTCGTGGGCAGGGACGCCCCGGGCGAGGTCCTGCTGGGCCTGCTGCGCGAGCAGGGGGTCGCCACCAACCACCTGGTGGCCGACGACGGTTTCGCGACGCCCCTGAAAAGCCGCATCCTGGCCGGCGGCGACCATACCAAGAAACAGCAGATCCTGCGCATCGACACCCTGCCGCCCGGGCCGGTCGGCGAGCGGGCGCGGCTGCGCCTGGTCAAGGCGCTGCACGCGGCGCTGGAGGCGAGCGACCTGCTGGTCCTCTCCGATTACCTGGCCCAGGCCGTCATCCCCGCGGTTTTCCAGCAGCTGCGCGAGAAGTTCCCGGCACTGCCGAGCGTGGCCGATTCGCGCGGCAACCTGCTGGGTTTCCCCGGCGTGACCCTGGCCACGCCCAACGAACCCGAGATCAAGAGCCTTTTCCCGGAGCGGAAGTTCCTCCAGGATGCCGACTTCGTCGCCGCGGGCAGGGAACTGCTGGAGCGGCTGGATGCGCGCGGGGTCGTGCTGAAGCGCGGGCATCGGGGCATGCTGGTCTTCGACCGCGGTGAACGGGCGGCCAAGCTGGACATTTTCGGGACCGCGCAGATCGTCGATGTCACCGGCGCCGGCGACACGGTCCTGGCCGTGCTGGCGCTGGGATTGGCCAGCGGCGCCTCGCTGCTGGATTCCGCACGGCTGGCGAACATCGCCGGCGGCATTGTCGTCATGCACGAGGGGGCTTACCCGGTCCGCCGCCGGGAACTCCAGGATGCCCTGCGCTAAATTCCTTCCCCTGCCGCAACTGGCCGCGGTCGTGGCGCGGGAAAAAAAGCGGGGCCGGACCATCGTCCTGGCCAACGGCGGCTTTGACCTGCTCCATGTGGGCCATGTACGCTACCTGCAGCAGGCCAAAGCCCTGGGCGATGTCCTGGTGGTCGCCCTGAATTCCGATTCCTCCCTGAAAAAGCTGAAAGGGGAGGCGCGCGCCCTCATCGACGAGTCGGGCCGCGTGCGCATCCTCTGCGCCCTGGCCTGCGTGGACCACGTCACCCTGTTCGCCGAGTTGACGGTCGAGCGCGTGCTGCGGGCCCTGACCCCCCATTTTCATTGCAAAGGCTCGGACTACACTTTGGAATCCATCCCGGAGCGGGACATCGTCCTCGGCTACGGCGGGCAGCTGGCGATCGTCGGCGGCGGCAAGGTCCGCTCCACCTCGCTGGTGATCCGGCGCATCAAGGAATTGTACGGCTAAATTGGAACACATCGCCATCGTTCGCCTGTCGGCCCTGGGAGACATCGTTCACGCCCTGCCGGCATTCCAGGCGCTGCGCCGGGCGCGCCCCGCGGCGCGGATCAGCTGGATCGCCGAGCCCGCCGGCGCGGCCCTGCTCGCCAGTATCCCGGGCATTGACCAGGTCATCGTTCTCGACCTCAAAGCCCGGCGCGGCCTGCTGGCCAAGGCCGCCAGCCTGGCGCGATTTCTCCGCCGCTGGCGCGGCCGTTTCGACATCCTGCTCGACTTCCAGGGTCTGGTCAAGTCCTCGCTGCTCGCGTTCCTGCTGGGCGGAACGCGGTTCGGCTTTGGCCGCGGCAACGTCCGCGAGCCGCTGGCCGCGCTGTTCTATTCCCGGCGGGCTTCCCCGTTCCCCGAGCAACGCCATGTGATCCACAAGAACCTGCACCTGCTTACGCTCCTGGGCGTCGATGCACCGCAGGTGGAATACCCCTCCCGCGACTGGCGGCCCTCGCCGCAACTGGCCGCCTGGCTGAAGCAGGAGAACCTGAGCGCAGGCTGGACCGTGCTCAACGTCGGCGCTGCCTGGCCCAGCAAGCTCCTGAGCGCGGAGCAGTGGCGGCAGGTCGCCCGCGGGCTGGATCCCAGCCATACCCCGGTCATGCTCTGGGGCAATGCCCGGGAAAAGGAGACAGCCGCGGCCATTGCCCGGCAGAGCGGCGCGCGCCTGGCCCCCTTCATGGAGTTCGCCGACTTGATCTGTTTCATCGCCCGGGCGCGGCTGGTCATCAGCGGCGACACGCTGGCCCTGCACCTGGCCGGCATGACGCGCACTCCGGCGCTGGGGGTGTTCGGGCCCAGTTCGCCCGAGCGCAACGGCCCGCTTCATCCGGCCAGCCGGGTCGTTTTCCACCGTCTCGGCTGCAGTTTCTGTTATCGGCGCAAGTGTGCTACAATGAAATGCCTGCAGGGCATCGCCGCCGAGGAGATCCTCGCGGCGGTACGAAGCATCGATGCGCAACGCGACTGAAACGCTGATTAAATATCGCTCCCTGGTCGGGATCATCGCCCTGATCGTCGTCTTGGTTTTGGCCAAGCCCGATGTGCGTTCGATCGTCATCGGCTTCTTCGTGATGATGCTCGGCATGTTCTTCCGCGCCTGGTCGTCCGGCTACATCGACAAGGACCGCGAGCTGGCCACCGGCGGCCCCTATTCATTGACCCGCAATCCCCTGTATTTCGGCAATCTCCTGATCGGCGCCGGCATCGCCGTGGCCAGCAACCACTGGCTGACCGCGCTGATTTGCGCCGTCTACTATGTTTTTTTCTTCTCTTTCCTGATCGCCGTCGAGAGGAAGAGGATGAAGGCCCGTTTCGGCGCGCGCTACGAGGCGTGGGCCAGGGAAGCCAATCTTTTTTTCCCCAGGATCAAGAGGATCAAGGACGGCGACTTCGATATCGCCCTGTACATGAAGAACCGGGAGTACCGCGTGCTGTTCTACTCGCTCTTTGTGACCGTGGTGCTGGTGGTGCGCTTCCTCATGGGAATCGGCTTCATCGGCTGACCGGGCATTCCGGCCTTTTCCGGTCACGATTGATTTTCGCGGGTGATTTTGCTACCATTGCTCCATGAGCAAGTCCAGGGTGTTTTTCTTGGCCGCCGCGGTTCTTGTCGCCATGGCCGCGTTTTTCTGGCTGAACCGCCCTGACGTTTCCTCCCTTTCCCCCCCCCGCGCCCCCGGCACCGGCGTGACCGGCTTCCAGGTCATCGGCATCTCGGAAAAGGGCAACCTCTGGCTCGATGATGAGGAGACGCGAGCGGTGGACATCCGGACATTGAGCTTCGTCTCCGAGACCCGCCTGCATTCCGACGCCCAGACCGCCTGGGAATTCTTTTTCGAGGGCTTCCTGTTCACGGCGCTGCCCGGGAGCGCGCTGCGCTTCACCCCCCAGACCCGGGAGCTGACCCTGGAGAAGGGCGAATTCTACTGGGAGCGCAAAGCGCCCGGCCAGCCGGTGCAGATCTCCATGTTCCAAGGCGGCAACATCTTCACGCTTTCCGCCGCCGGCCGCGTGCGCCTGGGCGGAGGGGCGTTTGAGGTCTGGAACTATTCCGGCCCGCTCGCTTTCGACCTGAACGGCCGGCTGGTTCATCTGGATGAACTGCGGTACGTGGACAGCCGCGGCGGCAGCCGAAGCGCGCCGGCTGCCTTGTTCCCGCCGCCGCCCTTCATTTCGCCCGAGGCCGAAACCATCGCCCTGACCCAGCCCAACGACACCATCATCCAGTTCAAATGGAAGAGCGTCCAGGGCGCGCGCGACTACATCCTGAAACTATACCCCTCGGCGCTCCGCGACAACCTGCTGCTGAGCCGGGTGGTCGGTGACAGCGCGGTTACCCTGGATATCATGCCCTTTATCGAGTTCAGCGAGCTGCACTGGGAGGTGGCGGCCTTCGACGCGGCGCGGCGCATCGAGTCGGCGCCCGCGCGCATGGGCCGGATCGTCATCAGCAGCTCGCTGCTGAAAAAGGGCCAGCAGCCCGAGCCGCCGCGCATCGAGGTCGATTCCCTGTCCGTCAGCGGCGAGATGGTGCTGATCAAGGGCAGCGCCGACCCGCACGCCCAGCTGTTCGTCGACGGCATCGCCGTCAAAATGGATGGCGAAGGGCGTTTCATCCATACCATCTCCTACAAAAGCATCGGAGTGAAGGAGATCGTCTTCCGGGCCCTGGCGCCGTCGGGGCTGGAAGCGATCCTGAAGAAGCAGGTGACCATCTTTGAGGAATAACGACCAGGCGCGGCCGGAATCAACCGAAGGAGCATGACATGGGGCTGTTCGCGAACGTGTACAACTATTTTTCCTCTGATCTGGCGATCGACTTGGGTACGGCCAATACGCTGGTATACATCAAGGGCCGGGGCATCGTCCTGAGCGAGCCTTCGATCGTGGTCGTCGATGACCGCAACGGCCGCATCCAGGCGGTCGGATTGGAGGCCAAGAACATGCTGGGCAAGACCCCGATCAACATCCGCGCCATCCGGCCCATGAAAGACGGCGTCATCGCCGATTTCGAGACCACTGAGAAGATGCTGCAGTATTTCATCAAAAAAACGCGGAGCGGCAACCAGTTCCTCAAGCCGCGCATCGTCATCGGCATCCCCTCCGAGATCACCCAGGTGGAACGGCGGGCCGTGCGCGATGCCGCCCTGCGCGCCCGGGCCAACGAGGTCTTCCTGATCGAGGAGCCCATGGCCGCCGCCATCGGCGCCGACCTGCCCATCACCGAGCCCGGGGGCAACATGATCGTGGATATCGGCGGCGGCACCACCGATGTGGCGGTGATCTCGCTTTCCGGCGTGGTAATCGCCAAGTCGGTGCGCATCGCCAGCAACGAGATGGACGAGGCCATCATTCTCTATATCAAGAAGAAATACAACCTGCTGATCGGCGAGCGCACCGCCGAGCAGATCAAGATCCGGATCGGCTCGGCCTCCCCAAGACCCTCAACATCAACGACAGCGAGATCCGCGAGGCGTTGGAGAGCGTGGTGCAGCCGCTGATCGAGGTGGTCAAGAACACCCTGGAGAAGACTCCACCCGAGCTGGCGGCCGACATTGTGGACCGCGGCATCATCCTCTGCGGCGGCGGCGCGCTGCTCAAGAACCTGGACAAGCGCCTGCGCGAGGAGACTTCCCTGCCCATCTTCATCGCCGACGACCCCCTGTCCGCCGTGGTGCTCGGGGCGGGGAAAATCCTGGAAAACCTGCCGCTGCTGGAAAAGATCGGCAATGCGATATGATCCCGAGGCCCGTGGTCTCAGCACCGAGAAAAAGTCGGCCATTCTGGTCCTGATCCTTTTCGTCGACCTGATCCTGATCTCGTCGCAGATCATGCTCAAAAACCGGCAGTCGCTGCTGCAGAGCATCGTGGCCAACATGATCATGCCCCTGCAGCTCACCTTCCAGAAAGCCACTGGATTCGTGGGCGACGAGCTGGAGCGCTATGTGTTTCAGCGCGGCATTTTCCGCAAGTACCAGCAGCTGAAGGAAAAGCATGTCGCGCTGCGCGTGGAGAACGTCGCGCTGAAGCGGCAGTTGCGCGACCTGCGGGTGCTGAAGTCCGCCCGCGGCAAGTTCCGCCGCTTCCTGATGGCCACGGTGATCTCCGTCGACATCAACTTCCCCTTTGCCTCGCTGGTGATCGACCGAGGGACGCGCGCCGGCCTGGTGGAGAACGACGTCGTGCTCAACACCGACGCCGAGCTGGTCGGCCGCATCGCCAAGCCGCTGACCGCTTTCTCGGCCCAGGTGCGCCTGATCACCAGCCCCGTCGGCGGCACGGGGGCGGCCATCGAGTCCAACATGCTCGAAGGCCTGCTGAAGGGGGACAACCGCCCCGAGTGCCGCTTCGAGTATCTCTTGGCCAACAAGCCGGTGCGCCTGGGGGAGCGGGTGGTCAGCTCGGGAACGGACCTGATCTACCCCAGCCTGCTCCCGATCGGCAGGGTGACGGCGATCCGCCAGGATTACCTGACCCAGGAGGTTACCGTCCGGCCGTTCTTCGTTGACAAGCCGATCCGGAAGCTGGTGGTCCTGCTTCATGAATAACCGCTTCCGCACCGTCCTGTTCATCCTGCTGGTGGTCGGCCAGCTCGCCGTCGCCCATTACCACCCGGAGCTGCGTTTCTCCATCGACCTGCTCTACCTGATCGTTGTCTTCATCGCCATCCGTTCCGGCTTCATGACGTCCATGCTCAGCGCCGCGCTCATCGGCTTCGCCGGCGATTATCTCTCCGGCGGCATCATCGGCGTTTTTTCCTTTTCCCGCACCCTGGCCGCCTTTTTGTTGAACACGCTGGCGCGCTTCCTGGACCTGAAGAAGAGCGTGTTCGTTTTTCTGCTCATCCATCTCTCGTTGTTCCTGTCGAACCTGGTGGCCTGTGTTTTCCTGGTGCTGATCTTCCGTTACCGGATCGCGACCAGCCTGCTGGTCGTTCAGCCGCTGGCCACCGCCCTGGCCGGCACCGTCATCCTGGGCTTGAAGAAAGTGAAGTCACAGCTGGATGTATCTTAGCAAGAGGAAGCTCAGCCCCGAGTTCATCAAGCGCGCGGCGGTGCTCTCGACCGTTCTCCTGATCGTCCTCTTCACTGCGCTTTTCGTGGCCTTCTGGAACATCCAGGTCGTGAACAATGAAAAGTACCGGCTCCAGGCCCTGCGCAACATCACGCGCGAAATCGATCTGCCCGCCCCGCGGGGATTGATCGTCGACCGTTCCGGCAAGGTCCTGGCGGAGAACCGCATCAATTTCACCCTGTACCTGGTGCGGGAGAACGTGGAAGACCTGGAAAAGACCATCCAACGGGCCAGCTTCTTCTCCGGGAAAAGCGTCGCCGCCATCCGCCGGGTCATCGACAGGTACAAGAATTACGCGATGTTCTACCGCATTCCCGTCCGCAGCAACCTGCCGCAGGGGACGGTGGTCTTCATTCAGAGCCGCCAGGATGAGTTCCCGGAATTCGAGATCGGCATCGAGCCCAACCGCACGTACCCGCTGGCCGAAAGAGCCGCCCACGCCCTGGGGCACATGTCCGAGGTCAGCGAGGCGGAGCTGGCGGGGCTGGACCCCGGCGCCTACATCTTGGGCGACCGCATCGGCCGCAGCGGCATCGAGAAGCAGTACGAGCCTTTCCTCAAGGGCACGAAGGGAGAGCAGATCGTCATCAAGAACAGCGTGGAGAAGGTGCAGCAGGTTTCCGTCAAGACGCTGCCGGTGATCGGCGCCACCATCGTCCTGACCCTTGACCTGGACCTGCAGCGTGCCGTCGAGGATCTCCTGGGGGAGGAGAACGGCGTGGTCGGCGTCATGGACCTGGCCAATGGCGGCATCCTGGCCCTGGCCAGCAGGCCCGGCTTCGATCCCGAGATCTTTTCCCGGGAGATGGCGGGCGAGGAGTGGCAGGCGATCCGCAGCGACCCGGGCAATCCCCTGCAGGACAAGTTCCTGCAGGGGGCCTATTCGCCGGGCTCGGTGTTCAAGATCGTCATGGCCCTGGCCGGCCTGCAGGAGAAGCTGATCACCCCGGCCCACGCCCAGTTCTGCTCGGGCAGCCAGGATTTTTACGGCCGGGCTTTCCATTGCTGGAAGCCGGGCGGGCATGGGACGGTGAGCCTCTTCACGGCGCTGCAGAATTCCTGCAATGTCTATTTTTACAACCTGGGGCAGAGGATGGATATCGACACCATTGCCCGCTATGCGCGCATGCTGGGATTGGGTGAAGCCAGCGGCATCGATCTGCCCAATGAGAAGACGGGGCTGGTCCCTGACCGTTCCTGGAAGCAGGAGGCGTTCCGGCAGCGCTGGTTTCCCGGAGAGACCATCTCGGTGTCCATCGGCCACGGCCAGCTGAACGTCACCCCGGCGCAGCTGCTCAAGCTGATCGCCACCGTGGCCCTGCGCGGGCGCATGCCCACGCCGCACCTGCTGCAGCGCATCGAAAAGAAGGGGAAAATCATCCGCGAGTTCAACCCGGAGTTCAAGCGCGTGGGCATTGCCGAGGAGCACTTCGAGCAGGTCATCGAAGGGCTGTTCCGCGTGGTCAACCAGGAGGGAACCGGCCGGGCGGCCCGCGTCCCCGGTTTGGACATCTGCGGCAAGACGGGCACGTCGCAGATCATCGCCAAGGAAAACCCCCAGTACCGGCGCCTGACCAGGGAGAAGCGCTTCATGCCCCACTCGTGGTTCGTTTCCTTCGCCCCGCGCGCGAACCCGCGCCTGGCCATGGTGATCCTGGTGGAGAACGGCGGCGATGCCGGGGCGATCGCCGCGCCCCTGGCGGGGCAGATCTACCGCAGCTATTTTGCCGATGAAAGACCGCATTAAGTATTTCGACAAGCTCACCTTCGCGCTGCTGCTGCTGCTGGCGCTGGCCGGCATCCTGCTGGTCTACAGCGCCGGCCATTCCAGCGGCGAGAGCCATTACCTGAAACAGATGGCCTGGCTGGCGGTTTCCCTGCTGGCCTTTGCCGCCGCCTTTTCGCTGAAGACCGAATTCATCTTCCGCAAAGCCATCGCCTTCTACCTGGCGCTGC
Source organism: uncultured Clostridia bacterium (assembly GCA_964562095.1). GTDB lineage: Bacteria > Acidobacteriota > Aminicenantia > UBA2199 > UBA2199 > UBA2199. The sequence goes on along the minus strand of CAZLSH010000014.1, from coordinate 1,000 downwards.
TGGTGATCCTTGCCCTGCAGCTCGCCGTGGGCGGGACCGTCGCCCGTACCAAGAGCTGGTTCCGCCTCTGGGGCATCGGTTTCCAGTTTTCCGAATTCGTCAAGGTGCCCCTGGCCATTTACCTGGCCAAGCTCCTGGCCCAGATCGATGAATTCGACGGCAAGGCCTTCCTGAAAATGATCGCCGCCATCTTCGTTCCCGTGGCCCTGATCGTCCTCCAGCCCGACATGGGGATCTCGTTCATCCTCTGCGGTTTCGTGCCGCTGGCCATGCTGCTGAAGAAGGTGCCGGCGGTGCTGATACTGGCCACCGTCCTGCTGGCGGCGGCCGCCGGAGTCATCGGCTGGCATTCCCTGCTCAAGCCCTATCAGAAGGAGCGCATCGTCTCCTTCATGGATCCCGTGCAGTACAAGGACTCCACCGGCTACCACATCATCCAGTCGCGCATCGCCATCGGCTCGGGCGGGCTGGCGGGCAAGGGCTACCTGAAGGGCTCGCAATCCCGCTACCAGTTCCTGCCGGCTCGGCATACCGATTTCATCGTTTCGGTCATCGGCGAGGAATTCGGCTTCCTCGGGGTCTCCACGCTGTTCTTTGCCTTTTTCCTCATCTTTTACCGCCAGCTGCGCTTTCAGCACCAGAACGACGAGGAATTCTATTTCGTCTACCTGTTCAACGGGCTGGTCCTGTTCCAGTTCCTGGTCAACGTGTCGATGGCCATCGGCCTGTTCCCGGTGCTGGGCATCTCCCTGCCCTTTGTCTCCTATGGCGGCTCGTCACTGCTCTCGCTGTTCATCGGCGAAGCCATTGTCTTCCGCATTAAGGTCAATACCTACCTGACATGAACACCGACGAATTCATCGGCCGCTTGAAGAATCCGCAGGCCTATGTGGGCCGGGAGATCAATTCCTGCCGCCGCGAGTTCCGCCGCGACGACCTCAATATCTGCCTCATTTTCCCCGACACTTACGCCAGCGGCATGAGCCACGCCGGCATCAAG
>CAZLSH010000013.1:0-36885 GCA_964562095.1 uncultured Clostridia bacterium | reverse complement strand
AATAAATTCCAAGCTCCAAATTCCAATTTCCAAAACGAAAGCTCCTTGCATGGAAGTCACTTTGTTTTGGTCATTGGGTAATTGGAATTTGAAATTTGTTTGGGATTTGGTGCTTGGAATTTGGAATTTAAGTCTTATTATTGCTTTTTTCTGACCGTCCACCGTCCACCGTAAACCGTCTGCCGTCGACCGATTCCCTGCATTGGCATTCAGTCCAGGATGGGGATGCCGAACTTGCCCCACAGGTAATTCAAGCGGTAACGGCGCTCGATATCCGGGCGGCGCAGCGCCGGCGCGAGGTTGTTGAGGAACCAGGCCGCCTTGGCGTTCAGCTCGTCATCATCGCGAAAACGGTCCAGCAGCTTTTCCTCCAGCAGCCCGGGATCGGCTGCCTCCCCAAGGCGCCGCTTTTCGAACAGCAGGGCGATGTCGTCGCGGGCAAACTCCAGCCCCGGAGGGAGATGGGTCAGGAACTGCGCGAGATCGGCATGGGGATCGGCGTTTTCCTGCCGCCGGCCGCCGACGCCCAGCTGGAGAAAAGACAGGAAATTCTTGCGCACCTCGTAGCTGAATGCCGAAAAGCCACCCGGCGGTCTCTGGCGGCGCCGGCAGCGCTCCACCACTCGATCCAGAGACTCGTGGAGCAGCGCTTCGGGAATGTTTTTTTCCCACCAGCGGTAAAGAACGTCAAAATCCTTGCTGGTGATGAAAAAACGGATGTGGTGCCGCATATCCAGGTACTGGATGGCACGAATGATATAGTCGTAGTCGCCACCGTGGGTCATGCGTCCCGTCCCGGCAGCCCCTCGTGGACGCGGCGCAGGCCATGGAAGATCAGGTCGGGAGCGTAAAGGTCGATGCCGGCCACGCGATCCTTGAAATAGCGGGCCATCCCGCCCGTGGCCACGATCTTCGCCGCGCGCCCTAATTCACGGCGGTACATTGTGATCAGGTGCTGCAGGGCGCCGACGTAGCCGTAGAAGATGCCGGCCCGGATGCAGTCGGCGGTGTTGCTGCCCAGCGGGGAAGACGGGATTTTAAATTCGATGCCTTTCAGCTTGGCCGTATGGTCTGCCAGGCACTGGACGGCGATGCCGATGCCAGGCAGGATGCAGCCCCCGCGGTAATCACCGCTGCGGTCGACCAAGTCGAAAGTAATGGCCGTTCCCGAGTCGATGACGATCAACGGCGGCGGAAACAGGGCCAGGGCCCCGACGCAATCGGCAATGCGGTCGGCTCCGAGCTCTTCGGGATGATCGATCCTCAGGATCAGGCCCATGGGAGTGCGCGAATCGAGGAAGACCGGGCGGACCCGGCACGCGCGCCGGAGGCCCTCTCCCAGGCCGCGGTTCAGCCGCGGCACCACCGAGGAGACGATGGCGGCGGTCACCCGCCCCGCCCAGGGGAGCGGCAGCAGGGAGTCCTGGGCCCGCGCCGACCAGGTCGCGGGGGTGGGCACGCGCCGGCGCCAGGCGATGGATCGACTGCGGAACAGGGCGCAGGCGGTCGTGGTGTTGCCCACGTCAATGGTCAGCAGCATGGAACTCCTCCTCGCTCAACGTCGGCAAGCCCGATGGCGGCCCTGGCTGCGCCTTTCACTTCGCCGTTTTCCAGCGCCATTTTTTTATAGCAAATCCAGGGCGCAAAGTCAAAAACCGGCGGGAATTGAAATTCATTTCATGATATGCTAATGAAACAGTGCAATTCGCGAACGAACCGCGAGTCGCCCAAAGGAGGCGAATGATGGAGCTTTCCGCCTTCCAGATCAGCAAGATCGAGCTGATCGCCGAGTACGAAGCGGCCGTGATGGAACTCTATTGGGTGTTCAGCGAGAAGTTCCCCGAGCACAGGGACTTCTGGATCGACATGGCCGATGACGAGCGGAAGAATGTGGAATGGGTGCGCTCGGCCATCGAGCTGATCAAGGCCGGCAAGATCGACTACAACCGCGACCGCTTCAATATTGAGGCCGTGCGCACGGCGATGAACTTCATCAAGGCCCAGATCCGCGAGACCCTCGACAAGCCGCTCGCCCTGCAGGCGGCCCTGGCCTACGCCACGGGGATCGAGGACTCAATGACCAAGAAAAAATTCTACGAGATGATCAAGGACGACAACCAGGAGGCGCAGCTCCTGTACCAGAAATTCGCCGCCGAGAACCAGAAGCACCGCAACAAACTGAGCCAGTTCCGGCAGCAGCACAAGTCATGACGCCCGCTGCGACAACGGGCAGGAGGGAACCATGCGCACAAATATTTTCGTCATCTGGCTCCTGGGCGCGGCATTGACCATGGCCGCCGCGAACCGCTTTGAATCCGACATCCTGCCGGCCGCGGGCGGGAAGCTGCGCATCACCTTCATCGGCCATGGCTCGCTGCTGTTCGAGTTTGGCGGCCGGGCCCTCTACGTCGATCCCGACGGCCGGCTGGCCGACTTCGCCGCCATGCCCAAGGCCGACCTGATCCTGGTCAGCCACCAGCATGGCGACCATTTCGACCCCAAGGCGATCGCCACCCTGCGCCATGAGGCGACGGAAATCCTTGTCAGCGCCTCCTGCCAGCCCCGGCCCGCGGGGGCCAGGGTCATCAACAACGGCGAGCGCAGCGAGTATTCCGGCATCGTCATCGAGGCCGTCCCGGCATACAATCGGGTTCATCAGCGCCCGGACGGCCGGCCGTACCACCCCCGCGGCGAGGGCAACGGCTACGTGCTCTCTTTCCCCGGCCTGCGCGTCTATGTCGCCGGCGATACGGAGAACATCCCCGAGATGAAGGAACTGCAGGGCATCGACGTCGCCTTCCTGCCCATGAACATCCCCTACACCATGACCCCGGAGATGACGGCGCTGGCCGCCAGAATCCTGCGGCCGCGCATCCTGTATCCCTATCATTTTTCGGACACCGACCCGCAGCGGCTGGTCGATCTGCTGCGCGACGAGCCCGCCATCGAGGTGCGTGTCCGCAAGATGAACTGACGACGCCCCCTCCCCATGCTGGGCAGCGAATTCCGGGGCCTGGCCGAGAACGTCACCAGGGCCTACGGCGACGCCCCCTGGTTCTTCCTGAGGGAATTGGCGCAGAACAGCCGTGACGCCGGCGCGCGGAACATCCGCGTCGCCGCCCGGACCGCTGCGGACGGGACGGAGACGATCGAGTTCGCCGACGACGGACGGGGAATGACTCTGGCCCATGCCAGGCGTTTCCTCTTTCGCCTCTATGCCTCGGACAAGGACGGCGACCGGGCCGCCGCCGGCCGCTACGGTGTGGGCTTCTGGAGCGTCCTGCGTTTCGGGCCTTCGCTCATCCGCCTGCAATCCCGCCACGGCAGGGATTCATGGGCCCTTGACCTGGACGGCGACCTCAATGCCCGATCTGTCCCCTGCCGCCTGGACCGCCCCGGGACCATGGTCACCCTGACCCGCCCCGCGGCCTTTTCCGGCGCCGGGGAATTCTCCGGGCAGGTGGAGGCGGGCCTGCGCACAACCTGCCGCTTCCTGCGGCGCAACGACCGCCAGGGCAGCATGCTGCCCCTCTGGTTCTCCGGAAAGAACCTGACCGAGCCCATGTCCCTGCCCGGTGCGCTCAGCCTCTCTTTCCGCAGCGGTCCGGTGGAGGGAGCGGTGGGATTGGGGGAAAAACCCGAGGTCCGCCTCTATGCCCGCGGCCTACCGGTCTGGCGCGGAGCGCTGTTGAGCCAGATGTCGCACCTGAACGCCGACTCCGACGCCCAAGCGGATGTCGGGATCGGCCTGGCGCCGGTTTTCCTGCTCAACGGCAATCACCTGGACGTGACGTTTGCCCGCGACCTGGCGCTGGAGAACAGGGCCCTCAAGCTGCTGCGCCGGAAAGCGCAGGCGGCGCTGCGGCGCCTGCTGGCGGCATCCCTGGAAATGGCCTTTCCCCGCAGCCTGCCCCAGAGGCTCGCCGACGGCATCCAATCCGCAGGGGAACGATTGCGCCGGCCGGGCTGGCATTGGCTGCCGCTGATCGTTCTGCTGCTGCTGCCCGTGGAATTCCTGCTCTTGCGCCAGCGCGTTTTTTCGCCCGCCGCCTCCGCCGTCTCCTGGTTCAGCCTGCGCGCCGCCCCCGCGTCCTACCGCGGCGCCGTGGTGTCGCCCCCGCAGCCGGCGGCGGCTCCTTTCTTCTCCTATGCGCCGCCGGGCCCAAACCGTTTCATGCTGTTCGCGGCGGACCATTACGATGAGGCAGCCGGCTTCGTGCGCGGCGCGGGAAAGGATTTGCGCCCCGCCCCCCGCCCCGCCCCCTGTCATGCCTCCGCGGGCATGCGCCTGAGCCTGCGCGCCGGGAAGGGAGACATTTTTCTGCCATTGCCCCCGGGCCATGAGCTGCTGCGCGGGTCGCTGCGACTCGACGGCCGTCCACTGGACTCGGTCTTCGCCAGCACTCAGGGGGAAACGATCGCCCGGCTCCCTGCCGGCGGGCGGGTCGAATACCGCTCCTGCCCGCAGGCCGCCCCGGAGAAGCTGGCCGCTGGCCAGGCCGAACGCTACACCGCCCTTCCCCGCCTCCTCACTCTGCCGCCCGACCTGCAGGCCTTTGTGGACTCTTCGCGCCAGGCGCCGTTCGCCAGGCGGTCGGCACTGGCGGTTTCGCTGGCGCGCCGGCGGCTGGCCTACGACACTTCGCCGGCCGCCGCCGAACGCTACCGCCAGGGGGATGACGGATCACCGTGGCTGGACAGCGTCCTGCGCGCCGGCACCGGCGATTGTGACGTGATCAACGGGCTGTAGGTGCTTCTGCTCAGAAAAATGGGCGTTCCGTCGCGTCTGGTCATCGGCATGATCGGCGAGAACGGCCGGGCCCGTTCCCGGCTGCATGCCTGGGGCGAATACTTTGACCGGGGCTGGCAGGTCAGCGATGCCACCCCGATCACGGCCAACGGACTGCCTGCGCAGGCAGGCACTGCACCTGCCGCTGCCGACGCCGCCAACTTTGCCACCGCAGCCGGCGAAGCGTCGGGGCCCAGACGCACTGAAACAACTCGGCTGGCCATCCTGCTGGCTCTGCTGGCCGGCAGCGGCATCTATCTGCTGATGCGCCGGGAACGAATCGTGGCGGCGGCGCCGGCGAACGTCGAGGGGAGCCAGGAGGCTCTGCTGCAGGTCGCCCGCCAGGCCATGCTGCGGCCTGAACTCTGGGGTGACAACAATCCAATGCGGCGCCACCGTTTGCTGCCGACGGTCAACGGCGCCTGCTTATCCTTGCTGCAGGCACAACGGCTGCTGCGCCGGCGGCGGCTGTTCACCACCGCCAACCGCAACCCCCTGGCCCTGGCCATGGCAGCAAGCCGCATCACCGTTCTCGACCTGAGCCAGCCGCTTTACGCCCCCCTGGGGTCGCTTCTGGAGGGCGCAATCGACACCGACGCGCTGTGCCGACTGCGCCCCCAGCCGGAGGCGGCGGCGCCGGGCCTGCTGGCCGAGGTCAACGCCCTGGCCAACCCCTGGTGGCGGAAGCATTGTCCCTGCCTGTTGGCCCCGGGGTCCGTCAGCGCCGATCTGGTGCGCGTCGAGCTTCCCGGAGCCCTGAAGAACGCGCCTTTCTTTTTCCCCCGCCGCTTCATTGCCGTCGCGCCCGGGAGCAGGGCATATACCCGGTCATCGCTCATCTACCGGAGCCATCCGGCCCTGGCGGTACTGCGCTTCCTGCGCCGGCTGGACGAAGCGGGCCTGCTGGGGGAAGGGCCCCGTCCCGCGCGCCTGCAGCGGGCGGCTCGACGGCTGCTGGAGAGACTCCATGATTGACGGCAAGGGCTTGGCGGTTGATGAAGTGAACTTCGCCGCGGGCGGCGAGCTTCTTTCCGTCGACGCCGATGCCCACTTGCAGAAGCTCGCGTCCAGCATGTTCCCCACCCCGGCCCAGCTGCCGGTGGAGCTGGTGCGCGCGGCCCTGAAGCGCCGGGCAAAAAAGGTGGCCCTGCAGGTCGGGCGTTCGCTCCTGCTGGTCGAGGACGACGGCGAGGAGATCGCCGCCGGCCATTGGCGGCATTTGACCTGCGCCCTGGACGCGGGCCGCGCTCCCGCCGACCGGGAACAGGCCATCAGCGCGCTGCAGGACGCGGCGCGTCCCGGCATCGGCCTGCTGGCGGTCCTGGTGCCCGGCGCCGAGGAGATACGGATCGAGAGCCCCGGCAGGGAAAACCGCCCGGCCCTGCTGGTTCGCGGCGGGACCGTCCGCTCACCGGCGGCAACCAGGGTGGACCGCGGTACGCGCATCGCCATTCGCCGCCGCGACGGCGCGATCGCCGATGAGAAAAAGCTGGTCACGGAACTGTGCGCCGCCGTCTCCGCCGAGGTCGTTCTCAACGGCCTGAGGATCGAAAAAAAACCCGTGTTGCGGCGCTCCCTGGTGCAGCAGGAAGTGGAACTCGGCCCGGGCAAAGGATCTTTCCTGGTGGCCATTCCCGCCCGCGGGGACATCTGCCGCGTCTGGCTGCTGGACCAGCGCATCCCCTGGCAGCTGTTCACCAGCGCCTCCTATCGCGGTCTGGTCTTCGAGGCGGCGCTGGAATCGCAGCAGGCGGCGACGGAACGGGAATTTGCCCAGCTGGCCGCTTCCGCCGCCCGCCTTTATGATTGGCTGGCCGAACACCATCCATCCTTTCCAGCGCCCTACCAGGATCGCATTGAGGATCTCCTTTTCAAGAAGATGGGGGCGGGTGGCGACCTGTGGCTGGTTTCCTCGTTTGCCCCCTTCCGCCTCTGGCGCTCCCATCGGCGCCTGAGCCTCGAGGAAGTGCGCCGCAAGTCCGACGCGGGCACCTTATACGCGCTTCCCCTGGATGCCTCCCCGGGACGATTTCCGGTTGTCCACCAGGAGGCGCTGCAGCTCACTCCGCGGCAGATGGATTTTCTGCTCAATGTCGCCGGGGTGCCCCTGATCCCTGCATCACCCGCCGCGGCAGGTCCGGGGATGCGCTCCAGGCTGGCCGGCGCCTGGCTGATCTTCACTCGCTTCCTGGCCGCCCGGATGCCTCGCCGCCGCACCGGAGCTATCGACGCTGCCTGCCTGGACGATGGGGAACGGCGGCTGTGCCGCGAACTGGAGCTCATGGCGCGCGGGCATGACGCCGCCCCCTTCCCTCTCCATGTAGCCATGATCCCGGGCCGCGGCCTGACTCACTGCCTTTGGCGCCCGGCGAAATCGGGCGACCTGCTGCTGCGCCGCGGCCATCCGCTGGTGAAGGCGGCGGCACGCAGTGTCGCCCGCGACCGCGCCAACGGCGAGCTTGCGTTCACGGCGCTGGTGCCGCCGGTTTTTTTGACAGCCGGCCGCCGTTGACCTAAAATAGCGCGGGACATCCCCGAGAGGTGCAGCATGCCGACAAGCCAAAAGATCATGTGGGCCGGGTTGGCCTTCGTCGCCGCGGCCATCATCGCCCTGGCTTATTTCCTTTTCCTGGCTCCTCCGGCGCAGAAACCACGGGCCGCCGGCACGGATGCCTCGGCGCCGGCGGCTGTCGTGTCGCCGCGAGCGGCTGCCGGGAAGGACGAAGGCGACCCGGCCATCGTCCCGCTCGATCTCGATTTGGAACAGAGCGACGCGGCCGTGCGCGAGATGGTCGGCGAAGAGGGGGTTCCGGCGGCACTCAAAGGCTGGCTGCAGCAGAAGGAACTGGTGCGCACCCTGGTCGCCGCCGTGGACGCCATCGCCCGCGGCGAGAGCCCGGCGCCGCTCCTGCCTTTCCTGGCGCCTGCGGAAAATTTCCAGGTCATGGAAAAGGACGGCGAGCTGCGATTGGATCCCAAGGGCTTCCGGCGCTTTGAACCGCTGGTGAATGCGTTGACGGCGGTCCCGGACAAGACATGGATCACCTGGTACAGGACGCTGCGCCCCACCCTGGAGAAGGCTTTCCGTGAGCTGGGCTACCCGGACATCCCATTCGCCCAGCGGCTGCGCCAGGCCGGCCAGCAGCTGCTGCGGACGCCGCGGATCACGGAGCACATCGCTCTCGAGAGGAAAATTCTAAGCTATGCGTTCGCCGATCCGGAACTGGAAGCGCTGAACCCGGCGCAGAAGCTAATGCTGCGTCTGGGTCCGGAAAACGCGGAGCGGGTGCGAAGGAAACTGCGGACACTGGCCGCGCAGCTGGGAACCAGCGGGTAAAAAGGAGATAACACCCGTTCAGCGTCGCCGGCGAAATGAATCGGCCGCTTGCGGGTTATCGAAAAGTACGGTCAGATGCTGGGTGGATCACTCCGCCACTTTGACATTGGCGGCTTTGGGTCCCTTGTCTTCCTGAATGACCTCGAACGTAACGTCCTGCCCCTCTTCCAGGGTTTTGAATCCCTCCTGGGAGATAATGGCGGTATGGTGGACGAAGATATCCTTGCCGTCCTCACCGTGGATGAATCCATACCCCTTCTTGGCATCGAACCATTTGACTTTTCCTTTTAACATGTTGGCTTGTTCCTCGCAAATTAAAGATGAGTCATGGTACCACATTTTTTTCCATGTGTCAAACAGGCCCGGGACCATTCCGCCGCAGCGGCCAGGTTGGCGCGGGTGGATGAGATGTGGAGATTGCCACTCGTCGCCAATTCATGGTAGAGTGTCGAGGGAGGTGGCCATGGCACACCTGACCGCCCGTTCCGCGTACAAGGACCTGATGGACCGGCTGAACCTCTACCCCCAGGCGGCCCCGCCGTCGGCCACCTTGTATGCCATCCTGCAGCTGCTGTTTTCCGAGGTCGAAGCCGCCCTGGTCGCCGGGCTGCCCATCAAACCCTTCACGGCCGCCAAAGCGGCCGGCATCTGGAAAAAAAACGAGACGGAGGCACGGAATATCCTGGACTTATTGGCCGGCCGGGGCATTCTCGTCGATGCCCAGGGCCGGGACGGGACGATGATCTATTTCCTGCCACCCCCGATGGCCGGCTTTTTCGAGTTCTCCCTGATGCGCCTGCGCGGCGACATCGACCAGAAGCTGCTGTCCGAGCTTTTCCACCAGTACCTCAACGTCGAGGAAGAATTCATCCGCCAGCTGTTCTGCGGCGGCGAGACGCGGCCGGGCCGGGTGTTCGTGAACGAGGCGGAGTTGAACGCGGAAATTTCCCTGCATGTCCTCGACTACGAGCGCGCCTCCGAAATCGTCCGCAGCGCACGCCACATCAGCGTGGGCATCTGCTATTGCCGCCACAAGATGGAGCATCTCGGCCTCGCCTGCTCCGCCGCCAGGGAGATCTGCCTGACGTTCAACAACACGGCCGACTCATTGGCCCGCCACGGCATCGCCCGCCGCATCAACGCCAGCGAAGGGCTGGACTTGCTGCAGCAGGCGCGTGACCAGCTGTTGGTGCAATTCGGCGAGAACGTGCGCGAAGCGGTTAGCTTCATCTGCAACTGCTGCGGCTGCTGCTGCGAGGCCATGATCGCCGCCCGCCGCTTCGGCTTCCTGCATCCGGTCCAAACCAGCAACTATCTGCCGGTCATCGACGAAGCCTCCTGCAGCGGCTGCGGCAAGTGCGTCGCGGCCTGCCCGGTGCAGGCGCTGGCGCTGGTCTCGGCCATTGACCCCCGGCAGCCGCAGCGCAAGATCGCCCGCCTTGACCCGGAACTGTGCCTGGGCTGCGGCGTCTGTGCCGCCGCCTGCCCCTTGAAATGCATCGCGCTGGCGCAGCGGCCGCAGCGCGTGATCACCCCCTTGAACTCCACCCACCGCGCCGTGGTCATGGCCATCGAGAGGGGAAAACTGCAGAATTTGATCTTCGATGTCCAGGCCCATTGGAACCACCGGGCCATGGCCGCCATTCTGGGGGTCATCCTGAAGCTGCCGCCCCTCAAGCAGGCCCTGGCCAGCCGCCAGATGAAGTCGCGCTACCTGGAGTTCCTGATCCGGAAACTGAAGGTCTGAAGGAAAGTAAAGAAAAAGAAGAACACGGGCGGACACGGACAAGAATAAAAGAGAGTTATATTGTATTTGTTCAGGGCTTCTGATATATTGTTTTTTCAAAAAAAAGGAGCCGCAAATGAAAAAATATCTCGCGATCGCCTTGGTTGTGGGACTGCTCGGTCTCGGCGCCTGCCGGAAATCCGCCGCCACCCCGCAGGCCTTGAAAAAAGAAAATTTGGACAGCCAGAAAAAGAAGGTCAGCTACGCCATCGGCCTCGACATCGGCAAGAACTTCAAGGCCCGCCGCATGGACATCGATGCCGACATCCTGCTCCAGGGGCTGAAGGACGGCCAGGCCGCCGCCGCCCCCCTGCTCGGCGACGAGGAGATCCAGAAAGTGATGTCCGATTACCAGCAGCAGATGATGAAGGACGAGCAGGCGCGCCGCCAGACGCAGGGCAGTGAAAACAAAGCCAGGGAAGAGGCTTTCCTGAAGGAGAACGCCCAGAAGCCGGGCGTCAAGGTCACCGCCAGCGGCCTGCAGTACAAGGTGATCACCGAGGGCACGGGCCCTGTTCCCATTGAGAGCGACACCGTCAAGGTTCATTATCGCGGCAACCTCCTCGACGGCAGCGAATTCGACAGTTCCTACAAGCGCAACGAGCCGGCCGTTTTCCCGCTCAAGAACGTGATCAAGGGCTGGACCGAAGCCCTGCAGCTGATGAAGGTCGGATCCAAGTACCAGGTATTCCTTCCCAGCGCCCTGGCCTACGGCGAGCAGGGCGCCGGCCAGGCCATTCCCCCCAATGCCACACTGGTCTTCGAGGTTGAACTCCTGAGCATCGAGAAACCCCAGGGCGAAGCCAAGAAGTGAACCGGGCGAAGTTGCCGGCCAGCGTGGTCGCCTGCCGGCTGGCCGGGGTGTTGGGCGCCGTGTTGACCGGTCCAGGCATCCCTGCCTGGCCTGCCGCCCTGAATAAGCCGGCTTTCCCGGCCGCGGCGCTGAGCATCTCCATCTACCCGCCGAACCGCTGAGCATTCGATCCATGCTGGATTAAAAACGAGGAAACCATGACCCAAGCATTGAGAACGTCATTGCGCGAATCTCCCAAAGCCCGTTGGGCGGCCATGTGCATCGCCAGCCTGGCCATGTTGTGCGGCTATTTCATGGCCGACGTCATGGCGCCCCTGAAACCCATGCTGGAGCAGCAGCTGCATTGGACCAGTACCCAGTACGGCTTCTTTACCAGCGCCTACGGCTGGCTGAACGTCTTCCTGTTCATGCTGCTGATCGGCGGCATCATCCTGGACAAGATGGGCGTGCGCTTCACCGGGGCGATGTCCACGCTGCTGATGGTCGCCGGCGCGGTGTTGAAGTACTTTGCCATCACCCATGTTTTCGACCCCAAGCCCCTGCTGCAGAACGTGCCGGTCATCGGCGGCATGCCGCTGCAGATCTACCTGGCAGGCCTGGGTTTCGCCATTTTCGGCGTCGGCGTCGAGGTGGCGGGGATCACCACCACCAAGCTCATCGTCAAGTGGTTCAAGGGCAAGGAGATGGCGCTGGCCATGGGGCTGCAGCTGGCCATGGCGCGCATGGGCACGGCGCTGGCCCTGATGCTCGCCGCCCCCATCGCCGCCCATTTCAAGTCGGTCGGGGCGCCGGTGTTGCTGGCCGTGGTTCTGCTGGTCATCGGCTTCATCAGCTACCTGGTGTACGGGATCATGGACCGCAAGCTCGATGCCTCCGAAGCCGGGGCGGAATCCGCCGACGAGGAACCGTTCCGCCTCTCCGATATCTCCCTGATCCTGAGGAACAAGGGCTTCTGGTACATCTCCATGCTGTGCCTGCTTTTTTACTCTGCGGTCTTCCCCTTTCTCAAGTATGCCACCGACCTGATGGTCCAGAAATACCACGTCAAGCTGGCCCTGGCCGGAATCATCCCCGGCCTGTTGCCATTCGGCAACATCTTCATGACCCCCTTCTTCGGGCGCATGATCGACCGCAAGGGCAAGGCGGCATCCATCATGTTCCTGGGCTCGGCCATGCTGATCGGCGTCCATTTCCTGTTCGCCGTTCCCCTGCTCAGCCACTGGACCGTCGCCTTTTTGCTGATGCTCGTCCTGGGAGTGGCTTTCTCCCTGGTCCCCTCCGCCATGTGGCCCTCCGTGCCCAAGCTGATCCCCGAGAAGCAACTGGGCACTGCCTATGCGCTGATCTTTTACATCCAGAACTGGGGCTTGATGGGCGTGCCACTCCTCATCGGCTGGATATTGGACCGTTTTTCCGTCGTATCGCGAACCGTTGCGGCCGACGGCTCGGTCGCGGTCGCCTACAACTACACGATCCCCATGCTGACGTTCATGGGCTTCGGCATCCTGGGACTCATTTTCGCCTTTCTGCTGAAGGCCGAGGATAAGCGCAAGGGCTACGGCCTGGAGCTGCCCTCCAGCTCCACCTGAAGCGTAGGGAGCGCTTAGGATCGCTGGTCGGGATCCGGGACAGCGTCAACGGCGCAAGAATCTCGGGCCGCAGCCTGGGAGGCCCGGCGCGCCAGGCGGGGGCGCGGGCGCCCCTTCTCGACGGGGTCGTATTCCTGGTTCTCGCTCTCGATCCCCTGGCGGCAGGAGCGGATCTTGGTCATTACGTCGACGGACGTATTCTTCACCTGCAGCGTTTCACCGTCGAGCAGGGTGATAACGGTGGGCGGGCCGGGATCGATTTCCCGGATCATATCGACGCGGAGCATGATCTCCAGCCCGTCATGGCGAAACAAGCGAATCATCTTTTTCCAACTCCTGCAGGTCCTGCCCATGGCGTCCCGTTTGGGCAACCAGGAGACCGCGATCAAGATTAGAATTTATCTTATCACCAATCACCATGCCGTTCAATCTCCCCTAGGCTGTTTGACTTCAGGCCTCATTGCGCTTATATTCCGGGGATGGACGCCGGCAGATATCACCAGCATTACCTGCTGCAGGCCGGCTGGCTGGCGCCGGCCCGCCATTACCTCTTTCGCCGGGCGGGGCTGGCCCGTTGCCTGCGCATCCTCGACCTGGGCTGCGGCAGCGGCGTCATCGCCGAGGAGATGCGCCGTATCTGCGCCCGGCCGATCCTGGCGGTCGACCGCGACCCGGAGATGACCTCCTTCGCCCGCGCCCGCTACCCGGGGAACGATTACCTGGCCGGCGACGAGCGGCTGCTGCTGAAACAGGGAATGCGCTTCGACCTGATCGTCCTCTCCTTCGTGCTGCTGTGGCAGGAACGGCCGCTCCTTTTCCTCAAAAGAACCCGGGAACTGCTCGCCGAGAACGGAACGCTTCTGCTGCTGGCCGAGCCCGACTACGGCGGCCGGGTCGACTACCCGGCTGAACTCGATTTCCTCAAGGAGATGTTCATCGGTCCAATCCGCCGCCAGGGCGGCGACCCATTCATCGGCCGCCGGCTTTCCTCGCTGCTGCAGCGCGCCGGCTTCACGGCCGAAGTCGAGCTGGCCAGCTGCCTGGATGTCCCGCGCGGCGCCGCCGACGAAGCCTGGGAGCGGGAATGGCGGTTTTGGCAGGAACTGGCCGGCTTCAATGACGCAACGCTGGCCCGCATCCTGCGCCTGGAAAAAAGAGCGCTCGCCCGCCGGGAGCGGCTGGTGCTTTTCCCCGTTTTCTGTGCCCTGGCCCGTCCCGGGCGCTGACCGCCCGCGTCTTCGCTTAGAAGGAGAACTTGAAGGGGACGGAGAGCCAGACCTTGACGTTGACGTTGTCCTTCTGCGCCGGCGAGTACTTCCAGCTGTTCAGGGTTTCCTCGATCAGCACCTTGATGTCGCTCGGGACATTTCCGGTCAGGATCCTGACCTTGCTCACCTTGCCGTTCTCATCGACCAGGAACGTCGTGGGGATGGTCATGGTCTTGCCCCGGTATTTCGAGCGCATCGACGCGGATACGGCCGGGGCGCCTCCCGATATCTTGGCCGGCTGGACCGTGGCCTCGTTCAGGGGCACTTGGTCGCCGGGCTTTGTCCGGGCCGCCTCGGCTTTTTTCATCTCGATCTCGGCCAGCCTGGCTTTCTCTTCCTCGGCCTGCTTCCGCTCCAGTGCCTCCTGGGACTTCCGGGCCTCTTCCTCTTGCAGTTGCTTCGCGGCCGCTTCCAGCTTGCGAGTCTCTTCCTCGGACTTCAAGCGCGCCTGTTCCGCTTCATTTTTCCGTCGCTGTTCCTCAAGCTGCCGGATCTTCTGCTCCGTCTCCCTCCTCTCCGCCTCGTTGTCGATCGTGGCTTTCAGGGTTTCCAGTTCCTTGATCTTGTCGGTCATGGCCTTGATCTGCGACTGCTGCTCTTCCAGGGCCTTTAGGCGCTGCTCTTCCCGCGCCCTTTCCTCGGCGGTGACCTCGCTCACTTTCTTGCCGGAACTTACGGCCATGTAAATGCCGATGACCGCGGCCAGGGCGACGCCGCCCAAAACCGGCCACAGCCATCCCGGCGCCCGCTTGCGCTCGTCCAGCCCGTCCAGGATGCCGCTGACCAGATCTTCCTTGGCTTGCGGGGAGGCGGGAGCCTCCTTTTTGGGCTCGGGGACGACGTAGGCCAGTTCCTGCTTGAGGATCTTCTCCTCCTCGTCGACCGCTTCGCCGTAGAGCGAGTTCATGAAGTAGGCCAGGTTGAAGGTGATGGAGGAGAGCTCCTCGATGTGGAAATAATTGGCGATGAAGTCCTTGAATTCCTTGATGGTCAGGAACCGCTTCAGCGGGTCGGGGTTCAGCGTTTTTTTGAAAAAGGTGATGACATGGGTCAGGAAATTCTTGTCGGTCGATGGCATGTACTGCTTGAAGGTCAGATTGGCGAATTTGGCGTCGAAGTCGTCGCCGGCGGCGCAGGAGAAGTACTTGCCGGTAAGAATGCGATAGATCAGGTAACCCAGGTGGTAGATATCGGACTGGGAGACGATGCGCTCCTTGCGCATGAACTCGGGGGTCAGCCATGATCCGTAGCGCTTCTCGGTCTCGGAATAGAAGGCGTCGTTCTTGTCGAGGTACTGGAAGATGCCGTAATTCTTCAGAAAGATCTTGCCATCGTAGTGGATCAGGATGTTGTCGGGAGTGAGGAAGCCGTGGTAGGAACGCTCGCCGCTGACGATGATCGACGACCCGACCTCAATGATATCGGCAATGGCGATGCTGACGGACATGGCCAGATCAAAATTGATGGGCATGCCCTTTTTCTCGGCATCGACCAGGATCTGCTCCAGGTTCTTGCCCTTGAAGTACTCGAAGATCAGCTGGTTGCCCTGGTCGCCGACATTGATCTTTTCCGGGGAATACAGGAAGGGAATGTTGGATTTCTTGATCCCTTCCAGCAGCAGCCGGACTCGCTTCCACATGTCGGCATTGCCGGAAATCGCCGGGCTCACCTCGCAGAGCACCTTGTGCCCGGCCGGCTTGCGGTTCTGCAGCGGCGCCACCCGGTAGTTGATGCCCATGGTGTCGGAGAACAGGTCACGATAATAAACGAAATCGTTCAGCACCCTGTATTCTTTCATTTTTTTTACCTCGCTTTTTAGTCTGTCATGCACTATATAAAACAAAAAAAAATATTTCAATAGGGAAAATACTTTTTTTTGCTTCCCGCCGCCGCCCGCGGTCTCGGCGCCGGGTTTGAAAACCGTGCGCGCCTGTGCTAGAATTCGCGCGTCAGCGCCGAACCGCGAGATTGTCCCAAGGAGGAACCATGGCCAAACAGATCGCGTTGCTCCTGCTCTTCCTCGCCGCCCTGGGCGCCTGCGCCGGCCGACCGGCCGCGGAACAGGCTCAGGGGCTGGCCAGTTCCTACGCCGAGCTGACCAGCCGCTACGACCGCCTGAAGGATCAGCTGAACGAAAAGATGAGGAATTCCCCGGCCCGGACGCAGCGCGACCCGCTCAGCGAAGAATTCAAGCGCATGCAGGACGAGCGCCAGCGCGAGCTCGAGGCATTGTTGCGGAAAAGCGCCGATCTCAAGCCCAGTGACGCCCGCGACCTGGTGCGCAGCAAGATCATGATCGAGATCAACCGTTTTGACGATGCCGAAAAAATCATCGACCGCCTGCTCGGGCGCCGGGACGGCCTCGGTGCCGAAGCGCGCATGCAGAAAGTGGTCCTGCATCTGATTCGCCGCAATCATCCCGAGGCGGCGCGCCTTTTTCGCGAGATCGAGGCCATCGCCCCCCGCGATGACCAGTTTTACGACATTTGCCTGGCCCTGGCCTTTTCCCATCCCGAGACCGCGGTGCGTGAGGAATTTTCACAGAAGCTGATCGACATGCCTCAGCTTCCCGGGCGCATCCGGACCTTGCTGCCCAGGCTCCACGCCAACCTGGCCATGCTGGCCAAGGAGAACCGCCAGGCCGCCAAGGCCGCGGCCCATTTCGACAAGGCCCTGGCCCTGGTCGCCGATCCGTCTCTGAAAACGTCATGGGAAAGCGAACGCCGGCAACTGACGATGATCGACCAGCCGCCTTCCCCGCTGGACGTCGACCATTGGCTCAATTCCCAGCTGCAGCCCCTGGCTGACCTCAAAGGCAAGGTGGTGATCATCGATTTCTGGGCGCCCTGGTGCAGCCCCTGCCGCAAGGTCATGCCCGCCCTTCAGGAGCAGTACCTCAAATTCCGCGACCAGGGTCTGCTGGTCATCGGCTACACCCGGCTCTATGGCCGCTACAGCGACGACCTGGAAAACAAGCCCCAGGTCGGCCCTGAGGAGGAACTGAGCCTGATCCGCAAATACATCGAACGCAACGGCATCCACTACCCCATCGCCGTTTCCGCCGAGGGCCGCGCATTTGACGCATATGCGGTGACGGCCATCCCCACCATGGTCTTCATCGGTCGCGACGGCAGGACCGCCTTTTTCAAAACCGGGTCGGGGACCCTGAAGCAGATCGAGGAAAAAATCGCCGACCTGGTAAAGGAATGACTATGGAAAGGATCACCCTGGCCGAACTGGACGGCAAACTCCAGGCCTGCCCCATCCTATTGCTGGATTTCTCATCGCCCGGCTGCGCCCCCTGCAAGAAGATCTCCCAGACCCTGCCCTCCCGGCTGCATGAACTGCTCCCGGTCTCCGTCGCGGCCTTCGAGGTCGATGTGACAGCAGAACCCGGCATCGCCGCCCGCTTCATGATCCTGGGCGTCCCCGCGCTCATCCTTTTCAAGGAGGGCCGTGAGCTGGCGCGTTTCAACTCCCTGCCAAAAATCGACACGCTGCGCCGCCTCCTGTCCTGAAAATGGGACATTTTCATGCTCGGATCGCCTTGTTGAATTGGCATGCCGCTTGCTTTCAGTATGACGGAGGTTCAACATGAAACGCATCGCTGTCTGGCTCGCCGGATTCGGCCTGATGTCGGGATTGCTGGGCTCGCAGAGCATTCATTTGAAGATCGGTTTGTTCATTCCCGCGCTTCAATCCGACCTGTGGACGATCAACCAGGAGAACCTCACCTTCGATCGCGCCGACATGGTCAACGTGGTGTACGGCGGCGAATACGAGCTGTATATCGCCCGCCGCTTCTCGCTGTCGGCGGAAGTGGGCGGCTATGCCAAGACAGTCTACGCCCAGTACCGCGACTACGAGTTCGAGGACGGCAGCCCGATCTTCCAGACCATCACCCTGCGCGTCGTTCCGGTCGAGGCCAACCTGAAGTATTATCCCATCGGCCACCGCAATCGCCTCAATCCGTATGCCGGGATCGGAGCCGGCGTGTATGCCTGGACCTACCAGCAGTCCGGAGATTTCATCAATTTCGAGGACAATTCGATCAGCGCGGGCTTGGCCGAGACGCGGCGCTTCGCCTTCGGGCTCAACGGCCGCCTCGGCCTGGCTTACCGGTTCCAGCAGAGGCTGGGGATCCTCCTGGAAGGAAAATATCAGTACCTGCAGGGAAAACTCTCCCGGAATTTCGAGGGCTTTGAACCCCTGGACATGAGCGGTTTCCTGATCCACGCCGGTGTCACGTTCTATTTCGATTGAGCTGCGTCAAGCCCCAGGCCTTTCCCCGGTCGGCCGGCGCCAAGAATTCACCGCCAAGCGGCCGCCGCTCCGCGACCCATCGATCTGCTGATCCGCCAGCCGATTCGCCGCCCGCCCCATCCACCGGCCGCGATTGACAGTCCCGGCCGATTGTGTTAAATTTACCGCTGGCTGGATCGGGCCGTTAGCTCAGTTGGCAGAGCACCGCCCTTTTAAGGCGGGTGTCGTTGGTTCGAATCCAACACGGCTCATCTCGTGGCCCGTTCGTCTATCGGTTAGGACATCGGATTTTCATTCCGACAAGAGGGGTTCGACTCCCCTACGGGCTGTTTCCCCTGTTCCACGTTCCATGTTCCAAGTTCCATGTTGGCCGCTGACACTGACACGGTCACTGACATTAAGGGCTCGCCGGGTCATTGAACGGAGGGTTTTTCTCCGAAGACCCGCTCCATCAGGATCGGAAACTCGAACTCGAGGTTGGGCGTGAGCATCCCCTTGCCCAGCGCTTCCCGGACCTTGGCGATCTTCCAGAACCTGCCCTCCGTGCTCTCGCTGGGGTCCACTCGCGGCTGCCGCGCGCTGCGGGCGATGAACATGTGCACCAACTCCGACTCGACGTCGCTTTCCCACACGTAGCGGGCGAGCGCCACGGTTTTCAGCCCTTCCAGCCCCGTCTCCTCAACGGTTTCCCTTTTCAGGGCCGCCTCGATCCCCTCGCCGCTGCGCACGTGCCCGCCGACGGCAGTGTCCCATTTGCCGGGCTGGATCTGCTTGGCCGGCGAGCGCTTCTGCAGGAACAGGCGGTCGCGCCCATCCAGGACATGCAGGTGAACGACCGGGTGCAACAGCCCCTTTCGCGCATGGCAGAGGCTGCGCGGCGCCTTGCCGATCACCCTGCCGTCGGCATCGACCAGGTCGAACCACTCCTCGTCGGCGTACTGCGCCATGGCGGCCGCCGTTCGCCTCGCCTGAGCGCGGTTACGCAGCCACTCGCTGATGAAAAAAGCGGCGAACAGTAAGTAGAACAGGCCGCCGGAGATGAATCCCCAGGCCTGCAGCGACAGGGCGAAGGCGGCGTAGACCGTCAGCGCGGCGTGGCCCAGGAAAATGAAAAAGAGGGCCCTCATGCTGCGCGTCATTGCCCGCGCCTGCTCGCGGCTGAAGGCGATGCCCTTGAGATAGCGGCGCGACATGGCCAGCATGAGGTTCAGCGGCGAGAAGGCCGAGATGCCCAGGATCAGGCAGAAAACGAGTTCCACGATGGCCGGCTTCAAGCGGAAAAATATGTCGTTTTCCAGCAGCAGCGACAAGCCGCCCATGGCCACGATCAGCAGGGTGTCCAGGATGACGAAGCGGTCCCACGTCCGGTTTTGGACATAAGTGACCGCCATTTCGATGATTCCGGAGGCCACGGCCACGACCAGGCCGACGCGGGTGCCCCACAGGGCGTCGGCGGCGATGAAAACCAGGAGCGGCAGGAAGCCGGGCGCCAGGGCCTTGAGCAGTTGCAGCCGGCTCAATGATGCTTGAGGATGGAGGCCATCCTCTCCAGGAGCTCCTCCGGCGTAACCTGCGAGGTGCCCACGCGCTCGACCACGATCGAGGCGGCGGCGTTGGCCAGGGCCACCGCCTCGCGCAGTTCGGAACCCACCGCCAGGGCCAGGGTCAGCACCGCGACGACGGTGTCGCCGGCGCCGGTGACGTCAAAAACCTCGCGGCTGAAGGCCGGCAGATGAAAGCTGCGGCGGCCGGTTTCCGCCGCGGATATTCCCTCGCTGCCGCGGGTGATGATCGTGAAACGCGCTGCGAACTTGCGGCGGATGCGCTGCAGGGCAGTGGCCAGGTCGTCCTCGCCGCCGATGGCCCGGCCGGCCATTTCCACTGCTTCCTTCAGGTTGGGCGTCAGCCCGGTCACGCCGCGGTAGAGGCGGAAATGGGACGGCTTGGGATCCACCACGATGGGGATGCCCGCCGAGTCGGCCCGCTCCTTGAGCAGCGCCATCACCTCGGCATTCACCGTGCCCTTGGCATAGTCGGAAACGATGATGCCGTCGGCCCGCTCGGCGGCGATGGCGGCGCGCACCCGCTCCAGGACGTCCGCCTCCAGGCGGATGCGGCCGTCGCGGTCGATGCGCACGATCTGCTGGCGCTGGGAAACAATGCGCGTCTTGACGATGGTTCGGCTCTGCGCGTCGCGGATCACCCGGTCGCCAGCGGATTTGAGGCGGGCGATCTCAGCGGCGAAAACGTCTTCCCCGGCCACGCCCAGCAGCACCCCGCTGGCGCCCAAGCGGTCGATGTTGGCCGCCACGTTGCCGGCTCCGCCCAGGCGCGACTCCTCGAGCTCGACCGAGACCACCGGCACCGGCGCCTCGGGAGAAATTCGCTCGACATGGCCGAAGATGTAGCGGTCGAGAATGACGTCCCCATAGACAAGGATCCTGCGGCCGGAGAAACGGGAGCAAATCTCAGCCAAGCGGTTCATTTTGCGCATGGGCCTCCCCCGGCAATGCCAAGAATGGCAGGCTGATGAAAAAAAACAGCATGAACTTGATCTCGCTGTCGCCGAAATTGTACTCGAACAGGCCAGCGACCAGGAAACCGACAAAAGCGAACAGCGCTCCCGCGGCCAGGGCGCGCCCCGCGCCCGCCTGTTCCCTCAGCCGTTTCAGGACCTGCAGCAGGATCCACAGGCAGGCCATGGCGAAACTGGCCAGGGCAAAGATGCCCCGTTCGGCAAGGATCTGCAGGAAATTGTTGTGCAGGTGCAGGTTGACTTGCTCGGCGTCCGGGTGGCGGTAGCGGGCCTCGTTGCCCAGGATGACCTTCTCGATATTGTGGCTGCCGACTCCGGTCCAGGGGCGGTCCTGGAATATTTTCCAACCCGACCAGGCCATGTGGATGCGGTCGCGGTTGGAGCGGTCCTGAAGGTCGACGATGGAGAATACGCGGCTCTTTACCGTTGCCGGCGCCAGCAGCACCAGCAGCAGCAGCAGCGGCGCCAGCGCCAGGAAATACCTGGGCCTGAAGAAAACCAGGAACAGCGCCAGGGAAAAGGCGATGCCCAGCCAGACGTTGCGGGTCAGTGAAAAAGCGATGGCGGCCAGCATGGCGACCAGGGCCAGGGAAACGATGGCCGCCTCCTTCCTGTCATCGTGACGCAGCACCAGGCGCACGGCGAAAAAGATGAACGGCAGCATCAGCAGGCCGGAATAGGTCATCCAGTGCGACGTGAAGCCGGTCAAGCGGTCATTCAAAACGATGCCCTTGCTGCAGACGGTGAATATCCCCGCCAGTGAGGAAAAGACCGCCGAAGCCAGGACAACCCACAGCGAGAGGCGGACCCGTTTCCAGGAATCGAGCAGCCAATGGTAGATCGGGATCAGCAGGAAGATCAGCAATTCCTTGTTGTCGCGGATGCTGGCGGCACGGTCAAGGGAAAACACCGTCGCCAGCAGGGTGAAGACGATGTAGGCGGCGAAGAACCAGTTGTAGGAGGGCAGCGCCGGGAAGCGGCCGCCGCGCAGCAGGTGGAACAGGAACAGCGCCAGGATGATCGTTCCCAGGACATAGCAGGCGGCGATGGAAACATCGATCAGAAAAAGGAAACCCAGCAGCAGGGCGAACGCCGTTTCAGTGGATGAACTGGCTGACCGCTTCATAGACCCTGTCCGTGCTGATGTCGCGCATGCAGGGTATTGTACCATACTTGCAGCGCCGTTGGGAACACGGGCGGCAGCTCATCTCCAGCTCGATGATCTCCAGCGCCCGGCGCTTCCAGGGGCCGCTGATTGCGGGGCGATTGGGGCCGTACAGCGCCACCAGAGGGGTTGCGGTGAGGGAAGCCAGGTGCAACGGGCCCGAATCGGCGCCCACATAGACCGTCGCGGCATGGATCAGCGCCAGCAGTTCGCACACCGGCAGGGGGCCCGAAAGGTCGTGCAAGCCCGGCATACGGCTTAAAAGCGCCGCCCGCAGGCGCTCCTCAGGGCTGGCGCCGATCAGGACGACCGCCGCCTTGTCCGCGGTCAGGCGCCGGGCCAGCTCGACGAAATGATCCTCGCCCCAGTCCCGGAAGCGGTTTCCCGCGCCCAGGTGCAGCACCACCATGGGATGCAAACCCGTGAGCGGGGCCAGGCGGGAGGAGAATGACAAGGGGCGCGCGGCGATCGGCGGGTACGGCGGCGGGTCGGCGGCAACGATGCCCACGGCTGCCAACAGCCGGGCCTGGCTGAGCACGGAATGGACCGGCGGCCCGGGGAGCGAACGCTCGATCAGCCGGTTGTAAGCCCAGTTGCGGTTCGGCGTGCGGTAGCCGATCCGGCAACGGGCAGCGCTGACCCGCGTCAACAGCGCCGATGCCGGGCCCGAATGGAAATCAATGATGGTGCCCACGTTCCGTTCCCGGACCCGGCGGCGGAAAGCCAGGAAATCCCGCCAGCGGCGGCTGCGGGGAACGGTGATGACGCTGTCCACCCCCGGGATCAACCCGGCGACCTCGTGGAAGCGCTCTTCCACGACATAATGCAGGCGGGTGCCCGGGAAACGTTCCTTGAACAGGGCGACCGCAGGGATGGTGAATACGATATCGCCAAGGAGGCGCAGGCGCATGAAAAGCACATCGCCTGCGAAAGAATCGTCCAGGTTCCCGGCCAAGTCCAGCCTCCCGCGCGTTCCATCACCGGTCCCGACAGGAGCATGTATAACGATTATACAAGGCGAGGCCGGAGATTACGATTTTCTCACTTCCGCACTGACGTTGTCAACTTTCGGCTGAATCAGGATCGGCGCAGTTGAAGTTCGCGGAAGCATTGCCCCATGAACATCTCAAGATATCTCCTTTAACATAGCCTTTCCCGGAGAATGGAAAGTATGCAATCCGACAAAATCCATATCCCATCATGTTCTCTGGCTCTCCTGAACGGGATTTCCACAGTCATTGGCAAAATTGCGGGACCTTACCGCGAAAGGAGTGGAGCCGTCGTGACGCTGGGGCCTACTGCAGGTCAAAAGCCAGAACCTGATCGCTGCGATTGCCGCCCAGGTCGGCCACCTGGACGCGCAGCTCGTTCCTGCCGCTTTTCAGGTTTTCCGGATCCGTGATCAGGACATGGCCCCAATCGGGATCGAATTCAGCGTCCAACATCCGGCCGTTGAGCCGCACCGTCAGGGATTCGTCGTCGACGCCCTTGCCCTTGTCGCTGATGCGGACCACCAGGCGGCGCAGCTTGCTGCTCACCCGCGAATCTGGCCGCTGCAGGGAAACGGCGGGGGGGATTGCATCCCGCAGCAGCGCGAAGGTCCCGGCGTTCAGGACGCGGCAGCTCACGGCCCCCTGCCCGCGATCATGGAGCGTCGGAACGTAAATCCAGCTGCGCTTTGCCGGCCGGTACCTGAATATCCCCAGCTGGCCGATGCGCTCGGTCCCCGCGGGCAATCGGAATTTGAACCGGACTTCGTCCAGGAAGGCGAAATGGCCGGGCTGCGTGCGGACCGCTGTGCCCAGCAGCGGCAGGTCGGGAACCAGGGCCACCTCCTCCAATAGCAGCACGGTGGGCTCGCGAACCGTCGTGGCACCGAATTCAGCCGTGAATGCGCCCAAATGCACCGCCTGCGCCATGCGGTTCTTCAGCCAGGCCAGCCTCACGACCTTCTGCCTGGCCTCCACGACCCGGCCGTCGACGGACAACTCAAAACGCAGTTGCAGGCTCGGCTCATGGTTCAGCGGCTGAAAGCAGAAAAAGAGGCCTTGCTTGTATTCCCGGGCCGCCATGACCCGTTCCTGCTTTCCCTGGATCACCCTCAGTTTCAGCTGCGCGGCCGGCGTCGGAAAATCCTCGGCTTTGACCATCACGTGGCCGCGGTTGGCATGAACGGAGAACTCGACACGCTGCATCCAGCCGCCGCCGGTGTCGATTGGAGCAATGCGGCGCTGGAAAGACCGCGGTTCGTCCTGCGCATCCCGGTTCAGCGGCAAGACGGCCTGCGAAAAGTTTCCCTGGGCGTCGCCGACCTGCACCCGGAGCTCGTGGGCGCCGGGTTCCAGGCGCTGCAATTCGTCGGCCAGCCGCAGCCGGGAATTTTCCAGGGCGAACCCTTCCTGCGAGCAGAGATTGAAAAAATAGGTTGAGGGCAGCGAGAAGGCCATGTCATACAGCATGCCCAGCTGGTTGTTGTCGTCGCGGCTCAGGCGGTCAAAGGCGATGGCGAATACCGGCCGGCCGTCCAGGCTGGCCTCCAGGCAGTAGGGGGCGACAACATGGGCGACGCCGGAGAGATCGACGGCATGCAGGACGACGTCGCAGGGGCCGTTGATCCTCAAGGGCTCCGCCGGCGTGAAGGCGGCACCGTCCCGGCGCAGTCGGAAATAGAACTCGCCGCAATCTCCGTTGATCAGCGTGCCGGCGCGGCTGCGCAGCAGCACCCCCTTCAGCAGGGGGGCCCGGGAGTCGGGCGGCAGGTTGCCGATCACCTTCAGGGGATTGACGGCGCGTCCGGCGGCATTACGGATCTCCAGGTGCAGGTGGGGAAATCCGGCGCCGCTCTCGCCGCTGAAAGCGATGACCTCGCCGCGGCGGACCGCCACCGGTCCGGCGGGCGTGTGATCGCCGAAGTATTTTTTCCCGGCCGCTGACCGCAGGCGGGCGACAACGGCCTCGAGGTCGGGGCGGAAGCGGTCCAGGTGGGCGTACAGCGAGGAAAAGCCGCTGGCATGGCGCAATAGCAGGCTGCGCCCATAGCCGCGCCGCGTCACGGTCAAACGCTCGACCGTCCCGTCGGCGATGGCCAGCACCGGGAAGCCCGTCCGCTTCATGGTGCGCAGGTCGATGCCGGCATGGAAATGGTTGGCGCGGAATTCCTGAAAGGTCGAGCTGACGCCGTCATCGATGGCCAGGGGCCAGGCGAATGGAACGCCCCCGTCCTGGGCGGACAGGCAGCCGCCCGCCGTCAGGAAAACAAGGATGACGCCGCATTGCATTCTCATCAGGGACCGATTGTAACCCAGGTCGGCGGTCGGGGCAAGGCCGCGGGCATTCTCAACGGCCGGCGTCGCGGTTTTCGATGTAGGATCGGATTTGGTCGCGCACCGTCCGGTGCGTGCTATCGTCGCGAAACAGCTTTTGCAGCCCGGCCAGCCCCAGGTGGGGAATGATCATCTGCAGGATGCGGATCGGGGCCTCCGGGTCGTGGGCGACGGCCTCAGCCACCGCCGGGCTCTGGAACCAGGCGGTTTCGGCGAGCGCCTGGTAGAAACGGCTGCGGTCATGGCTGCGGTTGACGAAGCGCAGCACGACCTCCTCGCTGCAACTGGGGTTCTGCAGGATGGTTTGGATGAGCTGGGGGTGGTCCTCGTCGCAAAGGGCCAGGAGCAGGGTGTTCGAGGCCATCTTCAACAGGGAAATCTTCTCTCCCAGCGCCAGCCGCTTATAGCGCTGCTGAAATTCCAATTCGGCCTTCTTGCGCACGAAGGGATTGGTCCGGACATTCTTGATGACGCGCACCAGGTCGACGGCAAACAGCTTGCTGAGGATGCCCAGCGCCAGTCCCTGGGGGAAGCGGGGATGCTGCGCCAACCCCAGCAGCACGCGGTAATCGTCCTTGTGCCGGCGGTGGATTTCCTCCAGTTCCTCCTGGCTTACTGCGGATTGCTGCAGCCGTTTGATGACGTCCAGGTTCCCCAATGCCGCCTCAGCGCGTCACCAGCAGGATGAAGACGCTGACCCAGAGGAGAAGATTCAGGGTGAATGGCAGGTCGCTGGTGATGATGTCGGAAGGGCTTTCGCCCTCGCCCTGCGCGTAGGAGAGGAAAAGGTAGCGGAAAATGCCGAAAATGACGAACGGGACCGTATAAAAAAGGTTGTTCGTGTGAAACTTCTGCTGCACGTCCGGGGAGAGCACGTACATGATGTACGAGATCAGGGTGGTGGCCGTGGCAATGCTGATCATCTGGTCCAGCATGCCGATGTTGTAGCTTTCCAGGGTCTTGCGCGTGACCTGTTCGGGATGCAGATCCTGGATCTTGAGCAGCTCCTGGCGACGCTTGATCAGGGCCAGGAAGATGGCCAGCAGGAAGGTGGAAATGAGGATCCAGGGATAGAGGGCGACGGCGTTCACCGCCCCGCCGATCATGACCCGCAGCACGAATCCCAGGGCGATGACCATGATGTCGATGATGATCACCCGCTTCAGGAAAAACGAATAGCACACATTCAGGGCGACATAGGAAAGAGTGATCAGCAAGAATTCGCGGTTGAAGCCGGCAATGAGCAACAGCACGACGGCGAGCAGCGTCAACGCCAGCGCCAGCGCCCAGCGCACGTTCAGGCGGTGGGCGGCGATGGGCCGCTCCCGCTTCACCGGGTGCAGCCGGTCCTTCTCGCGGTCCAGAACGTCGTTGAAAACGTACATGCAGCCCGTGACCAGGCTGAAGAGCAGGAAGGCCAGCAGGCTCCGCCAGATGTAGGCAGCCTGGAACATGTGCAGCGAAAAGATCATGGGGGCGAAGATGAAGACATTCTTCACCCACTGCTTGGGCCGCAATGAGATCAGGAAAAATTTCAAGGCTTGCATTGGGACATTATAGCAATTACAAATGCCCTAATGCAACTTGGATCAGACGTTAGACGCTAGACGTTAGTCGTTAGCAGGAAAACAGCAATGAATTTCTATTTATTGGATGAACAAGACAATTTCATTATGTTCCACGGGAAGATTTTATTGATACTCATTTCGACATGACGCCGAATGCGGCACTCTTGCTGGCGTCTAGCGTCTAACGTCTAACATCATTTTCTGAAATATTCAATCAATGCCCGGGTCGAACTGTCCTCGTCAGCGGCGGGCAGTTCCCCCCTGATCTTGGGCAGCAGGCGGCCGGCGATCCTCTTTCCCAGCTCCACGCCCCACTGGTCGAAGGAAAATATGTTCCACAGCACCCCCTGGGCGAACACCTTGTGCTCGTAGAGGGCGATCAGCTTGCCAAGGACACCGGGAGTGAGTTCCTCGGCAAGCAGGATGTTGCTGGGCCGGTTGCCGGCGAACTCGCGGTATGGCAGCAGCTCCGCCGGGACCCTGGCGCGGGCCAGCTCCTCACGGGTGCTGCCGAAGGCCAGTGCCTGGGCCTGGGCGAACAGGTTGGCCAGCAATTGCTCGTGCTGGTCACGGAACGGATCCAGGGAGCGGCGGAAACCGATGAAATCGCAGGCAACCGTTTGCGTGCCCTGGTGCAGCAGCTGAAAAAAAGCATGCTGCCCCCCGCTGCCCGGCTCGCCCCAGAGCACCGGCGCGGTCGCGTAATCCACTTTCCTGCCGTCGCGATCGACGCTCTTGCCGTTGGATTCCATCTCCAGCTGCTGCAGAAAGGCCGGGAAAAATCGGAGGTACTGGCTGTACGGCAGAACGGCCTGGGTGGCGGCCCCCATGAAATCGGCATGCCAAACGCCCAGCAATGCCAGCAGCAGCGGCAGGTTGTCCTGCGGAGGCGCGCTGCGGAAATGGCGGTCCATGGCTTCCAATCCGCCCAGCATCTCCATGAAACGCTCGGGACCGATGGCCATCATCAGCGACAGCCCGACGGCCGATGAGAGCGAATACCGCCCGCCCACCCAATCCCAGAATTCGAAGACATTTTCGGCGGCGACTCCCCATGCCAGAGCCGCCTGGGGATTGGCGGTCACGGCAACGAAGTGCCGGCCCAGGGCGGCATGATCCTGAAAATACTCCAGCAGCCAGTCGCGGGCGCCCATGGCATTGGCCACAGTCTCCTGGGTAGTGAAGGTCTTGGAAGCCAGGATGAACAGCGTCGTTTCCGGGGAGAGGGGACGCAGCGTATCGGACAGGTGGCTGGGATCGAGGTTGGAGACGAAATGGACCTGCAGGTCGCGCTGGGAATAGAAACGCAGGGCGGAGAAAGCCATGCGCGGGCCCAGATCGGAGCCGCCGATGCCGATGTGAACGATGTGCCGCAAGGGACGGCCGCCGTAGCCGATCCAGTTTCCCGAGCGCATGCGGCCGGCGGCGGCGGCCATCCGCTCCCTGACTTCGCGAATGAGCGGCATGACGTCGACCCCGTCGACCGGCAGCGGACTGCCGGAAAAATCGCGCAATGCCCAGTGCAGTGCGGGCCGGCCTTCGGTCTGGTTGATCTTTTCGCCTGAGAACAGGCGCTGGGTCTCCCGCTCGAGTTCGCAGGCCTTCGCCAGGGCGAACAATCGCTTCATGGTCTCATCGTTGAGCGGGTTTTTGGAAAAGTCGAGATATATGCCCTCGGCCTGGAGCGCGAAGCGCCGGCCGCGCTCCGGGTCGGCGGCGAAAAGATCGCGCAGGTGCTGCCGCTTCATGCCGGCCGCGTGCTCCTTCAAGGCCAGCCACTCGGGCATCTTCGATCGGATTCGCCGGTTCATGGTTCTCCTCCCTGTGGTTTATACAGGAAGCGCCTCGGCAATGTCAATTCAGCGGCCTCGCTGCGGGGTACGGATGCAAAATCCTTGAACGGGCCGGCCGAAAACCCTCCCCGGCGCAAACCGACCGCTTGACGGCGCCGGGCCGATAAGGTATAAATGCGCCATGGGGCGCGAACTGCTATTCCAGACCGAAAGCGGGGCATCGGGAGACATGATCCTGGCCGCGCTCATCGACCTGCTCGACGCCGGCGCTGAATTCAAGACGATGTTCGAGTCCATCGGGCTGGACGTTGCGATTTCGGTCGCGGACACGGAAAAAGACCATTTGCGCTGCAAGCAAGTCACGATCGAGGCGCCGCCGGCGGCTCATGCCGTCACCTGGACCGAGATCGAGGCATTCATCGCCAAGGTTCCCCTTTCGCCAAGGGTCCGCCATGACGCCGGGCTCATCTTCCGCACCCTCTTCGAGGCCGAAAGCGCCGTCCACGGCCAGGAGCTCAAAAACGTCCACCTGCACGAGGTCGGCGCCGACGATTCACTGGTCGACATCCTGGGATTCTGCTGGCTTTGGGAACAATTGGAGCACTGCCCGATCGTCTTCACCACCCTGGTCACCGGCTTCGGCAGCGTGCGCACCCGTCACGGCCAGCTGCCGGTGCCGCCGCCGGCGGTCCTGCACATGGTCCAGGGACTGGTTTGCCGCAGCGGCGACATCGAGGACGAGCGCCTCACCCCGACCGCCGCGGCGATCCTGACCACGTTCGGGCGTCAGGCCGCCTCGAGGGGCAGCGCCCGCCCGCTGCGGGCCGGTTACGGCTGTGGACACAAGTCGTTCGCCGGGGCGCCCAATCTTTTGCGCGCCATTCTGGAGGAAAAGGAGGACGCACGCTCCGGCGACGGCGTTTGGGTGCTGGAGAGCTTTCTCGACGATATCAGCCCCGAGCTGCTGGCCCATGCCTGCGATCGCATCGTTCACGCCGGCGCCCTGGACGTGTTTATCGCCCCGGGACTGATGAAGAAAGGGCGGCCGGGGTTCCAACTGACGGTCCTGTGCCCTGACGAGGCGCAGGACAAGGTCATTGCCGCCGTCTTCGCCGAGAGCACGGCCATCGGCCTGCGCCGGCGCTTCTGCGAACGCGTCGTTTTGGAGCGCGAGACGCGTTCGCTGCGCGTGGCCGGGCGCGAGGTGCGGCTGAAATCCGCGTTGCGCCAAGGCCGGGCCGTGAACGTCAAGCCCGAGTTCGACGATGTTTGCCGCCTGGCCGCCGAGCTGGGCATTTCCACCAAGGAAGCCATGCTCATGGTATGGGGGGTCATGCATGAAGAAAATGGACCTGGAAAAGATTAAACGCGGCGTCGCGCTGATCCTGGAGGGCATTGGCGAGGACGCTTCATCGGAGCGGCTGCTGGAGACGCCGCGCCGGGCGGCGGCCATGTTCGCCGAAGTCCTGTCGGGGACGGGCCAGGAGCCGGACGATTTCCTCAAGTGCCTGACCGAGGAAAAGCACGACGAGATGGTCATCCTCAAGGACATCCCCATCTATTCCATGTGCGAGCACCATCTGCTGCCCTTCTCGGGCAAGGCCAGCATCGCGTATATCCCCAAGAAAGGCCGCATCATCGGCTTGAACAACCTGGGCTACCTGGTCGACTACCTGGCCCGGCGCCTGCAGCTGCAGGAACGCCTGACCAAGCAGATCGCCGACTACCTGGTGCAGGCCCTCGATCCCATGGGGGTGATGGTGGTGATCAAGGCCGAGCACCTGTGCATGACCATGCGCGGAGTGAAAAAACCCGGATCCCTGACCATCACCTCGGCAGTGCGCGGCGTGTTCCGTGAGAGCCTCGGCCCGCGGCAGGAGGCCATGTCGCTGTTGATGAACCTGGAGAGCCGCTGAGCGTCAGGCCAGCCAAGGAGGAGCCATCATGACCGAAGTTAAAGGCTTGGTGATCGCATCGACGCCCAAGATGATCCTGGACAAGTTCGGCCATTACGGGTTGAAGAAGTGGCTGGAACTGATCTCCCCCGCCGCCCGCAAGGTTTATTCATCCACGATCAACCCGGAAGCCTGGTTCCCGCTGAGGGAGACGCTGATCGAGCCCATGGCCAACATCGCCCAGCTCTTCTACGACTGGGATTTGAAGAAGGCCGCCTGGGACTTCGGCCGCATGAGCGCCGACAACCGCTTTCACGGCCTGCTCAAGCTGCTGGTCAAAATTCCCAAGACCAACACGCTGGTGGAAAAGGCCGGCGAATACCTCGGCTCCTATTACCGCCCCTGCACCATCACCGTGCCCGTCAGCGACACCAACTACTGCCTGGTCCGCGTCAGCCACTTCCCGGAAATGGACAAGACCACCGAGTTCCGCATCTGCGGCTGGGTCGAACGCTCCCTGGAGATCGCCGGCGGCAAGAACGTGAAAGTGGAGATCATCAAGTCGCTGACCAACTTCCAGCCCGTCTCGGAATACGAACTGCGCTGGGACTAGGGCTGACCGAGCTTCCAGATACATCCGGTTCGAGGTTCGAAGTTCGAAGTTCGATGTTCAACTTGCAATAAAAAGAGATTTCCCTGCCCAGAAAAAACCATTTCACAAAACTATCGATATGGGGCCTTCTACGTCGAACGTCGAACGTCGAACTTCGTTCCCTTTAAAAGCACTTCAGGGCAAACGGCATGGCCATGGCCGGGAAGAAGCGCTGGTAGGCCTTCAGCCTGGAGCGGACATCCAGCGGGTTCTCGGCCTTGACCTCGGCCATTTCGAAGATCAGCTCTAAGAACGATTTCTTCTGCGGGTAGACGCGCACGCCGAACCTCTCGCCGGCCGGGATGCGGGCCAGCTTCCTGGCCTCCTCCAGCGCGTCGCTCAAGCCCCCCAGGCCGTCAACCAGACGCAGCCTCAGCGCCGCGCGGCCGCTCCAGACTCGGCCGCGCGCGATGCGGTCGACGTCCGCGGCCTCCATCTTGCGGTTGCGCGCCACCTTGCCCAGGAAATCGTCGTAAATGCGCTGCATGTCGCCGAGGACCTTCCCCTTTTCCCGCTCGCTGAAAAGCCGGTAATCGGAGTACATGCCGGCAAATTCCGAGGTGGTGAGGATCTCCTTGCTGACGCCGATCTTGTCGTACAGGCCTTTCAGGACGAACTTGCCGGAGATGACGCCGATCGAGGCCGTGATGGTCTCAGGGTGGGCAATGATCTTGTGAGCCGAAAGCGATATCCAATAGCCTCCCGAGGCGGCCATGTCGGACATGGAGATGACCAGGGGTTTCTTCTTGGCCAGCAGCTCGGCCTCGCGCAGGATGACGTCGGAGGCGACGGCCGATCCCCCGGGACTGTCGATCCGCAGCACCGCCGCCTTGACCGAGGAATTGTTCCGCGCCTGGCGCAGTTGCTCGGCCAGGGTGTCGGCGCCCAGAACTTCGCCGCCGAAGAGCGAATCACCGCCGCTGCTCCCCATGTTGATCTCGCCGGCAGCGAAGATGACGGCGATCTTCTTGGCGCCGCTGAACGGCAGCGGCGAGCGGGTCTTGGCGTAGGTACTGAATTTCACTTCGGGATAGGTGGCGGGCATCAACTTGAACAGGTCGTCCTCGTATCCCAGTGAATCCACCAGCTTGGCCTGGAGGTAATGCTCCAGGGGCAGCGGCGAGCGGTCGAGAATCTCCTTGACCTTCGCCGCGTCCAGCTTGCGGTTGACGGCGATGCCCTCGATCACCGCCTGATAAATGTCATCGATGAGATCCTGCATGGACTCGCGGTGGGCCGGGGTCATGCGCTCCTCGGTGAACGTGTTGCTGGCGGTCTTGTAGTCGCCGATATGGAACACTTCGGCCTGCACTCCCAGCTTGGAGAGCGTATTCTTCAGAAAAAGGGCCTCAGCGCCGATGCCGCTGATCGCCAGGGCGCCGCCCTTGAACATGACGACCTTGTCGGCGAAGGAGGCGAGGTAATATTCCTTCAGGCCGCCATCGACGATGAATGCCGCCACCGGCTTCTTGCTGGCGGCGAACCTCTCGATCAGGCAGCCGATTTCCTTGATCTTGGCGTAGCCGGCATCCATGGACTGGATGCGCAGCATGACGCCTTTAATGCGCTCATCGCGCGCGGCCCGCTCCAGGTGCAGCCAGAGATCGTGGATGGAAAGCGAGGAAGCGCTCATGGCCGGGAAACGCATCGGCGCGGTCTCGCTGACGGCTCCCCCCAGGTCGATCTTCAGGTAAGCCTTCTGGGGAACATAGGGTTCCTGGGTAAACTGCAGGTAGATGAACCCGCCGACGATGAAAAAACCCAGGATGATGACAATGATCACCAGCAGGGCGATCAACGCGCCTCGTTTCATGGCGTATCTCCTTCTTTCTCCAAAGAATATAGAAGTCATTATACTGATTCTTGGCGGATAAGGTTTATTTCGGAATTCCCGGTGTTCATGTGGGTGCCGGCATCGGGAGCCGCATGAAACGGAATCCGCCAGGGAAAATGAACAAGCCAGACGGTTACTCGGCTTTGCTCACACGATCCCTGTGGATGCTCTCGCTCCGTGTGTTCAGATACAAGGCAAAAGCGATCACCGTGCCGCCAACGGCCAGGCGCGGAAGATCGGCATGCTCATGAAAAAATGCCAGCGAGACGGCAACGGCAAGGGGAACCTTGAGATTGTTCATGACGGCCAGCGTCCCGGTGCTGACGCGGGAAGCGCCGATATTCCATAGAAAAAAACCCATTCCCGAGGCCAGCAGCCCCAGGTAGAGCAGGACCAGAATTTGAGCGGCATCCAGCCGCAGGTCGATCCCGCCCGGGTTCACGGCCATGGCCAGCGCGGCCGCCGCTGCGCCGCCCAGATATAGCCAGGCAAAAACGTCGCGGTCCCGCCATGCCCGCCCAGCGGCGGAGAGACGGCGATACCAGACCTGGCCGGCGGCAAAACAGGCGTTGGAAGCCTGAACCAGGGAAAAACCCGCCAGCAGTCCGCCGCTCCCCCACCCCGAGTACACGATCACGCCGCTGCCGGCCACGGCCAGCAGCGCCGTCCAAAGGTGCAGCGGCCGGAAACGCCGCTCCAGGACGTCGGCAAAAAGCGCCACGTACAACGGGGTGAAGACGGTGAACAGCGCCACCTGGTGGGCGGCCAGGAAACGGAAGGACTGGATGTAGAAAACGTACATCAGCCCGAATTCGACCATGCCGATGCCAAGCAAACGCCGAGACAGCGGGCCCGGAAAGCGTCGCGGGCGCCACAGCGGCAGGAACAGGAGCAGGGCCAGGGCCAGGCGCAGAAAAGCGACGAACGCGGCATCGACGCCGCCCAGGCAATTTTTCACCAGACCGAAAGAGAATGCCCAGATGAACGAGGTGATCAGCAGCAAGGCCATGGTCCGACTATAGCATAAAACGATTTTTCGCGATGCGCCTCGAGCCATGATGGCCCTCCCCGAAAGGGCGCGCATGCTTCCAATCTATTGCATATTCCTGGCAAATGCTTTATAAACCAATTGGGTGCGAACGATTCGCCGCATCGCCAAGGAGGATGCCATGATCAATTACGAACCGCTTTTTTCGAATAGCGCCAGAGGGATGAAGCGTTCCGAGATCCGCGAACTGCTGAAGCTCACCACCCGGCCGGGGATCATCTCCTTTGCCGGCGGCCTGCCCGCCCCCGACCTGTTCCCGATCGAGGAGATCAAGGAAATGTCGCGTATCGTCCTGGAACGCGAGGGCCGGACCGCCCTGCAGTACGGCCCCACCGAGGGCGACACCCGCCTGCGCGAGGAGTTGGCCAAAATGATGCAGAAGGACGGGGTGAACATCACCAGCAATCACCTGCTGATCGTCACCTCGTCGCAGCAGGGGCTGGACCTGACAGGAAAAATCTTCATCGACCCCGGTGACGTGGTCCTGACCAGCCGCCCCACCTACGTCGGCGCCCTCAAGGCCTTCCAGGCCTACGGGGCCAAGATGATCGGCATCGACCAGGACGAGCAGGGGACGCAGACGGCCCAGATGGAGGCGGAGATCGAGAAGCTGGCCGCCAAGGGGGTCAAGCCGAAATTCATCTACGAGATCCCCGATTTCCAGAACCCCTCGGGCATCACCATGAGCCTGAAGCGCCGCCAGGAGATCCTGCGCATCGCGGACAAATTCGATCTGGTCGTCATCGAGGACTCCCCTTACCGCCAGCTGCGCTTCGAGGGCAAGACCGAACCATCGCTGCTGGGCATGAACTCGGAGCGGGTCCTCGGCCTTTACACGTACAGCAAGATCCTGATGCCCGGCTTCCGCCTGGGCTGGATGGCCGGTCCCAACGAATTGATCCAGAAAGCGGTGACCGCCAAGCAGTCGGTCGACCTGTGCTCGCCCCCCTTCAACCAGGCCATCCTCTATGAATACATGAGCCGCGGGCTGCTGGATAGGCAGATCGAGGTCATCATCAAGGCCTACCGGGAAAAGCGCGACTTCATGCTGGCCATGCTCGGCAAATACATGCCCAAGCTGCCCGGCCTGAGATGGACCCGGCCCCAGGGCGGCCTGTTCCTGTGGGTCACCCTGCCGGAGAGCATGGATAGCGCCGAGATGTTCCATAGCGCCATCGAAAAGCAGGTGGCCTACGTGATCGGCACGGCGTTCTATCCCGACGGCGGCGGCCGCAACTCGTTCCGCATGAATTTTTCCTATTCCAGCAAAACCGAGATCGAGGAGGGCGTCAAGCGCCTGAGCGAGGTCATTTCCGCCTGGAAAGGCGGCCGCGAGGCATCGATCATCACGCCCTGAAGAAAAGAAAGGCACAGGATTCAGGGTACAGGGAAGAAAAGACCGCGATTCATACTCGATCAGGCAATGCGAGAGTTCGAATATTTCTTCAACATCGAACTTCGAACATCGAACATCGGACTTTGAATCCCCAAGGGGACACGAAGCGTAACAGCGAACGTCGAACGTCGAACTTCGAACCTCTGAAAAAAGATCTCTGAATAATTTCTTTAATCGCTGACCGTGAACGGGAGCCAGACGACGGGCGAGCCGCCGTTCTCGAACCAGTCGGAGCCTTCGCTGACCATGTCCAGTTTCAGCCGGTATTCCCCCGCCTGCTCAAGGCCGGGCAACTCGATGGTCATCCTGGCGCCCTCCCCCCCGGCCAGCGGACGCGGCAGCGAAGCCCGGGCGAAATTCAAGTCCAGAAGCCTGCCCGCCTTGTCGTGAAGCTGGGCTCCCAGCCGCACCCAGCGCCTCCCGGAAAACGTCTGGGTGATCCAGGGAGCGCCGCCGCGGTTTTTCACGGCCACGTCCAGCTCCGTCTTCTCCCCGCGCCGGGCGGCCACGTTTTTCCCCCCGGGCCGGATGCCGGCGATATGGCGCCTGCCGCGCAGGGCCGAGCCGATCTGGCTTGAATCCCAGATCTCGTGATAGATCCGTTTCCAGGCCGGGCGGCCGACCCTGAATTTCGCGGAAGCCGCCGCGGGGGGATGGTCGGTTATCTCCCAGGTCAGACGGTCGACACCGAGCTGCCGGGCCAGGCGTTTGGCGCGGGCCATCTGCCAGAAGGAGTCATTCCAGCGGAACAGGATGTAGCGCCAGTTGATGAACGGAACCTCGCGGCCGAGACGCCGCTTTTCCTCCACCAGGGCCGCCAGGGAGCGCAGCACCCTGGCCAGGTCCCCGCCGCGGCGGTAGCGTTCATAGGTGCGCTGGTCGGCACCGTCGACCGAAAACGTGATTTCGTCGATCCCGGAACGCGCCAGGCGCGCGATCTTTTCCTCGTTGAACAACAGCCCGTTGGTGCTGGTGTACAGGTAGATATTGGGAAAGCGGTTTTTCACGTGCTCGATCATGTCCAGGGCCCGGGGATGGGCGAACGGCTCGCCGTAATTGAAGAAATCGAGGCGGATCATGCGGGAACCGACTCCCTGCAGCATGGATTGGAACTCATCCAGGGGGAAAAATTTCCTTTCGCGGCTGGCGGTCAGGCCGGCGCTCGAGCCGCAGACGGCCTGGAAGCAATCGAGGTTGCAGACGACCGTGGGCTCGAAAAATATGCGCGGCAGGACGTCCAGGTCCAACGGCCGCTGCGGGGCAGGCTCGTTTTCCGCGAGCGCCCGCTTCAAGCCGCACGGCCCGCAGAAATCGGAAAAGCCGCTGTTCAGCTCGCGGCGGATGCTCCGCACTTTTTCGCTTCGCCAGATGGCCTCCAGGCTGTCCGCGCGCAAATGGCCCAGAGGCCTTTCCCCCTTGGGATCCGCGCAACCGCAGACCACCTTGCCATCGCAGAGAACCACCAGGATATTGAAGATCCAATCGCAGGTGAAGCGCTCCACTCAACCGATCTTGTTCTTGATTTCGGACATGATCAGCTTGGAGATGGCCTTCAGCGTGTCCACCACCCCGTCGCCGCGGTAGGCGACCGCTTCCAGGACCGGTTCTTCCTTTTTTCTCAGGGCGCTGATCAGCTCGTTGGCCGGGGTGACATTGGGCAGGTCGCGCTTGTTGAGCTGCAGGACATAGGGGATGGTGGCGAAATCGATCTTGTAGTCGCGCAGGTTCTCCAGCATATCCTGGATGCTCTCGATGTTGGCCTCGAAACGCTCGGTCTGGGAATCGGCCACGAAGACTATCGAGTCCGCCCCCGAAAGGACGATCTTCCT
>CAZLSH010000012.1:0-37011 GCA_964562095.1 uncultured Clostridia bacterium | reverse complement strand
ACTCACTTCGTGAGTTACCTAAGAGTCCAATATGTATCTGAACTTATTCAGGCGGCCCGTTGCGAACGCCGCCGGGGATCGTTGACAGCCTCGCGCGCGTGTGCTAGTTTCGCCGCATGGAGCAGGTTGCGGCGCCGCGCAAGATCATCCACGTCGACATGGACATGTTCTACGCCGCCGTGGAACTGCGCGACCGTCCCGAGCTGCGCGGCAAGCCGCTGGTCATCGGCGGCCGGCCCGACAGCCGATCGGTGGCCACCACCGCCAGCTACGAGGCGCGCAGGTTCGGCATCCACTCGGGGATGTCGTGCGCCGTGGCCAGGCGCCTCTGCCCGCAGTGCCTTTTCATTCCCCCGGATTTCAAGAAATACCGGCGCGTGTCGGAACAGATCCATGCCATCTTCCGCGAATACACCGACCTGGTCGAGTCCGTCTCCCTCGACGAGGCCTACCTGGACGTGACGCGCAACAGGAAGAACGAGCCCAGCGCCACCCGCCTGGCCAGGGAGATCAAGGAGCGCATCTTCGCCGCCACCGGCCTGACGGCGTCGGCGGGAGTGGCGGCCAACATGTTCGTGGCCAAGATCGCCTCGGATGCCCGCAAGCCCGACGGGCTCTGCGTGGTCCGGCCCGAGCAGGTCATGGCCTTCATCCGCCCGCTCCCCGTGATCAAGATCCCGGGCATCGGCCGGGTCACCGACGCCGAGCTCCGGAAACTGGGCATCCGCACCGTCGCCGACCTGGAGAAAAAGCCCCTGTCCTTACTGGAGGAGCATTTCGGCAGGTTCGGCCGCACCCTGCACGACATCGCCCGCGGCGTCGACGAGCGGCCGGTGACCCCCTGGCGCGAGCGGCTGTCGTACGGCGCCGAGGAGACCTTCGCCAGCGACATCGTGAAACAAGGCCCATTGCTGGATTTCCTGCGCGACTGCTCCCTGAGGGTCTTCAGCGAACTCCACGAGGAGGGCAAGCTGGCGCGCACCGTCACGCTGAAAATCAAGTATTCCGATTTTCAGCTCATTACCCGCCGCTGCACGTGCGAGGACTTTATCTCCTCGCCCGAGGAGGTGTTCCGGGCGGCGTGCGCGCTGCTGGAGCGCACCGAGGCCGGAACACGGCCGGTGCGCCTGGCGGGCATCGCCTTGTCCAATTTCATGCCGGCCCGACAGAGAGTGGAATTGGCTGCAACTCCGCTGTTCAGGAAAAGCGATGCGTGATGAGTGATGCGTGATGGGAAAAGGGCGAAGAACGATCAGGAAGTGGCATCCTCTTTCTCATCACTCATCACGAAGATCGCTGAATCCATTCACTCATCACTGAAATGACGCCCATGGAGGGAAAAAGGAGCGATGCGATCCGCGAAGCGGCCGAAGCCATCGCCGCGGCCGGGGCGCTGCTGGTCGCCGCCGGCGCCGGCATGGGCGTCGACTCGGGGCTGCCCGATTTCCGCGGCAGCGCGGGGTTCTGGAACGCCTATCCGCCCTATAAAAATCTGGGGCTTGACTTCTACGACCTGGCCAGCCCCGAATGGTTTGCCCGCGACCCCGAACTGGCCTGGGGCTTCTACGGCCACCGCCTCGAGCTCTACCGCCGCACCGTTCCCCATGCCGGCTTCGCTCGCCTGCTGGCCTGGGCCGCAGGCAAGCCCGGCGGCTGTTTCGTTTTCACCTCGAACGTCGACGGCCAGTTCCAGAAGGCCGGTTTCGCCGGGGAGCGCATCCACGAGTGCCACGGCTCGATCCACCGCCTGCAGTGCGCCCGGGGCTGCGGCCCCGAGGTCTGGTCGGCCGACGGCCTGGCCGTCGAGGTGGACGAGAGCAGCATGCGCGCCCGGTTGCCGCTGCCAGCCTGCCCGCGCTGCGGCGGCCTGGCTCGCCCCAACGTGCTGATGTTCGGCGACTGGGGCTGGCAGCCGCAACGCAGCCGCGAGCAGGGGCGGCTTTTTCAGCAATGGCTGGCCGCGCTCGCGAACAGCCGGCTGGTCATCGTCGAGTGCGGCGCCGGCACGGCCGTGCCCAGCGTGCGCGGCATGTCCGAGCGGCTCCTGGAACGGCCGGGCACGCGGCTGGTGCGCATCAACGCCCGCGAAGCCGACGTCCCGGCCGGGCAGATCGGCCTGGCCGGCGGGGCCTCGCCGGTGCTGGAAATGATCGCCCGGGAATTGCCGGCATAGCCCGAAACCGCAGGCAGGATCCGGGATTCAATCTTCGCGGAGTTTCTCCAGTTCGCGCCGCTCTTTCTTGGTCGGCCGGCCGCTGCCGCGGTCGCGGGAAGCGAAGATCAGCCCCAGCGGGTCGCGCCGGGCCAGGGTCAGCTTTTCCAGGTCGGCCGCGGGCGTGATCTCCTCGACCAGCTCGCGGGCCAGCGTTGCCGAGACGCGCTTGGCGGCGAGTTTTTTCACCTGGTAGCGGCGCACGATCGGCGGCTGCTTGATCTCGACGATCTCGTTCTCGTGCAGCAACCGGGCCGGCTTGACCGCGCTGCCCTCGATCTGCACCTTGCCGCCGCGGCAGGCCTGGTTGGCCAGGGTCCGGGTCTTGTAGAGGCGTGCGGCCCACAGCCATTGATCGATGCGGATGGACATGGTGGTTGCCGTCATTATACGACAAGCGCGGAAAAAATGAAGCCCGGCGATTTGCCCCGGCCGCCCGTTTGGGTTAGAATGCCGGGCGCCAGGGAGAAAATCCATGAATTGCCCGAATTGCCATTGTTATTGCCCCCCGGACAGCCGGGAATGCCCCTGCGGCTACATCTTCCCGGCCGCCGCCCCCGCACCCTCCCCCTACGCCCGGAGAAAAAAAGACCTCCTTGGTTTCATCGCCGGGGCGGCGGGGACGCGGAGCAAGCTCCTGCGCCTGGGCTTCCTGGCCTGCCTGCTGCTCTGGGTCCTGGCCCTGGTCTTCGACGACAGTCTGCCGTCCGCATCGGCCATTCTTCCCCAGCTTTACCAGGAGCCGCTGCAGACCGCGGACGATCTTCCCGCCCCCTTCCCGGTCAGCGTCAGGAAGCTGACCTATGTCGTGAAGCCGCTTTTCCATTATCAGCTGTCCGGGCTGGTGGTCAGCCAGCACCGCAGCGACTCGTTCCTGGACATTTCCCACCGCCGCTGGCGCGATTACCTCAACATTAAGGACCTGTGCGTGGTCTGGGGGCGCAACATCCGCAGCGGCGTCTACCGCGAGATGAAGTTCTGGAACCGCGACTTCACCTGCATGTGCCGCTTCCCGGACGAGGAGGTCGCCCGCCTGTTCTCCGCCAGCCACCTGGCGAACAACCATATCCTCAGCGCCGACAGGGCGCTGCGCCGGCGCATCCTCAAGGTCCGCCCAGGAGACCAGGTCCGGTTCAAGGGCTACCTGGCGTCCTACAGCCAGCCGGCCAACCAGTTCAACCGCGGGACAAGCACGGTGCGTGACGACACGGGCGACGGCGCCTGCGAGACCGTGTTTGTCACCGACTTCCAGGTGCTGCGCCGGGCCAACCCGGGCTGGCGGGCGGTCCGGCCGCTGGCGCTGCTCGGCGGCGCCGTTTTCCTGGTGCTGCTGCTGCTGGTTTGATGAGGTGCGGCCATGACTTGGAAACGGATGCTGATCGTGATGAGCGGCATCATGCTGCTGTCCCTGGCCGTCATGTTCTGCTTTTTTTCACGCCAGGATGTCGGCGGCGAACCGCGCGAGATCATGGGCGTGCGCTCCGTGTTTCCGGCCGGCGAATGCGCGCCGGTGGCCGGAGCCGAGAACGGCTGGCAGGGCTACGCCTTCGCCGGCCGGTTCCGCTTCTTCCGCCGCGCCTCGGCCGCAGCCGCTGCCGAGCATCTGGAACTGGTTCGGGATAACGCGGCCGCCGCCTGGCGGCAAGCCGACCTGGACCTGTTTGACGGCGGCAAGCTGGCGTTGAGCCGGACGAACAAGGGCTACCGCGTTCTCTGCATCTTTCACCGGGACGGGGTGAACTACTGGGCCGACCTGGTTTCCCCCAGCTCCCTGGACTTCGGGCTGCAGATCGTCGAGCGCTTTCTCCTCAACCTGGAGATCGGCGGCGAGAAAGCGCCGCCGGCGCTGGCCGGCCAGCTGGCGGCGCTGAGAGGAAGGATCTCGCCTTTCGCCATCCAGACCCTGCCGCAGATGATGGGCCTGATGGCGGCGATCTTCCTCCTGGTCACGGGAATCACGTACGGGCTCAACCGCTTCAGCGGTTCCTGCCCGCGCCGGGCCGATCCCGCCGGCGATGAATGCACGCCCTATGCGACCCTGCGCATCCGCGGTTTCGCCAGGCGTCAGCTCAATGCCTGCTGCCTGTGCCGCGAGGGGGATTTCCTGGTGGTCTACCGCTTCCGCCGCCCCTACCTGAAGATCGACCTGCGCAGCGAAAGGCAGGAGATTGCCTGGGAGAGGACCTCCTTCCGCTACAAGAACATCCGCATCATCATGGCTTATGAGGATTTCTCGAAATGGCGGCTCAGGCTGATGGACTGAGGCGGAATGGGGTTGGACTATTTGCCCGGCGCGCCAGGCTGCGCCGGGGCTTACGGCCGAGCGGGCCGGAATCAGATGGCGGTGCTCTTTTTTTCCAGTTTTTCCTTCTTTTTCTTTTTCCGGTCCTTGATGGAAAGCTTGGGCTTGTTCGATTTTTCCTTGCCCTTGTCCTTGTCTTTGGCCATGGTCGATTCTCCTTTCATGGTCGGGTTTGACCCGATTATATCATAAGCGCGGGGAATGGCAAGCAACGGCCTGCCGCCGCGGGTTTATTAAATAAACAATAATTGATTCAGTCAAGGCGGCCCCTGCGGGAGCATGCGGATAATTACCCTGGAAAAAGGATATTGACAAATCGAATTCCCGGCGGTATTATTGACGCATAAAAAATAATTGATATGAGAGGTTGGCCATGAGCGATATCGTCACGGTTTTCAAGGCCCTGGCTGATGGGACGCGGCTGCGGGTGCTGAAGCTGCTGGGCCGCGGCGAGCTGTGCGTCTGCGAGATCGCCGCCGCGCTGGCGCTGGAGCAGCCGCGGCTGTCCTTTCACCTGCGCATCCTGAAGGAGGCGGGGATCGTCCGCGTCCGGCGCCAGGAGCGCTGGATCGTATACAGCCTGAACGAGGGGGATATGCTCGTCCGCTTCCTGCTGCTGGCCATCGACGAGCGGATCTCCGTCAAGCAGGCGCGCCTCGACCTCGAGCGCCTGGCCGCCTGCGGCGGCCGGGGAAAAATCTGTTCTCCTGAAAAACATATGGCCAGGAACAATCAGGGAAAGGGGCCAAGATAATGGATTGGAAAAAGGAATGGAAGGCCCTCTTTTGGATGATCGCTTTGTTTTTTTTGTTGTTCTACCTGCCGGTGGGAACGCTGCGCTTC
Source organism: uncultured Clostridia bacterium (assembly GCA_964562095.1). Lineage (GTDB taxonomy): Bacteria > Acidobacteriota > Aminicenantia > UBA2199 > UBA2199 > UBA2199. The sequence continues at coordinate 31,654 of CAZLSH010000012.1, read as the reverse complement.
GACCGGGCGGTCATGGAAGCCCTGCACCTGGCCAAATGGTACGCGCGCGAGCACGTGCTCCTGTGCCTGATCCCGGCCTTTTTCATCGCCGGGGCCATCGGCGTCTTCGTCAGGAAGGAAGCGGTCATGAAATACCTGGGGCCCAGGGCCAACAAGGCCCTGGCCTACGGCGTGGCCTCGGTATCGGGCACCATCCTGGCCGTCTGCTCGTGCACGGTGCTGCCGCTGTTTTCCGGCATCTGGCATATGGGCGCCGGGTTGGGACCGGCGTCGGCCTTCCTCTACTCGGGCCCGGCGATCAACGTGCTGGCCATCATCCTGACGGCGCGCGTTCTGGGCATGAAGATCGGCGTGGCCCGGGCCGTGGGCGCCGTCCTGTTCAGCGTCATTATCGGGCTGCTGATGCATTTCATTTTCCGCAAGGAGGAAAATGCCAAAGCCGAAGCCCAGATGGCAATGCCTGAAGTCGAAGTGACGCGCCCCCTGTGGCAGAATATCCTCTTCTTTTTCTCGCTAGTGGCAATCCTGGTTTTCGCCAATTGGGGCAAGCCGACCGGGGTCGGCGGCTTTTTCGCCGCGGTATATTCAGTGAAATGGCTGATCACCGGCCTGGCCGCCCTGGGCCTGGCCGTGATCCTGGTCATCTGGTTCCATTTGCCGCGTTGGAAGGTGATCGCTGCCGCCATCCCGCCGCTGGTTCTGGCTATCCTCTTCCCGGCCCAGCCGCTGTTGGCTTTCGGCGTTGGCGTGATCGGCCTATCGCTGGTCCTGAGCTTCGACAAGGGCGAGGGCAGCGAGTGGTTTTCATCGAGCTGGGATTTCGCCAGGCAGATCTTCCCGCTGCTGATTGGCGGCGTGCTGGTGGCCGGCGTGCTGCTCGGCCGGCCGGGCCACGAGGGAGTGATCCCGTCGGCATGGGTCAGCACCGCCGTGGGCGGAAACTCGCTGCCGGCCAACTTTTTCGCCGCCATCTCCGGCGCCTTCATGTATTTCGCCACCCTGACCGAGGTGCCGATCCTGCAGGGCTTGATGGGCTCGGGCATGGGCCAGGGGCCGGCGCTGGCGCTGCTGCTGGCCGGCCCGGCGCTGTCGCTGCCCAGCATGCTGGTACTGCGCAAGGTCATGGGCGGGAAGAAAACCGTGGTCTTCATCATCCTGGTGGTCATTCTGTCGACCCTGGCCGGATTCATTTACGGAATGATCTGATCGGACGATAAAATTCATGGAGGAGAAAACATGCAGATGCAAATTTTGGGAACCGGCTGCCCCAAGTGCCGGAAACTGGAAGAGAACGCCCGCCAGGCGGCCAGCGAGCTGGGGCTGGATTTTGAAGTGGTCAAAGTAAAGGATTTGCAGCAGATCATGGCCTTCGGCGTGATGATCACCCCGGCGCTGGTCGTGGACGGCGTCGTGAAAGTGGCCGGCAAGGTGCCCGGGGTCGAGGACATCAAAAAATTGCTGCAAAAATAATCAAGGAGCAGAAATGAAAAACACGTTTACCCGCGGATTCGTCCTGATCCTCCTGCTGGGGGTCTTTTCCATCCGCTGCAATGCCGCCGGACCCGGGGCCGATGAGAAAGGCGGCACGGCGGCGGCCGAGGAATCTCATCAGGTCACCTTCGTCGAGCTGGGCTCGGTGCGCTGCATCCCCTGCAAGATGATGCAGCCGATCATGAAGGACATCGAGAAGGAATACGCCGGCCAGGTCAAGGTGGTCTTCCATGACGTCTGGACCCCGGAGGGCGAGCCCTTCGCCTCCAGCTACAAGATTCGCGTCATCCCCACCCAGGTGTTCCTGGACAAGGACGGCGAGGAGTATTTCCGCCACGAAGGGTTCTTTCCCAAGGACGAGCTGGTCAAGGTGTTGAAGCAGAAGGGCGTGAAATAATGCTGGAGACGCTGTTCACCTGGGTGACGGAGCTGCTCTACGGCCATCCGCTGGTCGGGCTCTTCGGCGCCTTTGTCTGGGGCATCCTCAGCATTCTGCTCAGCCCCTGCCACCTGGCCAGCATCCCGCTGATCGTCGGCTTTGTCAGCCAGCAGAAAAAGCTCAGCACCCGCAAGGCCTTCCGCATCTCGCTGGCCTTCGCCCTGGGCATCCTGGCCACCATCGGCCTGATCGGAGTCGTCACCTCGCTGCTGGGGCGCATGCTGGGCGACATCGGCCGCTGGAGCAATTACCTGGTGGCGGGCATATTCTTGCTGGTCGGCCTCTACCTGCTGGGGGTCATCAAGTTAGATCTTCCCGGAGCGGCGAACGCCAAAGCCCGGGGCAAGGGTGCCTGGGCCGGGTTCCTGCTGGGGCTGCTCTTCGGTTTGGCGCTCGGTCCCTGCACCTTCGCCTACATGGCGCCGATCCTGGCCATCGTCCTGGCCGAGTCATCGACCAACCTGATTTATGGCGTGCCGCTGCTCCTGGCCTACGGCATCGGTCACTGCACCGTGATCGTCTTTGCCGGCACCTTCACCCGCGTGATCGAGAACTATTTGCGCTGGAACGAGAGCTCGAAGGCCCTCGGCGTGGTCAAGAAGATCTGCGGCATCCTGCTGCTTGTCGCCGCGGTTTACATGATATGGAGCCGCTGAAGGAAAAACAGCCATGAACGGATCGCCCGCTCAGCATCATGAGGCGCAGCGAACGGGAGCAGGAAACTTGTCGGCCGCGAGATTTCTCGGGGTGACCCTCCTGAATGGGCTGATCACGGCCGTCGAAGTGGCGGGCGGGATCATGTCGGGCAGTCTGGCGCTCCTTTCCGACGCGGCGCACAACCTGGGTGATACCATCGCCATCCTGACGAGCTACATCGCCTGGAGGATCGCCGGCAAACAGAAAGACGTGCGTAGGACTTACGGCTACAAGCGCGCGGAGATCATCGCCGCGTTCATCAACGCTTCCGCCCTGGTGGCCATTTCCCTGTTTCTGGTGTTCGAGGCCGTACGCCGTTTCCGCCACCCGGAAACGATTCGCAGCGGCCTGATGATCGGCGTGGCGCTGTTTGGCCTGGCGGCCAATTTTCTATCCATGCTGCTGTTGAAAAGAGCGGCGCACGGCAACATGAACGTGCGCTCCAGCTACCTGCATCTTCTGGGCGACACGGTCTCTTCCCTCGGCGTCCTCGGCGGCGGCATCGTCATCCGCATCTGGGGCCTGCTCTGGATCGATCCGCTGGTCACGATATGCATCTCGCTCTATATCATGCGCGAAAGCTGGCGGATCGTAAAAAGCTCCGTTGCCATCCTGATGCAGTCGGCCGCCGACCTCGATTACGGCGCCATGCAGCGTGACATCGAGGCCCTGCCGGAAGTGCGGAATATCCATCACGTGCACACCTGGATGGCCAACGAGAAGACGGTTTACTTCGAGGCCCATATCGAGGTGGAGGACTGCCTGCTGTCAAGCGCTTGCGTTGTTGCCGGCCAGATCGAAGATCTTTTGAAAGAGCGCTACGGGATCGCCCATGCCACCCTGCAATTCGAGACGGGCCGTTGCGCCGAGAAAAGCTTTTTTAAAAAATAATGAAGTGGTAACGTGATGAACAAGGGAAGCTGTTCGTCGTTGCCCGCGGACATCGACCGCCTGTCCAGGCTCTATGTCGAGCCGACCAACCGCTGCAACCTCGACTGCCGCACCTGCATGCGCCATGGCTGGGAAGAGCCGCTGGGTTTCATGGAGTTCGGGCTTTTTGAAAAGATCATGGCGGACTTGCGATCCTTTTCCGAGCCGCCCGGTATTTTTTTGGGCGGCTTTGGCGAACCATTGGGCCATCCGCGCATCGCCGATATGGTGAGATTGGCCAAGCAAGGCGGAAGCGAAGTGGATCTGATCAGCAACGGCATCCTGTTCGATGAGGTCATGGCCGACCGCCTGGCCGCGGCCGGCCTCGACCGGCTCTGGGTTTCGATCGACGGGGCTTCGCCTGCTAGCTATGCCGATGTCCGCCTGGGCGACCATTTGCCCGAGATCATCGCCAACTTGGAACGCCGGTTGGCAAGAAGCCGCAAACCCGAGCTGGGCATTTCCTTCGTGGCCATGAGGCGCAATATCGCCGACTTGCCATCCGTCCTGGATCTGGCCGTCAAGCTGGGAGCATGCCGCTTTTCACTGAGCCATGTCGAACCTTACACTGGAGATATGGCTGGAGATGTGCTATATGGCCAGGCCTTGTTCGAGGGGTTGCCCCCGGGGGGATGCGAATTGCCGCGCTTCAACCCGAGTGTCATCGAAAGTAAGACACTGGAGAAGGTGACCCGCAGATTCCCCGCGGCATTCGCCTTCACGCCGCTGGGCCCCGATCACGAGGGATTGTGTCCCTTCCTGCAGCGCCGCAGCGCCAGCGTGCGCTGGGACGGCCGCCTCGGCCCCTGCCTGCCGCTGCTGCACACCCACACCGTTTGTTTGAATGGCCATACGCGCACATGGCCCGATTTCACCTTGGGTTCACTGCGCGAGAGCAGCCTTGGGGAGGTCTGGAATGGACCTGAATATCATGCGTTCCGGCGCAAGCTGGACGCGTTCGCCTTTGCCCCCTGCACCACCTGCAACAGCTGTGACCTGCCCGACATCAACAACGAGGACTGCTACGGCAACGTCCACCCGGCCTGCGGTGGCTGCCTGTGGTCCCAGGGGTTCATTCAATGCCCATAACGATCTTAGAATGTGTACATTGTTTTCGTACATTTTTACATAATGGAGGTGCTCAATGGCTGAGTCAGTGAAAAAAAGGTTGTCGTTCCTTGACCGCTACCTTACGGTTTGGATCTTTGCCGCCATGGCTTTGGGAGTGCTGATCGGCTATGTGATCCCGGGCGTTGTAGCTACATTCAACACCAAGTTCAGCGTAGGAACCACAAATATCCCCATCGCCATCGGCTTGATCCTGATGATGTATCCGCCGCTGGCCAAGGTCAAATATGAAGAACTGTTCGATGTCTTTAAAAATTGGAAAGTGCTTGGCCTTTCCCTTGTACAAAATTGGGTCATCGGACCGATTCTGATGTTTTTGCTTGCCATACTATTTCTTGGAGACTATCCCGAATACATGGTCGGCTTGATCATGATTGGCCTGGCGCGTTGCATCGCCATGGTCATCGTCTGGAACGATCTGGCCAAGGGCGACACGGAATATGCGGCAGGCCTGGTGGCCTTCAACAGCATTTTCCAAGTGCTCTTTTATTCGCTATTCGCCTGGTTTTTTATCAAAGTGCTGCCGCCGCTCATTGGGGTACGTTTGGGAAATATCGATCTGTCGAAAGTGACCATGGGCAGCATCGCAGAAAGCGTGTTCATTTACTTGGGCATACCGTTCATTGCCGGAATCATTACCCGTTTTACCCTGATCCGATTGAAAAACAGGGAATGGTACCAGACGAAATTCATCCCCAGGATCAGCCCCATCACCCTGATCGCCCTGCTGTTCACCATCGTGGTCATGTTCAGCCTGAAAGGCGAGACCATCGTCCGGATCCCTCTGGATGTCGTGCGTATCGCCATTCCCCTGCTGATCTATTTCGTGGTCATGTTCATGGTGAGTTTTTTCTTGAGCAGAAAATTAGGCACCGGTTATCCTGTCTCTACCACCCTCTCTTTCACCGCGGCCAGCAACAACTTCGAGTTGGCCATTGCGGTATCGGTGGCCGTGTTCGGCATCAACTCCGGGGCGGCGTTCGCCGCCGTCATTGGCCCGCTGGTCGAGGTGCCGGTGATGATCGGCCTGGTCAACGTGGCGCTGTTCTTCAAGAAGAAGTATTTCCAGGCAAGTTGAACTGGGCTGGTTAAGGCATGCATTGGGGACGAACATGCATTGGGGACGGTGCTTGTAAATATGTATAAATCAGGACATGCTTAATTTTTCATAGCGATATAGCGCACCAAGGGAGTTCATTTCTACGCCGGCAAATTCAGGCAATCTGGCAATCTCCCGGTATTTCAGTCCGCCGCGATCCTTCAGTTGCAGCAATAGTGCCCGGCGCATTTTTTGTCCGAAGCGGGTGTCGAAATCAATTTGATCCAGATCGACTTCATGCATCGAGCAAAATTCCTGGTATATCTTGGCAATGGGTTCAAAACCGAAATCGTCTTTTCGTTTTCGCTCCAGACTCTCCTGACCGCTGCGCCGCTCGAATCTCTCCTGCAAAACACCGATTCCGGTTTCATCAGCCAGGACCGGCCCTAGTTCGGTATGGATGATTGGAAGCTCTGATTTTCGTTCCTGCCAAATCCGCACATGTTCGTGCAACTTTTTCGCCGTTTCATATAATTCTTCCACAAAAACACGATCAATCAGATCAGAATCATCCTTTTTAAAATAGGCGGCTGCACTTGACCACGGATATTCGGTAAAATCTCTGACCAGGCGTGCCCGTTCGGGATTACCCAGTACATAAGAAATTGCCATGAGCAGGTAGCCCTCATCCTGGATAAGCGTTGACGTAAAACGTCCCTGGAATACGTAACCATTCCCACCATGACGTCGCCGGTAATCAATACCATATTCTCCATTGAGCAGTTTGAAAAAATCGGCCATGCGGCCCGAACTGTTCTCGATGATCAGGTGATAATGGTTGTCCATCAGGCAATAGGCCAGGATGCGGATCTTCAGTCTTTTGCTTGCCATGCCCAACATGTTCAGGAAAATAGCCTTGTCTTCTGCACTGGCAAATATCCGCACCCGGCCATGGCCGCAGTTCATGCAATGGTGGAACGCTCCGGGATATGTCAGCCTCGCCCTTCTCATAAATTTATTCTGTCACACTAATTACATATTTACAAGCACCGTCCCCAAGGCCGCCCCAAGGCCGCCAAGGCCGTTCCGTCACACTAATTACATGTTTACAAGCACCGTCCCCAAGGCCGTTGTTCCGTCACACTAATTACATGTTTACAAGCACCGTCCCCAAGGCCGTTAAGGCCGTTCAAGCACCGTCCCCAAGGCCGTTTGTTCCAGGGGCGAACGGTCATTAACATCATCGGGGCTTATGGAAATATTTTAATACTTAAAATATTTCTGAAGAGTAATATACAAGGGGCGCGGTCATCGCGCCCAATCTCGCATCTGGAATCATTGATTGTAAGAGGGGCGGGACAACCCCGCCCCTACGCCTGAAAATAAAATTCCTACCCTAACATGACGCTTAACCGAAACAACCCCTGACAGCCGATTAGAGTATACTTTAACCTGGGTTAAGATCTGCAAGTAGGGTACTGCCTTTAATCAAAGCCCGAAAAAGTGCCCTTATTCGCTGATCTTGAAGAAGCGCAGGGCCAGGGCGGTGAACACGGTGGCGAACGCCAGCAGAACGAGGAGGTTGGGCCAGACGGTCTCCAGGCCCTTGGCGAAAAAGATGATCTGGTGGAAGGTGTCCATGGCCCAGTAGGCGGGCGACGCCATGCCCAGGGCGCGGAACGCGGGCGGCACGATCTCCACCGGCCACCAGCAGCCGCCCAGGGCGGCGAACATGTTGGCCGCCAGCACCGAGACACCGATGATCACCTCCTCCTTGCGGAGCACCGAGCCGACGAAGATGCTCAGCGCGGCCATGGCGGCGGCGAACACCACGATGTTCAGCGTTGACAACCAGATGTTGCCCAGGTTGAGGTGGAAGAACAGCAGCCCGGCCCCGACCAGGATGGCCGCCTGTAGCAGCCCCATCAGCAGCCGGCCCAGGAACTTGCCGCCGAAGAGCTCGGCGGTCGAGGCCGACGAATAGAGGATGCGCGCCAGCACCCTTTTTTTCCGGTCCTCCATCACCGAGATGCCGCCGTAGATCAGCACCATCATCATCACGAACTGCACCAGGATGCCGGGGATGGTATGGTCGAACCCCGAGGGAACCTTGGTGATGGTGCCCGCGGGCAGGCGCGTCTTGACCTTGACCAGGTCGCGGTAGGGGCTGCGCGTTTCGAAGAAAGCCTTCATGTCTCGGTTGCCGTACATGACCAGCTCGGCGAGCAGTTTGACGATGGCCTGGGCGATCTTGGTGTCGGCCATGGCGCCCGCTTTCAGGTCGGCTTGCGAATCCTTGCGGAACTGCAGCTCCTGAGCGGCCTTTTTTTCGATCTTCACCGAAAAATCCGCCGGGATCACCAGCATGCGGAAGTATTCGGCCGGAGCGGTCGCCACCACCGTCAGCTCGATGCCCGGCGACTTGAGCTTGTCGATGAAATAGGCCCCCCAGCGGCCCGGGTCCTGGTTGAGCACCGTCAGCGAGGCCTTGGTGTCGGTCTTGCTGCCGCGGTACAGGTTTCCGAAGATCAGGATGAAGACCAGTGGGAAAACGAGCACCCAGAAGAAAAAGGCCTTGTCCTTGACCATCAGCTTCAGGTCCAGGCGGCCGATATGCCAGATTTTCTTCATGTTCGTTTCCTGCTCAAACGCTCAGCCGCCGCGGCAGGGCGACCATGGCGATGGCGGCGAAGAACAGTCCCGCCGTCGCCAGCACCGTGAGCGGGACGAGAGGCAGGCGGCCGTCCATGACCTCCCGGCAGCCGGTGATGAACCAGTGGTTGATGGTGAAGCGGCCGATCCAGCGCATGCCCGCCGGCAGCTGCTCCAGCGGCAGCATGCTGCCGCCGAAGGCGGAAAAGACCAGGATGATCGGGCTGGCGAAGGCGCCGGCCTGGTTTTTGTTCTTGAAGAAAGCGTTGAGCATGGCGAACAGGGCGGCGCAGCAGAGGCAGGTGACCGCGACCAGGAGTAGCTGCAGCGCCAAATTCCCCCAATCGATGGCAAAGAGAAGCGTTCCGGCGCCCATGGCCAGCAGGCACACCGCCGCGCCCAGCAGCCAGGCGCCGAAGATGCGCGCCGTGACCAGCTCACGGCCGGTCAGGGGCGAGAACATCATGCGCCGGGTCTTGCCGTCGGCGCGCTCGTTCTGGATCTCGCGCAGCGAGGGCTCGATGATGAACAGCAGGAACATGATCAGCATGCCCGGGAAGATATAGGAGAAGATGTTGAAGCCGGCCGGCCTGGCCTCCTGGCCGGGTTTGGCGGTCGTGCTGGACTTGACGGTCAGCAGCATGGGCGACAGGTAGGTCTTGAGGGCGAGGATCTTGGTCCGGGCCATTTCCAAGAACGGCGTCATGTCGGCGACGGTGACGGATTCGAGCGACAGGCTGCGCACGCTTTTGACGACCTTCAGCTCGTCGGCGAACACCTGGGCCAGGCCCGAGAAACCGACGGCCATGGTGGCGGCGAACTCCTCGGCCACGCCGGGCAGGAACTCCTCGGAAGGGTTTTTGACCACTTCCAGGGCGGTGGGCTTCTGGCCGGCCAGGTCGTCGCTGAAGTGCTTGGGAATGACCAGCATGGCCGAGGCCTTGCCTTTCTTCATCAGTTCTTCGCCTGCCGCTTCCTCGACCAGGGTCACCTGGAACATGTCCTTGAGTTCCTTCTGGTCAAAGGCGCCGAGCAGGAACTTGGCGGCCAGGTCCTTGTCGTTGTCCACCACCAGCAGCCGGATCGGCGGCAGCTGGGTGCGGTTGTCCTGGCCGGGGTCGAAGATCATGCCGATGACGCCGGTCATGGCCAGGGGAATGACCAGGAACAGGATGGTGGCCATGGGCGCCTTCAGGCGGCGCCGGATGTCGTTGCCGACAATCAGCGTGGTGCGGCTCAATCGCGCAGGCTCCTGCCGGTCATCTTGAGGAACACGGCCTCCAGGTTGGGAGACTTTATTTTCAGGTCGGAAATAGGCAGGTGGTGCTGGAACAGGTGCTGCATCATGGCCGGGATGCGCTCGGAGTCGGCGAAGGCCAGGTGGGCCTGGTTGTCGGCCACCGACAGGATCTCCATGCCATTTCCGTCCGACTGCTGGATGATCGCCGAAAAGGCGCCGGCGCTGAACTCGCCGCTCACCTCGACGATCTCCTTCTCGCCGACGATGCGCACCAGCTCGGCGAGCGTCCCCTGGGCGAGGATCGTCCCCCGGTCCATGATGGCGATGCGCGAGCACGCCTGCTCCACTTCGGCCAGCTGGTGGGTGGTGAAGATGACCGATGTCCCCTGCCGGCCCACGTCGCGGATGATATCCAGGATGCTGACCTTGGCCTGGACGTCGATGCCTACGGTGGGCTCGTCGAGCAGCAGCAGCTCGGGCCGGTGGATCAGGCCGATGGCGATGTTCAGCCGCCGCTTCATGCCGCCCGAGAATTTCTTGATCGGTTCCTTGGCCCGGCCGCCCAATTCCACCACCGCCAGCAGTTCCAGCGCCCGCTTCTTCAGTTCTTTTTCCGGGACATCGTAGAGGCCGCCCCAGAACATCAGGTTCTCCAGCGCGCTCAGGTCCTCGTAGAAAGCCATCTCCTGTGGGACGATGCCGATCAGGCTCTTCAGGCCGCGGTCGGAGAACAGGTCCTGGCCCTTGAATGAAACGCCGCCGCTGAAGCCGCGCAGGGTGCCCGACAGGATCGCGATCAGGGTGGTCTTGCCGGCGCCGTTGGGGCCGAGCAGGCCCAGCACCTCCCCCTTTCCCAGGTCCAGGCTGAAATTGGCCAGGGCGACGGTCTCGCCGTAGCTCTTGCTCAGGTTCTTGATCTCCAGGATCTTCTGCTGCATGGCTGTATTGTACCACGACCGCCGAAAATTCCGGAAAAGGATGACCGCCAGGCGATTTTTCGTGTAGACTATCGTCATGACGCAAGGAATCCGCGCCCGAACTGTCTAATCATCATGAAGATCATGCTGTACCTAGGCACTGCATTGTCCCCCGCAGCGGGGCATACCCCGTAGCATGGAAAGATCCGACCGGGAGCTGCTCGCACTGACCGCGGCCGGGGACCAGGGCGCCTTCGCCGAACTGGTCGGACGCCACCAGGGACGAGTGCTCCAACTGGCCTACCGTTATGCCCGCGACCGCCAGGACGCCGAGGAACTGGCCCAGGAGATCTTTTTCAAGGCCTGGCGCAGCGCCTCTTCCTTTCGCGGCGATTCCGCCTTCTCCACCTGGCTTTACCGCGTGGCGGTCAATGCCTGCCTGAACCACCGCCAGAAGGCCAAGGCGCGGCCGGACCCCGTCTCCCTGAGCGCCGACCTGGAAGCCGGAGACCCTCCGGCGCACGACAACCTGGTCGCTTTCGAGCGCGAGGCACGGCTGATGGAAGCCCTGGCCTCGTTGCCGCCGCGGCAGCGCCTGGCCCTGGCCCTGGCCAGTTTCGAGGACAAGACGTACGAGGAGATCGCCGCGGCCATGGGGGTTTCGCTGGCGGCCGTCGAGTCGCTCCTGTTCCGAGCGCGGCAGAACCTGGCCGCCATATTGCGCCCGCTGCGGCGGAAGGGTGAGCTGTGAGCGCAAGTTTTTCGGGGAACGCCCTGTCTAAAGGGGAGGATATGAACATGCGTTGCCAAAAAGCGAGAAAGTTCATTTCGTTGGCCATGGACGAGCGGTTGACTCCGGCGCGGCATGAGAAACTGGATGCCCATCTGCATTCCTGTTCTCCCTGCCGCGAGTGGCGGGAGGAGCAGACCTGGCTGGGGCGCCTGATCGCCGCGCCTCCCGCTGTCGATCCCGGCCCCGGCCTGCGCGAGGCGGTGATGGCCCGGATCGCGAAAGCATCCCCGCGCAAGGGTCTTATCGTTTTCCCGACCTTGTCTCTCACCCCGGCCCTGCTGCGCGCGGCCGCTCTCCTGGTCTTTGTCTTCTCGGCCCTGTTCGGGCTGGTTCTCGGCGCCCATCTGGAAGACAGAGCGATGGCGAACGGGGCCGCGGCATTCAGCCAGGCGCTGAATCTCGAGGCTTTCGCCGACCTGCCCGACGATTCGTTCGGCGCCGTCTACGAGCGCCTGCTGCAGGGGGAGATCCAATGAAGCGCTGGATCCTGCCCCTGCTGCTCGTGATCTCGCTGGGCGTCAACATCGGCTTCCTGCTGCATTGGGCCTGGCCGAAGATCGATCCCGGCCGGGTGCCCGGGAACGTTCCTTCCCGCTCCGGCTGGCAGGCCAGCCCCATGAAACGCCATCTCGGTCTGAACGCCAGGCAAGCGCGGCAAATGGAAAGCGAGCGCCGGCAGGTCCTGGCCCAGATCCGGCCGCTGCAGGACCAGCTGCGGGAGAAGCGCCGGCAGCTGCTCATCCTGCTGAAGGAAGGCGAAGTCCCCCAGGTTGAATTGGATGCCGCCTTGGATGATATTTCCCGCCTGCAGGCCGCGGTCGAAAAAATATTCATTCTCCATTCCCTGAAGATGAGGGGCCATTTTTCCCCAACCCAGATGCGCAAGTTCGAGGGCTACCTGGAGCGGGGGCTTTGCCCGAACCTGGGTGCCGAAGCCGCCTGCCCGCCCATGGCGGCGGCCGCCGGGCGCGCCTGCGGGAATGCACCAGAGAGTAAAGAGTAACCCGTGATAAAAGCAAAGGTAAACTTAAAAAGGAGGTTTTACCCGATGACGAACAAAAGGATCTTCAGAGTGCTGGTCCTGGCGGCTTTCGCCGCCATGGTCGCGATCGCGCCGCTGCAGGCCGCCCAGGGCTGCCAGAAACAGGGCGAACAGAAGAAGATGATGGGCCAGGGCTGCATGGCCGGCCAGGGCTGCATGATGCTCAAGAACATCCCCAACCTCACCGACGAGCAGAAAGCCAAGCTGGAGAAGCTGCATGCCGGGCAGCAGAAGCTGATGGCCGCGGCCAAGGCCGACATGGAAAAGCTGCACGCCGAGATGCAGGGCCTGATGAAGGACCCGGTCGACCTCAAGAAGGCCGAGGCCAAGATCGACGAGGCCGCCAGGATGAGGGCCGACATGATGAAGAAAAGCCTGGCCCACCGCCTGGAAGTCCGCGCCCTGCTGACCGCTGAGCAGAAAGCCAAGCTCGGCGAAATGGGCTGCGGCATGGGCGGCGCCATGATGGGCGGCCACGGCGGCTGCATGATGGGCGGCAGGCCCACGGCGGGGAAGGGATGCGCATCGGGGCACGACAAGGCCAAGGCCGGATGCGCGGCGAAGGTTGAGTGCCAGAAAAAGGCCGAGCAAAAGTAGCTAGCGGATCTCCTTTCTCATCCCCGGGGCGGCGCCGTCGCCGCCCCTTTTTTTTGCCTCGACAGCCGGCCGGAATGCTGCTATAATAAATGTCCGAAATATAGGATCCCCGTTGCAGCGGATGTCGTAATCCAATGCGTTCTCCGGGCATGGGAGGTGGCGGCGTGGTGAGAAAATACGAGCTGGCCGACGGCAAGATCGTGGAGAGCCAGAACGAACAGAGCCCGATTCTGGTTTATGTCAACCCCAGTGATGCCGAAAAAAAATACCTGGTCGACGGGTTGAAGCTGGATGAGCACACGATGAATTCCTCGCTCGACCCCGACGAGCTCTCGCGCCTGGAGTTCGAGCCGGAGCACGTCGCCCTGATCTACAAGCGGCCCAAGAACTACGCCGCCTGCGATAATTTCCTGTTCCGCGTCTCCTCGCTGGGCCTGTTCCTGTTCAAGGACCGGCTGATCATCCTGCTGGCCGAGGACATCCCGCTGTTCGAGGGCAAGCCGTTCGTGCGCGGCCTGACGCTGCCCAAGGTGATGCTGTCGCTGCTCTACCGCTCGATCTTCCACTTCGTCGAGCACCTGAAGATCATCAACATGCTCTCCGACTCCCTGGAGCAGAAGATCAACGCCTCCATGGAGAACAAGTACCTGCTCAACCTGTTCATTCTGGAAAAGAGCCTGGTCTACTATCTCAACGCCATCAATTCCAACACCATGGTCATCGATAAGATCCGCAACAACGCCGCCAGGATCGGCATCGACGGCGACACCCAGGAGTTCCTCGACGACATCATCATCGAAAACAACCAGTGCTTCAAGCAGGCGGAAATCTATTCCAACATCCTCTCCAGCCTGATGGACGCCCGGGCTGGGATCGTCGGCAACAACCTGAACGTGCTGATGAAGACGCTGAACATCATCACCATCACCATCATGATGCCGACCCTGGTGGTCAGCATCTTTTCGATGAACGTCAAGCTGCCGCTGGCGCACGGCGCTCCCGCGGCCTTCTGGATCGTGCTCGGCCTGGCCCTGATGTCCGCCGTCGGTTTCCTGTTCTTCTGGAAGCGCAAGAAATGGTAGCCGCGAGCCGGCGCGGCGGCTGATCGCGGCCGGGAGCGACCATGTGCGGCGTGGTGGGCATCGTCTACGGGAAGCACAGCGAGCGGCTGGGACAGGTCGGATCCTTTCTGCTGAAGAAGCTGGAATACCGCGGCTACGACTCGACGGGCGGCGCTTTTTTCAGGAAAGACGGCGGCGTCATCCTGAAAAAGAAAGTGGGCTCGCCCTCGCGCGTCATCCATGAGCTTGACCTGGAGAAGCTGAGCGGCTGCAAGTTCATCGGCCAGGTGCGCTGGGCCACCTACGGCGCGGTGACCGACGAGAACGCCCAGCCCCACGAGGTGAACTGCCGCACGCGCCTGGTGGGCGCCCACAATGGCAACATTTCCAACACCGACCGCCTGAAGGAATTCCTCGCCGACGCGAGTCACCGCATCGTTTCGGACAACGACGGGGAGATGCTGGTGCACCTGATCGAGCATTTCTACCACGAGCAGCTGGCCCGGCGCCGGCGGCACACGGCGGCCAGCCGCGGCGAAGACCTGCTGCAGGCCATCCTGCGCGCCCACCAGAAGGCCGTCGGCTCCTACGCCGCCTGCGTCACCGCCCCGGACATCGAGGGCATCTTCGCCGTAAAGGCCGGCTCGTCCCTGTACGCCGGCAAGGGCAGAGACGAGGACGGCGATTTCATCCTGGTCTCCTCCGACCTTACCTCGGTGCTGGCCAAGACGCGTTTCCTGATCCCGCTGGTCGAAGGGCAGGGTATCTATTTCAACGCCGGCGAGTACTTCGTCTTTTCCCTGGCCGACGGCCGGCGCAGCACGCCGGGCCTGAAGCGCTCGAAGCTGAACATCGCCGACATCGCCCTGCAGCCCAAGTACCATTTCTTCATGGAGCAGGAGATCGCCTCCACCCCTGCCAACCTGGACGTGATGCGCCGCTACTATTTCGCCCAGGACTGGGAGGCACCGTATTTTTCCGTGTTCGAGAGCCGGGTGCGCGACTGCAAGGAGATTGTTCTCGAGCTGCTCAAGCTGTACGCCCTTTTCGACCGCCGCCAGCTCAAGGAAGCGTTCCTGCGCATCGCCGCCGGCCCGGCGTTCAGCGCCATCGCCCGCCAGATCGGCGCCCTGCGCTCCCAGGCGCAGGCGAGCGAGGCGCCGGCGTTCTATTCCTCCGACGAGGCCCAGCTGCTGCGCGAACTGCGCGAGTTCGGCGAGGAGCATGAACTCGCCCTGTTCACCCTGGACCTGATCGTCATCTGGAAAAAAAAGCGCAAGGTCATCCGCTACCGGGACCAGGCGATGGCCCTGTTCCGCGAAAGTTTCCTGAGCGGCCACCGCGTCTTCTTCATCGGCTCCGGCACGTCCTACCACGCCGCCCTGATCGCCGGCTACTTCTTCAACAACCTGACCTCCCTGGCCATCGTCCCCTGCAACCCCGACCTGTTCCGTTCGGTCTTCATGAACAGCCTGCGGCCCGGCGACGTGCTGGTGGCCATCACCCAGTCCGGGGAGACCAAGGACCTGGTCGACATCCTCAACCAGGCCCGGGAAAAATTCCGCAGCGATGTCCGCGTCATCGCCGTGGTCAACAACGAAAACTCCACCATCCCCCAGGAAAAGGCCGATTTTTTCCTGCCGCTGCTCTGCGGCCCCGAGATCGCCGTGGCGGCCACCAAGTCCTTCTGCGCCCAGCTGGCCCTGTTCTTCCTGCTGGCCGCCGGGTTGGACCCGCAGGCGGCGCCGGCGGCGCAGAAGCTGGAGAGCATCCGCCAGCTCGTGGAATATACGCTGCTGACCTGCGAGGAGGACGTGACCGCGGTCATGCTCCAATTCTTCCTCAAGCCCTCGATTCATATCCTGGGGACCTCGCTGATCGGGCTGGCCCGCGAGGGGGCGCTGAAGATCCGCGAAGTGGTGCTGAACCACGCGGAAGGCTACGATGCGGCCGAGTTCAAGCACGGGCCGAACACCATTCTGGGCAAGAACACCCTGTATTCGTTCATGGACATGGAGAGCCTGCTCGCCGACATGGCGGAGTTCTGCCGCGGCCTGGTCGCCGGTTCCGGCCGTACGGCAGGCGGCGGCGAGCCGACGGCCGAACGCTTCCTCGGCCGTGTCCGTGATTTCAAGTTCAGCGGCATGGCCGCCGAGATCTCCGGCCGCGGCGGGGATGCCGCAGGCGCGGCGGACCGCGACCGGGAAATGAGCCGCCGTTTTCATGCCCAGGTCAATGCCGAGAAATACTTTTCCAATTATCCGCTGATCTTCGTCTGCCCGCCCGCTGAGCGCGACATCCGCATCACCATCTCGCAGATCCATACGCACAAGATCCGCGGCGCCGACGTGGTGCTGATCGCCGAGGAGAACGCCGACCTGGCCAGGGCGCTGGAGGGAAAACCGGCCGGCATGCAGGACTATTTCTGCAGGTACATCAAGGTTCCCGCCAGCGGCGACCGCAACGGGTTCGTTTTCCAGGCGGCGGTGGTGCTGCAGCTTCTGGCGCTGAAGATGTCGGTGGCCAAGATGAAGTACCTCAACCGCGCCCGCATCGAGAACCACGGCGTCCATCCCGACGTGCCCAAGAACGTTTCCAAGTCGATCACCGTGGACTGAGTCTCGGGCCTCCAGCCGGCCGCCGGGACGGTGCCCTGAGTTCGCCGGGGTTTTCGGGCAGGATGCTCAGCAGGGAGCGCTCGGCCATCTGGTCGATGACGATGCTGGGTTTTTCCTTTTCGATCACCTGGGTGAAGAAGTGCAGCTCCCAGTCCCAAATGTAGACGATGCGCTGAAAATGCTCCGAGAGGAAAGGATGCAACTGCCTGGCGAACGAGTCGCGAACCATGACCGCCGCGGGGATCCGGCCGCCGGCGCATTCGGCCGCGGACAGGCGCACCCAGGGAGCCTTGGCACGGAAACCCGGGGTCGGCGCCCCCAGGCGGGCCCGGAAAGGGATCTTCGGCTTGACCTGGATGCGGGTTTCGCGGAACAGGTGCTGCTGCAGGGAAAGCATGATCGCCAGGTCCCCCCCCGCTTCGTCGGCGGGGCGGATCGTGATGTCGTCGCCGGACAGGGGCCGGATGTCCTCGAAGTGGCGCTGCAGGTGCCGGATCATTTCGCGGTAGGCATGGAAGCCGCCCAGGTCGTTCCAGTGGGTGTCGGTCTTGTGATAGATCCTCATCCGCCGCTTCTCCCGCAGCAGGGCCGGGCGCAGGTCCAGGACCTCGACGTCGGAATGGCGGGACAGAAATTCGACGAGCTGGTCCATGCGCGACCGGGCATGGACCCGGTTGTAGGCCGCGGGCATGTACTCGGGGTAGATCGTGCTCTTGTTCGGGGCCAGCATGAACAGGTAGCGGATGCCGCGGCGTTCCAGCCAGGCGCGGCGCTGCTCGAGGACGGTCTTGAATCGCTGCAGCTCCTGGAGCGAGAACGGCTTGCTGGCGCGGAAATAGTCGATCTCGTTGTTGAAATAGGCGCCGCGGCCGAGATACAGCCAGCCCTGGCGGCCGATGATGACTTTCTCGCTGGGAGAGCTTTTGAGGCAGCCGGTGACGATCCGGTTGTGGAGCTGAACGAGCTGTCCACGGAAGCCGAAATGGTCGCGGAAATAGGCGTCGCCCTGGCGCAGGAAATCCAGGGGCTGCCGCCAGGCGAAGTGAGGCGCCGGTGCCAGCCGGCGCTTCTCGCCCACCTGCACTTCGGGGGACAAGCGGAAGACCATGTCGGCCAGCGGCAGAAAGATCAGCAGTAGAAATAGGGCGGATCCGGCTTGCAGCCGGAATTTGCAGTTACCTCCCGCTTCCCCGATCTTCATGGTCAGAAATTGAAGTAAATGAAGGGGTTGTGGGTGGCGACGGCCAGGCGCATGGCGCTGGCCAGAAGCACGAGCAGCAGCAGCAGCCCGGCGGCGAACCGGCCTCCCGCCTGCAGCCAGGCGCCGGGCCGGCCGGGGATGCGGCGCGGGAATTTGCGCAGGAATTCCGCCAGCCGGCGTCCGGTGGGTGCGGCCAGCGCCAGCGCCGCCGCCAGCGCCAGCAGGGTCACGTTGTCGAGATACAGGGCCGGGTGGTACTGCCGGCCATCGCCCGTCCCGAAGCCGAACAGCGAGCGCCAAAAGGCGGCGGCCTGGGCGAAATCGGCGGCCCGGAACAGCACCCAGCCGAAGCATACGACCAGCATGGCGTAAGCGCCCTGCAACGGGGGCCAGAGGCGTTTCAGGCGCTTTTTCAGGGCCTGGCGCTCCAGCACGATGAACAGGCCGTGATAGAAGCCCCAGGCGGCAAAGGTCCAGGCGGCGCCGTGCCAGAGGCCGCAGAGCAGCATGGTCAGCAGCATGGCCGGGTAATAGCACCAGGAGTCGACGCGGATGCCGAGCAGGCGATCGCCGCGGATGCGGCGCGAGATCGCGTAGGCCATGGGCAGGAAAAGAAAATCGCGCAGCCAGGTGGAGAGGGAGATGTGCCAGCGGGTCCAGAACTCGGTGATGGAGCGCGATATATAGGGGAAATTGAAGTTCTCGGCGATGCGGAAGCCGAACATGCGCCCCAGGCCGATGGCCATGTCGGAGTAGCCGGAAAAATCGAGATAGATCTGCAGGGTGAAGGCGACGGCGCCCAGCCAGGCCAGTGATGCGGTCAAGTGGGTCGCCGGCACGGCGAAGACCGCGTCGGCGGCGCGGGCGAGGATGTCGGCGAGCAGGACCTTCTTGCCCAGGCCGATGATGAAGCGCCGCACCCCCTCGGCGACGAGCTCCGGGGCGGCCTGGCGCTCGCGCAGCTGTTGGCCGAGAAGGGAATAGCGGTTGATCGGGCCGGAGAGGACGGTGGGAAAAAAGCAGATGAACAGGGCGGTATGCAGGAAGTTCCTTTCGGCCGGGATCGCGCGCCGGTGCACCTCCGCCAGGTAGGCGATGGCCATGAAGGTGAAGAAGGAGATGCCCAGGGGGGGATGCCAGGGCACCGTGTGCCCGATCTCTCCCAGTTTCAGTCCCAGAGCTTTGACGATGAATAGGGTGTATTTGAACAGAGCCAGCAGGGCCAGGTTGGCCGCCAGCGCCGTTGCCAGCACGGCCCTTCTGGCCCGCGGCGCCGCGGTGCGCTCGATGGCCAGGGCGAAGAAATGGTTGGCCAATGCCGAGCCCAGCAGGAGCAGGACGAACGCGCCCTCGCCCCAGGCGTAGAACAGCAGGCTGGCCAGCAGCAGGAAGGCGTTCTGAGCCTTCCGTTTCAGGAACAGGCCGATCAGCAGCACGGGCGGCAGGAACAGGAACAGGAAAGCCGGAGTGCTGAAACTCATGGCAGGCCAGCGGTTTTGTCGCTCATTTTATCACATGCCGTGTCCTGCCGGCCGTTTCTCCCCCTGGGCGCTCAGCGCAGCGTGAGGCCCAGGAGCCATGTCGGGGAGGCATTGCGAACCCGCAGATCAAACTGATAGCCGTAACGGGCCTTGATCTTTTTGAAGCGCGGCCGCTCCAGGAGCAGGCAGCTCGAGTCCCCAGGCCGCAAGCGCTGTTCCGCGATCGCGTCGTCAAAAAGCAGGATGGTCATTTCCAGCGCTTCAGAGCCGCGGGAATTTTCCAGGCGCAGCTCCAGGGATTTCAGCGGGGCCAGGGATTCGATGCGCACCCGGCAGCGTCCCCCGGGCATGATCCAGGTGGCCGGTTCGCCGCCGGCTGCCGCCGCGGGTTCAAAAAAGATCCGGCTGGGCAGGTCACGGGGCCCGGTCAGTTGGCGGGGGGCGCTGCGGTCCAGCCTGGGGAAAAGGCTGCCCAGGGAGAATATGCCCAGGAAAACGAGCAGCGGGACGATGCCGCTGATCCGGGGCGCGATTTTTGCGCGCCAGGGGAGCAGTGCCAGCATGACCAGCAAAAGGAAAACCGCCAGGAACACGGCATTGGGCAGATATCCCCGGTTATCGATCTTGATGAAGGAGGGGAGAAGCGCCGGCAGGTCGATGCGGCTGTTGCTCCAGTTCTGGAACATGAGCCCCGCGCGAACCGTGATGTTATGGGTGGTGGGCTGGTACAGGGTGAACGGCTCCAGGGTCTGGTAGGCGGTGACGAACAGCGGAACCAGGGGCAAGGTAAGGAAGGCCCTTTTGAATGGCCGGTTGCGGCTCTCCCGGTAATAGATCACGGCGAAGAGCATCAGCGCCCAGGCGGCGGGCGCCAGGTAGCGGCCCTGGGGGCAATAACCGGCGCGGATGGTCGAGAAGGAATGGTTGAGGATGAAGATCATGGCCGGGAACGCCACGAGCAGGTGCGGGCGATAGCGGCGGAAATTCTTCAGGGCCAGCAGCAGCCCGGGAAAGGCGAAGAAGTAGAAGGGGTTGTAGAGCAGCAGGCCGTCGCGCTGGTCGAAGAAATAGTCGAGCAGGGTTTCCCAGCGCATGAGCGGGGTGATCCGCTTGAGGATGGTTTCATAGAACGTCGCCGATTGCTCGGGGCTGAGCATGCCGTAATACACGGCGTTGGGCGAGAATGTGCCGTAGGCGCCGTAAAGGTAGAGGAAGAACAGCGCCTGGAAAATCAGTGGGAAAACGGCCAGCAGCAGGGCGGGGCGGTGCTGCCGGCGCCACAGCCACACGGCGCAGAATCCCAGGGTGAGGGGATAAATGAACAGGGCGTATTTGACGCCCCAGAAAATGGCGGCGCCCAGCAGCAGGCCGGCCCACAGGGGGCGGGCGCCGCCGTTCCTGAACAGGAGCAGGTACAGCGCGCCCAGGACCAGCAGCATGGCCTGGACCTCAGGGAAGACGTGGGTGGAATAAAAAAAGACCGGCGCGGTCAGGGCAAACACCAGGGTGATGAAAAAGGCCAGGCTGCGCGAGCGCCACAGGCGGAGGGCGAACAGGTAGAGCAGGACCGCCAGGCCGGCGCCGAACAGCCCCAGGTAGGAGCGGATCAAAAAATACAGCAGCGGCGGCGACAGCTTGAGGAAAAAGAACGGGACCAGGGTCAGGGAGAGGCCGGGCAGATGGTAGGAGTAAATCTTCTTGAAGCCCCGGCCCCAGGTGCCGTGGGCGGGGAGCTTTTTGACGTCGAGGAACTCCTTGTAGCCGCCGCGGAAGTACTGGTTGAAGACATTGAGGTCGCCGTCGCGGGCCAGTGATTGGCTGACGGCCAGGTAGTGGGGCTCGTCGCCGGCCAGGGCGACTCCGCGGCGGGTCAGCAGGGCGGATCCCAGAACGAACAGCGCCTCGGCGACGATAAAGACAGCCAGCAGCCGCTTTTTCAGGGCCAGGGAGTTGAAGCGGCGCAGGAAACGCCGCCGCCAGCGCCGGTCGCGGGCCAGAAGGAAAACGGCGAACAGCACGGCCAGGATGAGCAGGTTGCGTGCGCGCAGCATGAGATCGACCCGGTCCCAATAGAACAGGCGCATGGGCCAGATGAGCAGTCCCGAGGCGAAGGGGATGAAAGCGGCGCCGTATCCGCGTCGCCGCAGCCGGGAGAACAGGAAAAACAGAAGCGGCGGCAGCAGCCAGGGCAGGGCGGCGGGGATGAATGACAGGAAGGAGGCGAAGCCGGCCAGGATGAACAGGCTGCCCGCCAAGTCCCGCGTCGTCTCCCTCATGCGGCGCCGTCTCTCTAAGCGAGCGCTTCCTCGATGGCCTGGGCCAGGTCGAGCGTCTTCATTTCTTCGCGTCCGGTCTCGGCGATGGCATCGTGGAGCATGATGGAACAGAAAGGGCAGGCGGTGACGACCATCCCGGCACCCGTTTCCCGCGCCTGCTCCAAGCGGCAGTGGCTGATGCGCCGGCCGCTCTTTTCCTCCTTCCACATGCCGCCGCCGCCGGCGCCGCAGCAGAAGCTGGTCTTGCCGCTGGCGGCCATCTCCGGCAGCCGGCCGCCGGCCAGGCGTTCCAGGATGCGGCGCGGGTGGGCGTAGCTCCCGTTATAACGGCCGAGATAGCATGGGTCGTGATAGGTCATGGCGGCGGAGCCCGAGGCGGGCTTGAGCCGGATCCGGCCCGATTCCAGGAGCTCGTGCAGCAGGTCGCTGTGGTGCACGACCGGGAAGGAGCCGCCCAGCTTGGGATACTCGTTCTTCAGCACGTGGTAGCCATGCGGGCAGGCGGTGACGATGCGCTGGAAGCGATAGCGGGACAGCGTCTCGATATTCTGCCGGGCCTGCATCTGGAACAGGTACTCCATGCCGCTGCGCCGCGCCGGGTCGCCGCAGCAGGTCTCCTCGGCGCCCAGGATGGCGAAGTCGCAGCCGGCGCGCTGCAGGATCCTGACCAGCGAGCCACTGATCTTCTGCGAGTGCTGGTCGTAGCTGCCGGCGCAGCCCACCCAAAACAGGATGTCGGTCTCCCCTTTTTCGGAAAGGAGCGGCACCTGCAGGTCCTTGGCCCAGTCGGGGCGGCTGTCGGCATTGATGCCCCAGGGATTGCCCTGGTTCTCCAGGCCGCGGTACAGGGTCTGGAATTCCTCCGGGAAGCGCGATTCCATCATCACGGCGTACTGGCGCATGCCCATGATCTTGGCGATGTGCTCGTTGAGCATGGGACAGACCTCCATGCAGGCGCCGCAGGTGGTGCAGTCCCACACCTCCTCTTCGCTGACCACCTCGCCGAAAAGCTTCTTCACTTCGCCCGGGTCGCTGCGCAGCCGGGGGGCGGATTCGAGCAGGTGCTGCTTCAGCTTGTCCAGCAGGGTGCGGGGCGAAAGGGCCTTGCCCGACTGGAACGCCGGGCAGACGTCGTCGCAGCGGCCGCATTCGGCGCAGGCAAAGAGGTCCAGCAGGTCTTTGCGGGTCAGGTCGGTCACCTGCGGCGTGCCGAACTTCTCCTGCGCCTCCAGATCGACCAGGGGGATCTCCGCCTTGACGCCCGTGTTGCGGAAGAAAAGGTTGACCGGTCCGGCCAGCAGGTGCAAATGCTTGGAATGCATGATGAAGACGCCGAACGCCATGATGACCAGGATGTGCAGCCACCACAGGGCACGCAGCCAGGCGGTCTGCGGCGCGGCAACGAGGCCGGCGGGCAGCCCGGCGAAGGCCAGGTTGGCCAGGAAGTTGGCCGGGTAGGCCGCACCGTCAGGCAGGGTCATCTTGAAGGCCTCGTAGTAGATGAAGCTGACCATCAGGACAAAGATGAAGCACAGGACGGTCAGCGACTGCCAGGAAGGGCGCTCCAGGCTCTTGACGCGGACGACGTAGCGGCGCACGAAGAAATAGATGACGGCCAGGATGATCAGACCGGCGAATAGGTTGGCCGCGAAGAGCAGGATGGAGTACAGCGTCCCGTGGCCGAACAGGCTGAACTGCGGCGCGAAGCCCTCGAC
This sequence comes from uncultured Clostridia bacterium, assembly GCA_964562095.1. Classification (GTDB taxonomy): domain Bacteria; phylum Acidobacteriota; class Aminicenantia; order UBA2199; family UBA2199; genus UBA2199. The sequence continues at coordinate 8,338 of CAZLSH010000012.1, read as the reverse complement.
AACGTGGTTGAGGGTGACGCCCAGGAAGACCAGGAAGCCCCAAAAAATAAAGGCGTGGAAGAATCCGCTCACCGGCCGCTGGGCGATGACCGGGAGCTGGAAGAATACCTGGACCGCCGTGCGCGCCAACCGCTGCCCGGGGCGGTCACAGCGGTCGGTCTTGCGGCCGAGCTGGATCAGGCGCAGCTTGCGCATGAATTCAGCCAGGGCCAGGCCGATGGCCAGGGCCGCGGCGGCGATGAACAGGATTTTCTCTATCGTTGACAGCATGCTGACCTCCTCGCGGGTGCGGATCGTGCCTGCGCTTCCGTGGCGGCGGGCGTGGCCACGCTCACTGGTCTCCCAGCCAGGAAAAATCGGGGAAGAACGGCCTCTCCAGGTCGATATGGCCGGCCAGGGACTTGCTCTCGTTTCCGCCGATGAGGAACTTGACTTTCTTGATCTCGCGGAAATTGTAGCAGATATTGTCCACCATGAAATAGATGAATTCCAGCTCGGCCGCCGTGCCGCCCGGGAAAGAGCCGGCCAGGGATTCGCTGAAATCCAGCAGCAGCATCCCGCTGCCGCCCAGGAAGTGCAGGCTGCGCAATTGCACGGCGCCCGGCACCGGGGTGATGTGGGCGTCGTCCCCGGCCAGCAGCAGGGTGACGAATTTCCTGTACAGGTCCTCGCGGATCTCCGGGACCTCGATCTCGCGAAAAACGGGCTGAAGCTGGCGTGAGGTCTCGCTGAGAAAAAAAAGCTTCACCTTGATGAATTCGGCGATGCCGTCGCCATGCCCTTCCTCGCGGGTGAGCCGCTCGGGCTCGAACGCCACCGGCGCTTTCCGCAGCAGCCGGTACGCCGCCAGGGCGAGCAGCAGGGCGATGACGGCGATGACCAGGAATGTCCGCAGCGGCTTTTTCATTTCAGGGCGCTGTTGTAATGATAGATGAATTTGCTGATGCCGTTGTAGATGGCCAGGGCGATCTTGTCCAGAAAATCCTCATGCTGCAGCTTCTTTTCTTCGCTGGCGTTGGAGATAAACACGGCTTCAATGAGGACGGCGGGCATGGCGGCGCGCATCAGCACCCGGAATGGCGCCTGCTTGACGCCGCGGTCGCGGGTTCCCAGCAGCGCGTTCAGCTCGTTCTGGATGTATTCGGCCAGTTTGCTCGATTCGCGGATGTGCTCGGTCTGGGCCATGTTCCAGAGGATCATCTTCAGCTCGTCGTTCTGGATGGCCTCGCCGGGGTCCTCGGCGTTCTGGTTCTCCTTTTGCGCCAGCTCCAGGGCCTCGGGATCGGTGGCCTGCAGGCTGACGAAGTAGGTCTCGGAGCCGAAGGCTGACTTGCGGAAGGAGGAATTGACGTGGATGGAGACGAACATCTGCGCCCGCTGGTTGTTGGCGATGGACGCGCGCGTGTTCAGCGAGACTTCGCTGTCCTTGTCGCGCGTCATGATGACATGCAGGCCGGTCTTCGCCTCGATGAGCTTCTTCAGCTTGAGGCCGATCTTCAGGGTGACGGCCTTCTCCTTCAGCTTGGAGCGGCCGATGGCTCCGAAATCCTCGCCGCCGTGGCCGGGATCGATGCAGATCGTCTCAATGGGCCGCGGCCGGGGCGCCGGCGGCGGCTCCTCGCGGGGCGGGGTCTTTTGTTCGGCAACGGGGGGCTGCGGGGGGGGCGCCGGCGCCTTCTCGCTGCGCACCAGGTCGAACACGACGCGGAAAGGCTTCTCCAGGACGAAATTCTGTTTGACCGCAGCGGTGCCCTTGAAATGGACGGTGAGCACGCTTTCGTTTCCCAGGTGCTCGCAGGTCACGCGTTCGAGCAGCTGTGAGTTGGGCACGGCCAGTGCCGGGGCGGGAAAATCGGCGCGGCCGTCCAGGCGGACTTCCAGCCGGTCGGGATGGGCCTGCACCTGGTAGGTGAACGAACGCTGGGATTCGAAGACGACGCGGGTGTATCCCTCGTGGTCGAATGAGCGGAAATCGATGCCGATGGCAGTGAGCAGCCGGGGGGCGACCAGGAGGGCGGTGCAAACAATGCCTGCCTTTATGCTTTTTTTCATGGGGCGGGTATGAAAGGCACATGGAGGCGGCGGGAATCGAACCCGCGTCCAATCAAGAATCCATCGAAGAGCCTACGAACGTAGTTTGTTTCAAATACGGCCGGCAGCCGTCAAAACAAACAAAATAGGCTGCCGTCGGCCCTCTTTAAGTTTCGCTTCGCAGAACAGGAGGCGCTTCCTGCGACGCTAGCCCGCAAAGTGACGCCCCTGATCCTCCCGCGGGCGGGGAAGACCGGGACGGCAACGTGTTACTTACGCTGCGAGTGCAAAGTTGTTTGCGTTTCTTTTTTTGAGCGGTTTTTTGAGGTGCTCGGCTCAGTCCGCCTCTTCAACTTCATCAAGACTGTCGAAACCTTTACGCCCCCAGCCTGGGGAATGGCGGGGCCGACGAGACTCGAACTCGCGACCTCATGCGTGACAGGCATGCGTTCTAACCAGCTGAACTACGACCCCGCGCCATGTATGGTCAGCCTGGGCGGTAGAGGGCTTGAACCTCTGACACCCGGCGTGTAAAACCGATGCTCTACCAGCTGAGCTAACCGCCCAACACCGCCATATTTATATAATAAAAACGCATTCATGTCAAGTGAGGCGGAAGACCGCCTTGCGGGTGAGTTTCCTGATGCGGCAGGTCCAACCGGGGATCACGGCCAGGGTGCGGGTGGCCAGGGCTGCCACCGCCGGGCAGACGGCGCAGCGTTCCAATTCAGCGCACAGGCTGCAAAGAAGCTTTTTTCCGCCGAAAAAATAGTCCTGACGAAGCTCGGCGTAGTGGGCGGCCTTGGCGGCGAGCGCCTTGGCCGGGGCGGAAGAGAATTCCTCGAGGCTGCCGAAGCAGTAGCAGGCGTAATCCGGGTGCGCGGGATCGTGGCCCAACAGGTCGTAGAACAGGTAGCAGCCCCAGATGGTGCGGTCGGGGAGCAGGGCCAGGCGGTCGCGGCCGGCGAAACAGGCGAAGACGCCTTTCTTGCCGTTTTCCGCGAAGTTTTCCAGCGGCATCCTTCCGGTATTTTGCCGATGGTTTTTTGCCGTGCCGGCCAGGCGGCCCAGTTGCGCTTCCAGGACCGCCAGGTCTTTTTTCGCCCAGCGGGCGCACAGGTCCAGGGAATACTGCATGCGGGAGTGCCCCTGCTCCAGCATTTTCTCCATGCTCGCCGCCAGCAGCTTCACGGTGCGCGGGGTGAACACGCTGTTGACCACATATCCCCCCGGGTACAGGCGCAGCAGCATCTCCAGGGCATTCGTAACGTTCACAATGCTGGCGGCATCGCGGTATTTCTGGGCCAGCCCGTCGTAGCTCAATACCAGCTCGAAGCGATGTTTCCTGAAAAACAAAACATGCTCCTGGTTGACCAGCGAACCGTTGCTGGTCAGGGAGAAGCGGAACTTGTTTTTGAAGTTCCTCTCCGCATAGGCAACCGTTTTTTTTACCAATGGCCAGCTCAGCAGCGGTTCGCCGCCGTAAAACCCGAGCCATGCCTCCCGGTCCAGGCGCGGCCGCAGGAGGTCCAGAAAATCACAAATATCTTTAAATTTCAATGTGTTTTTCCCTCTTCGTTGCGGACAGTAAGGGCAGGAAAAATTGCAGCGGTCGCTCAGGACCAGGGTCAAGGAGGATATCTCCCGCATGGCAGGGCCATTGTAGCAGGGCGGCCGTGCACAGGCAAATATGGGCTGAACACCGAAGGAGGGGCCCTTTTCGGCCTATTTCCTTGTTTAATACTTTTTATTAATCTAAAATGTCCGCATTCCATAAATGGAGGTGGATCATGGACATAAAGAAAGCCAATGTAAACCTTTTGCTGGGCAGGATCCGGGCCTATCTTGACGCGCAGCCTGAAGCGAAGAAAAAAGGGAAGCGCTACATCGAAGCCGAAAAATCCCTGTCCAGGCTGGAGAAAATTTTCGCCGGCAAGGATGGCCAACTCGAACTGGTGGCCTGCCGGGCGAACATCCGTGTCATGTAAGGACGAGGGGCTTGCTGCCAGCCAGCGAATAAAGCCGATTTGCCCAAGAGAATATTTTTACTGATTTGTTTTTTGTTTTTTGCCGGATCGCTCAAGGGACTGGATCCGCGAAAGCAGTTGACTCAATATACCCTGAACACGTGGAAAATCGAGCGCGGATTGCCGAACCATTCCGTTTTGGCCATTGCCCAGGACCGCAGCGGCTATTTGTGGCTGGGAACCGTGGATGGGCTGGTGCGTTTCGATGGCGTCCGTTTTTCCGTATTCAATAAAAACAATGTGCCGGAATTCCGTGATCAGACGATCAGCAGTCTGCTCTTTGACCGGGGCGGGCTTCTTTGGATCGCGACCTACCGCGGCGATCTCCTGTGCATGGGAAATGGCGCGTTTCGCGGGGGCCTCCTGCCGGAAAAAGTCTCCGGCATCGGCTTCAACTGCCTGGCGGAAGACGGCCAGGGCCGCATCTGGGCCGGGACTTCCGCGGGTTTGTTTTTTCATTTGCCAGGTAGCCCCGGGCCTTTCGAGAAGTGCACCGCCTTTCCCGGAACCAAGGTCGGCTGCCTGGCAACGGACCGATCCGGCAGGCTGCTGGTCGGCACGCTCGGCAAAGGGCTGTTCGTGCTCGAGAATGAGCGGTGGCTCGAGGTTCTTTCGGGCGCGGCCCTGCCCGGCGGAGATATTTATGCTCTCCGGGAGGGGCGTGACGGCACCCTGTGGATAGGCACCGGCGACTGCCTGAATCGCTACCGGGACGGCCAATTGCATCGCGAACCCCTGAGGCGGGGCCTGAGCAATAACATCACCGCGCTCATCGAGGATCGCCAGGGAAGTCTGTGGGCGGGGAGTGAGGATGGATTGATCCGCTGGCAGCGCGGCTCCTTCCAATCCTTGAGCAAAGCCCAGGGACTGGGCGGCAATTTCATATCCTCCCTGATCGAGGATCGCGAGGGTTCACTGTGGGCGGGAACCTTCGACGGCGGATTGACCCAGGTCCGCGATGACAAGATCACGACGTTGAGCAACCAGGATGGGCTGGCGGGCAAGGTATTCCGCAGCCTGGCCGCCGATGAATCCGGTGCCATGTGGATCGGCGGCTTCGGCGGATTTTTGAACCGCTATCAAGATGGCCGCTGCCGGACATTCCGCCTGCCCGAACGCTTCACCGCCGCCAGCATCTATTCGTTGGCTCCCGCTGGCGGGAGCGCCTTCTGGCTGGGGACCTCCCTCGGCCTGCTCCATTTTGAAAGCGGCCGTTTCAGTGAAGTTCCCTTGCCCTGGAGGGGGGCGGCGGCGGAAGTGCGCTGCGTCCTGAAAGATCGTGCGGGGCGGTTGTGGGCCGGGACCTGGGGGTCCGGGCTCTTCTGCCGGGAACAGGGGAAAGTATCCGTGATTGCCTCCGCTGCCGGCCTGCCGGGTGACCGTATCGGATCCCTTTTTGAAGACCGGCGCGGGAATCTGTGGGTCGGTTGCGAAAGCGGGCTGGCGGTCATGCCCCTGGGAGAAGCGAAAAAAATTTCGTCTGAGCCCGCGCTGAATGGCTGCGATGTGCTTTCCTTTTATGAGGATCGCCAAGGGACGCTGTGGATTGGAACCCGCAACCGAGGCCTGCAAGTCAGGCGCAGCGGCCGTTGGGGTGCCCTGGACGACGACCAAGGCTTCTTCGACAAGCGGGTTTACGCCATCCTGGATGATGATCTGGGCCATCTGTGGTTCTGCAGCGAGAACGGCGTCTTTCGGGCGCCAAAAAGCGAACTGGAGAAGGCGGCCTTCGATCCGGCTCTGAAAATACGCGGCCGGCTCTTCGACGAGACCGACGGCATGAAGAGCCGCATCTGCAACTACGGCAATCCCGCCGGCTGGAAGGATGAGACCGGACGCTTGTGGTTCACCAACTTGGAAGGGGTGGTTCACATCGATCCGGCCCGGATCCTGAAAAATGAGCGGATCCCCCCGGTGCTGGTGGAAGAGGTGGTGGTCGATCACCGCAGCTTGCCGACAGGGGAGAATTCCCCGGCGGCGGCATTGCGGCTTGCCGCAGGCAGCAAGCGCTTCGAGTTCAGATATACCGCCTTGAGCTTTATCCGCTCCGACAAGATCGTATTCAAATACAAGCTGGACGGCTATGACCGGGAGTGGACCGCTGCCGGCATCCGCCGCCAGGCGTTCTACAACGACCTGCGCCCCGGCCGCTACCGCTTCCGGGTCAAGGCCGCCAACGCCGACGGGGTCTGGAACGAAGCCGGCGCCGCCTTCGCCTTCATCCTGCGTCCCTATTTTTACCAGACCGCCTGGTTCCTGGCCCTGGCCGCCCTGGCTTTCGCGGCGCTGTCGGGCCTGTCGTGGCAGCTGCTGAGAAAGTACCTGCGCGCGGTCAGGTTCTGGAAGAAGAAGACCCAGATCGGCCACTTCAAGATCCTGGAGACCATCGGCAGCGGCGGCATGGCCACGGTCTACAAGGCGCAGGACCTGCTCGATCGCCGGCGCATCGTGGCCCTCAAGGTGCTGAGCGAGGAGAATTTTCACGACGAGGTCCAGAAGCGCCGCTTCAAGCACGAGTCGCTGATCACCGAGCAGCTCGACCACCCGCACATCGTGCGCATCCTCGAGCGCGGCGAGATGGACCACTGCTGGTACATCGCCATGGAACTGCTGCCCGGCGTCTCCCTGGCCCGGCTCATTCGCGAGCGGGGACGGCTGGAACTGGGCGACGCCCTGGACATCATGCTGCAGGTCGTCGACGCCCTGCACGCCATCCACGGCCGGGACATCCTCCACCGCGACCTGAAGCCGGAGAACATCATGGTCAGCGAGCGCGAAGGCCGGCGCTTCTACGTCAAGCTGCTCGACTTCGGCCTGGCCATCACCCCGGCCCAGTCGCGGCTGACCATGTCCGGGGTGGTGATGGGCACCATCCGCTACCTGCCGCCGGAGAGGATCCATCAGGGGGTCTCGCTGGCCGCCGGCGACATCTACTCGGCCGGGGTCATCCTCTACGAGATGCTGACTGCGTCCAAGCCCTTCTGGTCCGAGGCCACCGGCGAGGTGATCCATCGCATCCTGGAGACCTATCCCGTGCCGGCGCGCGAGATCAATCCTGAAATCCCGCCCGAGCTGGACGCCCTGGTCACGGCCATGATCGACAAGGACCCGCTGCGGAGGCCGGCGCTGGAGGAGATCGAGGAAAAGCTTTGCAGGCTTGCAGAAGCGATTGACGTTAGACGCTAGACGACAGAGGACAGACGACAGACGACAGACGACAGATATCGGATGTCAGTATGAGGGCCAAGCCGGTCAATATGTTGTTCGGGATTTTTTTGGCTAACGTCTGCCATCCAGCATCCGGCGTCTGTCTTCTGTCGTCTGACTTCAGTCATCTGACGTCTATGTAGGGCTTGCTGCTCCTGCTAACGTCTAACGTCCAGCATCTGACATCTGTCTTCTGTTTTCTGTTTTCTGTCTTCTAGCGTCTAACAAAATGAGGCATGTCGGCGGGCAGGACGATCGAGAATTCCACCAGGCCGCCCAGCTCGCCGTTCCGGTACCATGGGGCCTGATGGATGAGCTTCTTCACGCTGTTCTTCTCGATGGTATAACTGTTGGCCTGCCGGGACTCCATGATGCGGCTGATCTTGTTCCGCGCCGCCTCGGGATGGCAAGCCGTCAGGTTCTTTCCGATCAGCGCCCCGCCGCCGTCGGCGGCGAAGGTCGCCATCGCCTTTTCGTTCATGTACAGGATGATCCCGTCGCGGTCGCAGACCGTGATGGCCATATCGATGCTGTCGGGCCACGCGTGTTCTTTCATGAAGACCTCATGATCCAATATCAGAAGACAGATGCCAGACGACAGAGGACAGACGACAGAGGACAGAGGACAGAGGACAGAGGACAGAGGACAGAAGACAGACAACAGACGTCAGATGTCAGCAAGAGAGAGTCCCTGAAGGATCGTTGACGGGATTGCTGCTCCTGCTTACATCTAACGTCAAGCATCTGACATCTGTCTTCTGTTTTCTGTCTTCTGTTTTCTGTCGTCTACTGCAAGTGCTCCGCGAACCAGCCCAGCACCGTCTGCCACCACAGCCGCGCGTTTTGCGGCTTCTGCACGAAGTGGTTCTCGTCGGGGAAATAGAGCATCCTGGACTCGACGCCGCGCCGCTGCAGGGCGGTGAACAGCATCAGGCCCTGGCAGACCGGCACGCGGAAGTCCTTCTCGCTGTGCACGACCAGCATGGGCACCTTGAAGCGCTCGACGAAATTGGCCGGGTTCCATTTTTCATAGAGGCCGCTCTCCCAGGGGACGCCGCCGTACTCCCATTCCT
>CAZLSH010000011.1:31159-41185 GCA_964562095.1 uncultured Clostridia bacterium | reverse complement strand
CGATCAGCGCCAGCCGCGAGTCGCTAGGGTCGATGAGGGTGCCGTCGGTGCTGCGCAGGTAGAGGCGGTAGTCCGAGCCCTCCGGCGCCATGCCGCTGTCCAGGGTCTGGCCCGCGGTCCAGGAGTAGGATCCTGCGCTTGCCGGGATATTGGCGGCAATGTTGCCAAAGCGCACTCCCGCCTTGAACAGCACCAGGCGCACGGTACCGGTGTAGTTGATCGCGTTCCAGGTGATGGATTTTGTGCTGCCCAGGGTCCAGTGCTCCCAGCCGTTGGGGCTGGTCAGCTCGAGCGCGGGGGCCAGGGTGGCGATCGTGAACTCCAAGTCGCTGATGTCGTAGTTATCCGCGCTTTCCGAAGCGCTGACGCGCACCAGGCAGTTTGGCGAAGGAGTGGCCGGCACCGTCCAGGCATGCGTGCCGCTGTTGGCGATGTCGCTTGCCACTGGGGCCCAATTGCCGCCGCTGTCGACAGAATACTCGATGCTGACGCTGGCGATCGAGGCGTCAGCGTTCCAGACGATGTCGCGCACCTCGCCGCTGTTCCAGATCTCGCCGCCGTTGGGCGAGATGACGGTCACTTGCACGGCCAGGATGGAGAAATCCCCATCGCTGTCGTCGGTGACCACCGTCTGGGCCGCCGCATTCAGGCTGAACCACGCCACCAGGAAAATTAACAACATGAACCGCGTCATTTTCTTGTTCACGCCTTCCCCCCATCATTATTTATCTCCCACTTATCCCCAATCAGGCCCTCACAACTAGTTCGCGTCCCGGGCAGGTTCGCGGCGATGGTCCCTGCCACCGCGCCGTCGGCCAGCAGCTCCAGGCTCACCAGGGCCCCCGCCAGCCCGGCGCCGCTCCAGCTGATCATGTTCGTGGCCCCCAGAAACAGGCTCTCGCCGCCGTTGGGCGCCACCACCCGCACCTCGGGCTGCGGCGCCCTCACCGCCTTCACCCGCAGGCCGCGCTCGTTGTAGAAATACTGCCCTAGAAGGGCATTGCTCGCCGTCCGGCTCTCCACCAGCCGGTTGCGCTTGTCCCAGACTTTATAACTCAAAAATTGTCTCCATTGTGGTACAAAATCACGTGTGGACATAAACGAACTCAATTATCCTTTTTATATAAAATATGAAAAAGCATATAAATAAATGCAGCACTCATCCAAAAGAATGTTATTAAAAAAAACATTTTTGAATAATATAGACTTGGGAAGCTCCCAAATTGAGAATTATTTTTATAAATAGCTGAAGAAACATCTAATTCAAGCCAATTAAAAAGAAAATAAAATGCTAAAAAACAAGGAAATAGCCATCCTATACTAAATATAAGTAAAAATAGTTTTCTAAATTTTTTCATGTTTCCTCCTTTATTTATTTTCTTTTAAAACAATATCAGATTCTCTTCGCCAAGTACTTCTATCATTAGTTTTATTTAATTTGATAATTTCCTTTGATAATCTTCTTGGTGTTCCCCATTTTCCATATTCCTTAATACTAATTTTTTGCCCAATTACATTTTCAACTAATTCAACTGCCCAATCTGAACAATTGTATCTTTTACTCCATTCTTTGCTTTTTTCAACAAATTCAATTACTCGCTTTTCTCCTTCTTCATCCAGAAAATAGTATCGTTTATACAATGATCGATAATTATGTTGTTTTTCAATATTTGTTCTCACATCGGAATTAGGCCCATTATCGACTGCATAGGGATGTGAGTCAGGCCACAATCCATAAGTTGTTTTCTCTAAATTATTTAGATTCAGAACTGATATCCACGCATGTCCAGCACTAATTAGGTTTACTCCAGGTCGCACATCGGAATTAATCCCCAGAATCGAGTCTTTTCCATCGGGATCAAGGAAGGTTATTGGATTGCTTCGACAATACATATATAGGTTCCATGATAGAGGGTTAACAATTGCATCGGATTTGTTTACTATTGGATCAACCGAAATGAACCTATACAGTTTATGGCTGTAATACCTCGCCCCAAAATAATCCATTCCCGACCCTGACTCCCGCTCCTTGCCCGAGAACCCCGGCTTGGGATGATAGGCATCCACCCAGGTCTTGTACAACCCGCCATAGGGATCATATTGCGCCGAGCGCACCACCGCGCCGGTTGAGTCGGTCACCAGCCTCGTCGAATTTATCTGATCCGAGGCATAATAGTAATACGCGCCGGTCGCGGGCTGGTACTCCCCGATCATCTTGCCGCCCAGGTAGAGATAGTCCTTCACGCGCGCGCCCGCGCCGTCATATTCCGCCAGCAGCCTGCCCCCGCTGTCGTAAAAATAGTAGGCCGTCTCGGGCCCGCCGGCAGGCACCATGGCCGTGACCCTGACCCGGTAATGGGCGCCCGGGGCCGCCGTCCCGGCCAGCGTCTCCCCCGCCTGCCAGGCGTAGCTCGTCTGCGTCCCGGGCAGGTTCGCGGCGATGGTGCCGATCGCGTCAACGTGGCTTAAACAAAACACCTTTTCAATTTCCATTATTATTGATTCAATATTTTAATAGAGAATGAATTCGTGACAGCAATCACATCTAATGAAAAACTCATTCTTTTATTTGATGCCCGATCATTCAATTTTAAATAATTAGAAGATTTTAACCGGCATTCATTCTCAATATTTTTTTCATGATTGTTATGGGTCAAAGGCACCTGCATTTCTCAAATACTATTTTTGAAAGTAAATGAACCATATCATTCCCAGAAACATAATAGAAAAAAGAATTAAACTGATTAGTCTAGATATTCTGGACGCTTTGGTTTCTTTATAATCAATAATCCCCCTAAAAAATATCATTTCTCCCTTAAAAAAATATTGTAATATTTGCAACAATACACCCGTCATTAAAAAGCAATAACCCATATAATGAAAATAATTCTTGGGATTTACTGGAATATTTATCATAGGTAAAATGAGTGAAACAAATAAAAAAATAAGCAATATGTTTGTCTGAGATTTCTTTCGCTTCATTTCCTTAGTTCCTCGGAATTATCTTTAATATAAGATGAACCCAAGACTATTCCCACCATGCCCATGACAGCTTTAGAATCTACTTTAAAAGGAAGTTTCAAGGATTTTGCAGCATAATTTGTGACTTCACTAAATATTCCAGACAGGATTGAGCCGATTTCTGGAGATATTGAAACAGGTATGTTTTTGTTTATTACACCTGATGTGGTGTCACATGCCAAACTTCCAAGAAAAGTGGCAGCAAAACCAATAGGCCCAGTTACAAAAAAACCAGCTGCCGTTATTTCGACGGCTGCAACATCCAATCCCAGAGTGATTCCCTTCTTTATCCCCCATGCATTAACTTTGGAATAATCAATATTATTTATTTTATTATCATTTTCAACATTGTTGTGGTATTGAGCAAATCCCCTCTCCACTCGTCTGATTTTATCTTCCATTCGCGCGATCAATTTATCCTTGCTTCCACTCGGATCAAAAAAAGTCAACGGATTATTTCTGCAATAAGCATACAAGTTCCACAACTGTGGATTAGATATTGTTTCGTCTTTGTTGATCACCGGATCCACCGACAAGAACCTGTATTGCCCATGCCCGTAATACCTCGCCCCAAAATAGTCCAATCCCGACCCAGCCTCCCGCTCCTTGCCCGAGAACCCGGGCTTTGGGTGATAGGTGTCGACCCAGGTCTTGTACAACCCGCCATAGGGATCGTATTGCGCCGAGCGCACCACCGCGCCGGTGGCATCTGTCACCAGCCGCGTTGAATTTATCTGATCCGAGGCATAATAGTAATACGCGCCGGTCGCGGGCTGGTACTCCCCGATCATCTTGCCGCCCAGGTAGAGATAGTCCTTCACGCGCGCGCCCGCGCCGTCATATTCCGCCAGCAGCCTGCCCCCGCTGTCGTAAAAATAGTAGGCCGTCTCGGGCCCGCCGGCAGGCACCATGGCCGTGACCCTGACCCGGTAATGGGCGCCCGGGGCCGCCGTCCCGGCCAGCGTCTCCCCCGCCTGCCAGACGTAGCTCGTCTGCGTCCCGGGCAGGTTCCCGGCGATGGTCCCTGCCACCGCGCCGTCGGCCAGCAGCTCCAGGCTCACCAGGGCCCCCGCCAGCCCGGCGCCGCTCCAGCTGATCATGTTCGTGGCCCCCAGAAACAGGCTCTCGCCGCCGTTGGGCGCCACCACCCGCACCTCGGGCTGCGGCGCCCTCACCGCCTTCACCCGCAGGCCGCGCTCGTTGTAGAAATACTGCCCTAGAAGGGCATTGCTCGCCGTCCGGCTCTCCACCAGCCGGTTGCGCTTGTCCCATACCTGGGTGAAGCCGTTGCCCCCGGTCTGGTTGCCGCGGAGATCGTAGTCGTAGCCGTTGATGCGGTTGGCCGCCGTGTAGGTCTTGCTGAACACCGTGACGCCGTTCTCCTGCGCCGCCAGCATGTTGCCGAAGGGATCGTAGGCATAGTCATAGACTTTTTCCGGATAGGTGGCCGTGGTCAGGCGGTTGAAGTCGTCGTATTGGAAAATGGCATCCGCCGCAGGCAAGGTGCTGGCCAGGCTGTTTATATTGCCGACTTCGTCGTAACCATACGTGGCGGAGAAAAGCGTGCCGCCACCACTGCCGAGCCCGCTGGTGACGATGCGCCCGGCATAGTCGTAGGAAGCCGCGAACGAGGCTCCGTTGGCCAAAGAATAACCCAACGGCTGCTTGTTCACCCCATAGGTCACGCCGCTGACGCGGTTCGCTTCGCTGTTGAAAGCCAGGCTCTCCGGAAGCAGGAGAGCATTATTGCCGTAGGCCGCCTTGCGGCCATCGGGGTAGGTGATCTCGTCCAACAATCCATTGCCGTCATAGTGATACCCGATGGTCTTGTCGGCGACGACAAGTCCGCCGTCAATGGCCTGCTTCTCAGAGGATACCGCGCCCAGCTCGTTGTAGGAGATATCGTAGCGCCGCCATTGTGAGGTGCTGGAAGCAATCTCCTGCACCCGGCCATGGGGGTCATAATTGAACGTGATCTTCTCGTCGCCGTCGCTTTCGGTTTTCAACTGGTTGGAGGCATTGTAGGTGTACGACAGAGTGGCGCCGCCCCAGGCCTTGCTGGCCAGGTTGCCTTCGTTGTTGTACAGGTAATCGATGGTGCCGGTCTCGGGATGGGATTCGCTATCCAGTTGTTCCAAGCCGTTGTGCCAGTAATGCTGCGAACGCATCGCCTCACCGTCGGCATTACTCTCTACAAGGTACAAGCGGCTCTCCCCTCGATAATAGGAATCGGTCTGGGTGTTCTCCTGCACGACCCGGGTCACCAGGCCGGGCAAGTGGGCATAGGTCAGCACCTTCTGGTTGTTCTTCATGTCGGTGATGGTGCAGGTGTTATCCGCATAGGCGAACTTGGTCCATTTCCCGGTCGGATCGGTCACCTGCAGTGGCTGACCGTTCTCATTGATCGTGAAGACGGTCTTGTGGCTGCCATTGACCGCGCCCTTGCTCTCGGCGGTTACGCGGCTTTCCCCGTCGAGGGTTCGCCGCGAATACAGCGTCACGCCGGCTCCCGTCTCCTCAAAGCCCAGATTGCGGCCCATGCCATCCCAGTATTTGGTCAGGGTATTGCCGCCGCGCGAGATCGCCACGCTGTTCTGCGACCAGGCGGCATTGATCGGATTGAAACCCGCGGGCATGGCGATATTCGTGATGCGGCCGATGCCGTCATAGGTGAAGGTCATGGTGCCGCCGTGCTGGTTGGTTTCGGTATGGATCAGCCCATCGGCATGGACCGTGCGATCATACTCCACGAAACCCGGTTTTTCCACCCTGGCTATTGTTCCGTTGCGATGGATATTGGTCTCGATCCCCGACTCATCGCCCGGGGGATCCACGGTGATCATGATCTCCCCTGGTCCCAAGGTTGGCGATTCATCATACGTGTACGTCCATTCCAACAGCGTCCCCTCCGTCTTCCAGCGGCTGATTTTCGCTAGCGCGCCATTGGAATGGTAATCCCACAGGGTGTCTTTGTACAGGACGCCCTCCTGATCATAAAAGGTCTCCCGGGCAACAAAAGACAGCATGTTGAGCGACGCGAAATCGGGGCGATCCTGAAACGCATACCGAATGGATTTCAAGTATCTGGAATAGAACGTCGTCGCATCCGGAAGGAGATTGGACTGCTGTGGCCCACTTCCCCTCATGATCAGCAAGTTGGTGGGGAAATTGACCTTGGCAGGCGAATCTTTTTTCATGCTAGCGGAGCCGCCCAGGTCATAAGGCGCGACGACGGCCATTTCCGTCGCGAGGCCGTTTTTTCGCGGATCCCCATTATATTGCACCACGTTATAGTGGCTCGGGGTGCCGATTTTCATCTGATACCCGCCCACCTCGAGCGCCGCCGTCGCCGGCCCCCAGCTTGCCCCCCGGACAATAATGAGGTCAGTCGATACCGGCTCGGGGTCTTTGACAAATTGGCTGGTCGCGACGCAGGCCGATCCATCCATTTTGAATGTTTCCTCAAAGGCCATTAAGCCGGCATACCAGCCGTAGGCGCTTTCCGGCTGGGGCCCGAAGAACCAGGCTCTCTCGATGGAATGAGGCCCATAGACCAAGGCATAGCCGCCATTCAGTTCCTTGTCCACGACACCAGTTTCAAGGTTTTGCACGATGATCGAATATACGCCGCTGTAATCGCCATAAACATAGTGCCAGGTCGCCGTATTCCCGGCATTGAATTGGATCGTTTTCCCCGCCAGTGCCCGGGTATGCATCGTATCGTCAAAATATGCGAAATCCTGGTCTGAAAACGCGTAGGTGATCGTTCCGCCATAGCTGGTCGTGACCTGGCTCAATTCCTTGTGCGTCGCGTCATTATAGAAAAATGAAACATGATTGAGCACCGGCGGCTTCATGGCGTCCAGGCGGGTGTAAGCCGGGTCCCCCCAGGCCAGCGCCGCGACAGTGTAATCATACACCGCCGTTCCATCCAGGTGGGGCGCGGTGATGGAATCGAGGTTGCCGTTTCCGTCCAGGTTGAAAATCACCAGTCTCCCCAGGGCGTCCACAACCTGCATCAGCTTGGCAGTTCCGGGATGATAGCTGATATTGATCTCGTGGCCGTAGCTGTTGACTACTTTGGTTACCAGCGCAGCCGGAACCTGTGCCCCTTTCAGGAACAGGGTCGCCGTCGCCCCGAAGACCCAGGCCGTGCCGTCCTGGAAATACAGCGTATGGAACCCGCCATGAACGGCATCGTATTTTTTCAGCTTGAGAAAATTGCGCGTGATCAGGATGCTGGAATCGTGAATCCATGGATAGGTGCCCTCCTGGCGGCCATCGGGGAACTCGATCGTCGGGTTCGTGGAGTCGGGGTTTAAAATCCGCCCCATGTGCATGCTCCAGCCGTAGCCCACCCAGGATGAAGTCTCCTGCTGAGGATAGCTGTAGGTGGTTCCGGTGGATTCCGTGTTGACCTTGGAGTTATAAACACGCCAAATGTTCAGGTCGAAACCGTTCGGACCGGGCAGGGTGACGTCCAGGTACTTCAAGACCAAGCTGCCGCTGAAAAGATCGATGTTTTCTTCGGGTACCGCACCGTGCAGGCCACGTTCGGCGATGACGCCCATGCGGTCATAGAGGTTGCTGCTTTCGGTCGGATTTTCCTGACAGGGAGCAGAGGCAATAAAAATCAACATCAAAAGAGCGAAAATAACAGAAATTTTTCTCATCATTCCCCTCGTTTCCAAAGAATTCTCCACTCGATAACGATTTATGCCCCCGCGGACGCGCAGTCAATAGTGAATTTTGTGACATTTCCCATCGCCGCCAGAGCCGGCGGCGGATTCCCGCGATATCTCGGAGAAATGACCCGAAGACAGCCCGCCGGCATCGGCCTCTTCCCTGCCCGGACGGGCGGAGGGTGCAACCGCGTTGACTCGGCGGTCCGGCTCGCATACAATGCGGCCATGGCTGACAAGATCAAGGCTGTGGTGCTCGCCGCCGGCAAATCGACGCGCATGCGCTCGGACATCTCCAAGGTCCTGCACCCCGTACTGGGCCGCGAGATCATCCGCTACCTGCTGGACAGCCTGGCCGGCTGCGGCCTGAAGGCGGAGGACGTCACCGTGGTCGTGGGCGAGAACCAGCCCGAGATCGAGAAAGCTCTCGGCGCCGGATTCGTCTATGCGCGCCAGCATGAGGCGCTGGGGACCGCCCACGCCCTGCTCAGCGCTTCGGCGCAGGTCGCCGGCCACGAAGGCGGCCTGCTGGTGCTGGTCGGCGACAACCCCTATGTCGGCGCCGCCGAGCTGCGGCGGCTCATCGATCGCCATCAACGCAGCGCCGCCGCCTGCACATTCATCAGTGCGGTCTTTGCCGGCGACATCCCCCCCTTCGGCCGGATCGTCCGCGACGGGCAGGGGCGGGTGGAGCGCATCGTCGAGGAAAAAGACGCCAGCCCCGAGGAACGGCGCATCCGCGAAGTGAACGCCTCGATCTATCTTTTCGACAACCGCATCGTTTTTCCCCTGCTGACGGGGATCGGCAACGACAATGCCAAGAAAGAGTATTACCTGACCGATATCATTGCCATCCTGCGCCGCCAGGGCCTGGGGGTGGAGGCTTTCCAGGCGGATGACAGCGACATCGCCATCGGCATCAACGACCGGCGCGACCTGCAGCGGGCGCAGGCGAAGTTCAACCGCCGCCACCAGCAGCAGCTGCTCGACGGCGGGGTGACCATCCTGCAGCCCGAGACGGTGACCGTCGAGCACGACGTGCAGGTCGGGCGCGACAGCGTGATCCATCCCTGCACCTACCTCGGCGCCGGCACGCGCATCGGCTGCCGCTGCACCATCGGACCCTTCGCCTGCCTGAAGAACGCGCGCGTCGGCGACGACGAAAAACGGGAATTCGTCCAAGAACAGGGCTGAGCGCTCCCCGGGCCGCGATTGACTTTTCAGAAAATTGAAATATAATGGGATCAACCCTGTTCCGTAGGAGCATTGATGATCAGAAAATTGATCAAGCCCGATTTTAAAGAGATAAAACAGAAATCCAACCAGGAAAACAAGCGCAAGCCGCCGCCGCCGTACAAGACCCATGCCGAGAATTATTACTACATCAAGCAGATGAACAACCGCACCCAGCTGGTTTTCGAGCTGATGGCCGGCGAGGTGCTCAAGGGGATGCTGGACTGGTACGACGAGAAGTGCCTGAAGGTCAAGAAGCTCGACGGCGGCACCCTGATCGTGTTCAAATCCCAGATCAAGTACATCTTCAAGAACCCCGACTTTGCCGAAGCCAAGCGCGAAGAACCCGGAACGGGCAGATAAGGTCGTCGCCGTCACCTTGGGCGACCCCCAGGGGATCGGGCCCGAGGTGGTCGCCAAGAGCCTGGCCCTGGCCGCCCCGTCCGTTTCGCTGCTGATCGTCGGCTCCAGCCGCCATTATCCCATTAACGGCCTGCGCCGGCTTCGCGATGCCCGCGAGATCTCCCGGGGTGAAACGGCATTCCTGGAAGTGGCCGATGAAGCGGCTGCCGGAGATCCCTCGTTCCACTGGGTCAGGACGGCGGTGGATCTGGCCCGAAAAGGGCAGGTCCAGGCCGTGGTCACGGCCCCGGTGAGCAAGGACAAATGGCTGGCCAGCGGCCTGCCCTATCGCGGCCACACCGATTATTTCGCGACCCTGGCGCCGGAGCCGCCGGCCATGTTCTTTTGGTCGCCCGGGCTGAAGGTGGCCCTCTTCACCCACCACATCTCCCTGCGCGAGGTGTTCGCCCGCCTGGAGCGCGGCGCGATCCGGGTGTTCGTACGCCAGGTCGCCGGCGAACTGCAACGGCTGTTCCAGCGGGAATTCACTTATTTGTTCAGCGGCCTGAATCCCCATGCCGGGGAGAGCGGCCGCCTCGGGCGCGAAGAGATCGAGGTGATCCTCCCTGCCATCAGCGATCTGCGGAATGAGGTCCAGGTGGCCGGGCTGTACCCGCCCGATGTCGTCTTCAACAAAGCCCGCTCCATGAAGGGGGCGGTGGTCATCGCCTGGAGCCACGACCAGGGG
>CAZLSH010000011.1:0-31149 GCA_964562095.1 uncultured Clostridia bacterium | reverse complement strand
GCTGATCCCCTTCAAGCTGCTGCATGGCTGCGACGGGGTGCAGCTGACTCTCGGGCTGCCGTTCATCCGCACTTCGCCGGTTCACGGGACGGCTTTCGACATCGCCGGCCAAGGGATCGCCGATCCCTCCAGCATGCTGGCCGCGATCCGCCTGGCCGAATCGCTGCTGGGTTGAATTGGCGGCCGGGGCCTCTCAGTCCCGTCCCTTCCCCTTTTCTTTTCCTTCCCCGGCCCGGATCTGCTCCTCGATTCGGCGCAGCTCCTCCTGGATCATCCGCAGCTCCGCGGCGATTTTTCCCCCGGCCTCATCCGCCAGCCTGTCCGTTTCCGCCTGCAGCCGCTTCAGTTCGAGGGCCAGTTCCTGGATTTCCTCCCGGGCTTTATTCAGCGTGCGCTGTTTCTCTTTCTGCATCCCGCTCCCTGCGGTTTCCTTGGCCAGTTTCAGCTTGCGGATCTCGTCCTGGAGCATGGCCTTGGCCTCGTCGCTGATGTGGCCCTTCAGGCTTTCCATCTGCTGCGTGAAACGGCGGACATCCCAGGCCCGCTTTTCGTTCCTGTCCGGGACCAGGGAAAATTTCCGCGGGCGGCCGTCGCGGTAGACGGCGAGAAGCACGGCTTCCCCGTCCTGCAGGGCGTCGAGGGACCGGCGCAGGTCAACCGCGCTGCGCAAGGGGCTGTCGTTGGCCCGGACGATGACGTCCCCGGCCTTCAGCCCACCCCTGCCGGCGGCAGAGTCCGCAGTGACGCGGGAAACCAGCAGGCCGTATCCCTCCCTGACCGCGAATTTCTCTCCCAGGTCGGCCGTGATGTCGATGACGTCGACGCCCAGCTGCCGGGCGCCGCCGAATTCGATGACGTAATTCCGCACCCTGGGCAGGGCCGAATCCAGATCGGAGAGGTCGGGCAATTCACCCAGGCGATCAGCCAATTCGGGAAGGCCGGGAATTTCCGGGACAGCGAGGGGCTGCGGCGGTTCCGGCGGAACGATCTGGCCGCGATCGCCGAGTACCACGTCCAAACGCAGCGATTTGTCTCCCCGGCTGACCATGACGTCGACCTTGTCGCCGGCAAAATGGAACGCGAGCGCGGAGACGATCTCATGCCAGTTGGCGACCTGCTTGCCGGCGAGTTTCACGATGCGGTCGCCGCCGGCGATGCCGGCCTTGGCCGCCGGCGATCCGGGGTAGGTTTCCTGGACCTGGTTCGTGTCCTCGATGAAGACGATCCCCAGCCAGCCGGGGATGATCTTGCCGGACGTCTTCATTTTTTCGGCCAGGCGCCGCACCGGCGCGATGGGGATGGCGTAGCACAGGTTGCCGCTCTTGCTGCGGTGGCCGCTGACCTTGATGGACGCCTGTTGGTCCCTGAAAGTCAGGTCGGGGCTGAAGGAAAAGCCGACGCTGCCGCGGATGACGCCCAGCAGCTCGCCATTCCGGTTGACCACGGCCCCGCCGGCCGCGCCCGGCGCGACCGGGGCGTTCAGTATCAGTTCGTTCTCGCCCAGGCTGCTGACGATGCCCTGGGAAATGGCCGGGAACTTCTCGTAGAACAAACCGACCAGCGCCACCCAGTTGCCGACCTGGGCAGGAGCCGCGGTCGGCAAGGCCGGCAGTTTCCCTTTACCGAGGCGCAGAAGGGTCAGCCCTGAGCGGTCGTCCTGGCCGGCGACACGGGCCGCGATCCGTTCGCCCCGGGTGGTTTCCACCGCCAGCCTGGCGAACGGTTGCCGGGTGACCAGTGCCGAGGTGATGACCAGCCCGTCCTCCAGGGCGATGCCGCTGGCGACGTACTTCCTGCCGTTCTCGGCGATGACCTTCACCAGGGAGGGGGACACCTTGTCCAGAATGGCGCGGATCTGGTTCTCGATGTCTTCAATGGAATCGGCTGAACGGTGGCCTTTGTCCCCCGCCGGCCTGGCCTGCAGTCCTGGAGCGTACCAGAGCAGGACGAGGATCAGTATGATGAACAATATTTTTTTCATGATCGTCTCCTAGATCTGATTCCGCGTCGCCGGCGGCATCTCGTCCCTGCCGCCCAGCACCACCGGTTGCAGGGTGTAGCGCGTGCGGCTGTCGGAGGTCGAAAAAAACAGCTCCTCGCTCACGGGGATCTCCGCTTTGTCGGCGGCCGTCAGCGGCCCGCGGGCGGCTGCCGGGCCGAAGGGCTGGAACACGGCCAGGATCAGCACGGTGGCGGCAGCCGTGGCGGCCGCCAGGCCGAGACCCACCCGGCGCTGCCGCTTTTTTCTGCGGATCTTGGCAAAAACCCGCGCCTCGAAGTTGCCGCCGGGCCCGTCCTCTGCGTCCCGGGCTTCAAAAACCAGCTGCCATTCATGCATGAGATGCTCCTTCCATGTCGAGGCATTGCTTCTTCAAGTGCTCCTTGCCCCGAAATACCATGGATTTTACCGTGCCGATGGGCTTGTTCAGCGTGCGCGCGATCTCTTCGAAAGAGAAGTTGTCCAGCTCCTTCATGACCAGCGGCACACGCCATTTTTCCGGGACCATGGCCAGCAGCTGCTCGGCCAGCAGCTTGCCCTCGACATCGGGATGGCAGGATGCCTGCCCCTCGCTCAGGTCGGAAAGGGAAAAAACCCGGCGCAGGCGCTGCTTGCGGAACTCGCTGCGCGCCAGGTTGGTGGCAATGGTGTAGATCCAGGCCTTGGCGGCCCGGGCATTGTCGCATTTCAGCGTGTGCGCCTTGAAATAGACCTTGACGAACGTGTCCTGCGTCAGTTCCTCCGCCGTCTGCCGGTCGCCCAGCAGCAGGCTCAGGTATTGGAATATCGGTTTCTTGTACATGGCCATCACTTCCTTGAAAGCGGCTTCGTTTCCCTCTTTGAGCTTGGCGATCAGGTCATCCATTTCTGTTCATTAAGATGCATCGCCGGCGGGAAAAGTTGCACTGCGGGTCGATGACGGCGGTTTCCGGCAACAACCGGGGCGGCGGCCGGCAAAACCCTTTCCATCTCCCCCGCAAACGGAGAGATGGGTAATGAGGGAGATGAGACCATTATAATGCAAGTTCTTCGAATTTCAACTTCCTGGATCCGGCGCCGCGCTTATTTTCCGGCCTGCGGCGGAGCTGGCTCGGCGGCGATGTCCTCGATCTTCGCGGGAAGCTTCGCCATTGCCTCTTGCGGGATCCGGTACGAATAGGGCAGGGCGGGGTCGCGAACGACCGCCATCCCGCCCGCGGCGGCGGCGAATTCCAATACAATCCGGCTGCGCCGCTCAGGGTCGACCTGGTCCTCGGTCCGGATGACGACGCGCGCCGCAGCGACCGGCAAGGCGTTGGGCTCGTCGATGAAATCACTGGCCTCGAGGTCGGACAGGGCCGTCAGCAGGGAGTTGACCTTTTCGCCGTCGGGCTTCATGCGCGGCCGCGGCGGCAGGAAATCCCAGTTCCCGGCCTCGTCCTTGCGCAACGCGAAGCGGGACGCTCCATTTTGGAAAGAGATCTCGCGGGCGTCGTAGGCGAAGAAGCGGGCCACCTTGTTCTCGCGCCAGTCGGCGGCGTCGGCGATGAATTTTTCCACGAAGTCGCCGGAGATGGTGCAGGCCTCGCTGGAGCCGTCGGCGAGGGCGTAATGCGATTCCCCCTGCCGCCCGACCGTGATCCGCCGCGACCCCGAGGGCGTGCGGAACTCGGCCGTCAGCAGCGGCTTGTCCAGGCCGAAGGCCGCCCGCTCCCCGGCGTCCCCTGCCGGGGCGAACGACGTCGCCTCCAGCTGCGAGGCGGCCGAGAGAAGCTCGCTGATCCGTGATTCCCTGGCCAGCGAGAATAAGGGCTTTTCCAGGTACCAGCGGCCGTCTTTTTTCGCCAGGGAGACGGCGGCATCGTTGCTGCGATATTCCATGGAGGTGACAGCCATGGGGTCGAGGGCGAAGAACTTCTTGTCGCGGAATGCCAGCAGCCCTTTTTCCAGGTCCTGGCGTTTGTAGGCGGCGATGGAGACCACCCGGCCGTCCCCGGCCAGCTTGGCGTAGGAAGAGTCGTCGAGAGTGTTCTTGATGCCCAGGGCAACGGCGGCCGCCGGCCGGCCCTTGGCGAAGAGCCTCAACTCGATTCCCGGCCTATCGAGCCCGAAGGCCTTCAGGTCGCCGGCGTCTTCGGCCACCAGCCGGTCGTATTGCAGGCGCGTGAAATGATCCAGGATGCTTTCCAGCGCCACCTTGTCGGCCTTGGCCGCCAGCGGTTTCTCCATCTGCCACAGCGGCTCGCGGCGCGTAAAGACGAAATCGCCCTCCGGGTTGCGCAGCTCGATGCGGTCGATCGCGTCGGCGGCGATAGTGTACAGCATCCCCGCGGATGCCTGGCGCCCCTTCTCCCTGCGCTCGAGGTAGACGATGGCTGCGGCCAGGACGGCCAGCAGGAACGCCAGGGCGAGGATCTTTTTCCAGTTCACAGTTTCCTCCGGTAAAGCCAGACGCCGATGCCGACGGCGAACACCAGCAGCGGCAGGATGAACAGGGCGTAGAAAAAGGCCAGGCGGCCGGCGCTGCGGGTCAGGTTGACCGTCCGGGGAGCGGTGACCCTGGGGGCGATGGCGACCAGGTCCTTTTCCTCGGCCAGCCAGGAGACGGCGTTGTTGAAAAAATTGCCGTTGGCCTGAAAAAAATAGTATTTGTTCAGGGCGAAGTCGGAGTCGCCGACGACCACCAGGCGGGATTTCCTGTCGTCCGCGCCGGCGATCTCGCCGGCGGCCGCGATATCGATGGGGCCGTTCTTGTCCTCGGGGTTTTTGGTGATGGTCTCGGTCTTGACCTCGACGTCGTAGTTGGTCTCACCCCAGGAATTGGGGCTGGTGGCGGCGAGGAAGTCCAATTTGACCCCGGCCGGGGGCGGGGAAAGCCGGGACAGACCGCGGGCCAATGGGAACATGGTGGCATAACCGAAACCCTTGGTGATGGGGTGCTCGGGATACTTGGCTACCACGGGCATGAAATAATTGCCGCCCATGAACTGGGAGAGGGGGTCGGCGTCGACGACGACGTGGTCTTCAAGGGCCAGGCCGTACTTGGACAGCAGGGGCTTCAATTCGGCGCCCCGGCCGGGGTCAAGGAGCAGCAGCAGGCGCCCCTGTTCCTTTTCAGCATACTCGCCCAGCAGGATGAGTTCTTTCTCCAGGAGCGGTTTTTGCGGTCCGGCGACGATCACGGCCGCGGCGTCCCGGGGTACCGCGGCCTCTTGGAAGAGGATCAGGTCCTTGACTTGAAAGGACAGTTTCTCCAGGCCGGTCCGGGCCTCAGAGCACCCGGTCTCGCCACTGTCGCCGCTGCCGGGCTCGCCGTGCCCCTGAAGGAAATAGACAACCTTCTTCTCCTGGCGCGACACGCTGATGATGGCATTGGTGATGGCCTCCTCCGAGACCTCCTCGCTGCGCGTGCTCTTGCCTTCGTATTCGAATACCATCGTGCCGTCCGCCTTGATCTCATACTTCTGGACCAGCTCGGGCTTGAGGTAGGGATCGATGAACGTCGCCCGGACGCGGCCGCTGTGGAAGCGGTAGATCTCGAGCAGGGAACGCAGGCGCTCCTGGTTGCGGTTGCCCTTGCTGAAAAAGGCCTTGATCTCCAGGTCCTTCTGAAGTCCACGCACCACCTGCCGCGACTGGTCGGACAGCGAGTGGGCCTTGCCGGCCGAGAAGTCGAAGCGGGTGTGAACCTTGACGCCCAGGTAGTTGACCGCCGCCACGATGGCCACGATCAGCAGGACCACCACCGCCAGGTTGGAGGCGAAAAGGAAGTTCAGGCGGGCGTTTTTGGTCTTGAAGCGGGAGAAATGGACCGCGATGTAGGCGGCCAGGACGGCCGCGCCCAGCAGCAGCAGCGCCAGCCCGGCCTGGCCGGCGAAAGCGCCGAGACCGTAGGCCAGCCACAGGCCGGCGCCGGCCAGGATCAGGAGAAGGGAAACATAGTTGCCGTAGCGCAGGATCCGCTTCATGGTCACCTCCATTTCCTGAATTCGAACACGGCCCGCGTCAGGTAGAGGCCGAGGAAGGCGAACGACAGGAAGTAGACCAGGTCCTGGGTGTCGATGACGCCGGAGACCATGTTCTTGAAGTGGGAGAAGAACGACAGGTAGGACAGCACCGGCCGCCAGGCGCCGGGGCCGCTCTCGCCGATCCAGGAGAGGACCCAGATCAGCAGGATGGCCGAGAAGGAGATGGCGGCGGCGATGACCTGGTTCTCGGTCAGCGCCGAGGCGAACAGGCCGATGGCGATGAAGACGGCCCCCAGCAGGAACAGGCCCAGGTAGGCGGTGAGCAGCGGCGCCAGCTCGGGATTGCCGTTCAGGAACACGAAGACGGCCAGGGTGGCGGTCAGCAGCAGGATGCCGGCATAGATGATCAATGCCGCCAGGTATTTGCCGAGGATGATCGCCGACAGGCGAACCGGCGAGGTCAGCAGCATCTCCTCGGTGCGCATCTTCTTCTCGTCGGCGAACAGGCGCATGGTCAGCAGCGGCAGCAGGAACATCAGCACCACGACCATGTTGCTGAAAAAGGGCTGGAAGAGCATCTGGTTGATGTTGACATATTCGGCGGGATAGCCCTGCTGCAGCATGCGCGCCGTCTGCTCGTTGGCCCAGGCCAGGATGTTGTAGAAGAAAAAGCCGCTGATCAGCAGGAAAAATGCGGTCAGGATGTAGGCGATGGGCGAATACAGGTACGTTTTCAGTTCTTTCTTGGCGATGATCCAGGCGCTTCTCATGAGGCCCTCCCTTCCTCGGCCAGGATGGCCTTCATGTAGAGGGCCTCGAGCCCGGCCTTGATCTCGCGGATCCTGACGTCGCGGCCCACCAGCCAGGAGAGGATCGGGTTGAAGTCGGCCGCCGGCTCCAGGAACTCCAGTTTCAGCGAGAGGCCGTCGGCGCGGGCCTCGCCGACGGCAGGGAAGGCCGACCGCAGGGCGTCGCAGACGCCGTCCGCGACCGGGTCGCCGGCGACGATCTCCAGGCTCTTTCCCCATTCCTCGCGGGTCAGGGTGGCTTTCAGCCGCCCCTCCTTGATGATCACCGCCCCGTCGCATACCTGGGTGATCTCGGCCAGGATGTGCGAGGAGAGGATGACGGTGGCGCTCTCACGGAAGTTACGGATCATCTCGCGGATCTCGATGATCTGCGCCGGGTCGAGGCCGATGGTCGGCTCGTCGAGGATGAGCACCTCGGGCTGGTGAATGATCGCCTGGGCGATGCCCAGGCGCTGGCGGAAGCCGCGGGAAATGTTGCGGGTCAAGCGGCCGTAGACGGGCTGCAGGCAGGTCTTTTCCACGGCGCAGTCGACGGCGGCGGCGATTTTTTTCCGCTCCAGGCCGTTCAATTCGGCCACGAAGCGCAGGTACTCCCTGACGGTCAGCTCGCCGTACACCGGCACGACCTCGGGCAGGTAGCCCACCCGCCTCTGGATGGCCAGCGGGTTCTCGCCGACGTCGATGCCGTTGATGAGCGCCCGCCCTTCATTGGGCGGCAGGTAGCCGGTCAGGATGCGCATGGTGGTGGTCTTGCCGGCGCCGTTGGGGCCGAGGAAACCCCAGATTTTCCCCTTCTCCACCGCGAAGGAGATGTCGTCGACCGCCAGGGTGTCGGCGAACTTCTTGGTAAGATGCTCGACTTGGATCATCTGACCTCCTTACATTCGTCCGGGTATTTCAATCCCCAGGAGGGACAGGATGGTTTCGATCTTGTTCTTGAAGCGCAGGACCAGGCCCAGGCGCAGGGAGCGCAGGGCGGGGTCCGGCTCGGCCAGCACCGGGAAAAGATGGTAGTAGTGGTTGAATTTCTGGCACAGGCCGTAGGCATAAGCCGCCAGCGAGGAGAGCTCGTGGTTCTGCAGGGCGAATTCCACCTGGATCTCCAGCAGCGACAGGTGCAGGATCAATTCCCAGTACAGGTCCCTTTCCCCCTCGGGGAGGATGGCCAGGCTGGAAATTCCCGCGGCCGCGTCCAGGTCGGCCGCGGCGGCTTTTTTCAGGATGCTGTTCAGGCGCACCACGGCGTATTGCAGGTAGGGCCCGCTGTCCCCTTCGAAATTCAGCGCTTCCTTGAAATCAAAGGCGATCACGGTATTGAGGTTGAACTTGACCATGAAATAGCGCAGGGCGGCCACGGCGATGACGTGGGCCAGCCCGCGGGCCTCGGTCTCGGCCAGCTCCGGGTTGCGGGTGCTCACCTCGCGCAGCGACTTCTCTTCCAGCCGGGTGATCAGGTCGTCGGCCTTCACCGCCCGCCCCTTGCGCCCGGAGACCTCGATATAGGGTTTGCTCTCCTCTCCGGGCTCCAGCGTCAGCCCCATTTCGCGGACGCAAGCGGGGGTCAAGGCCACCATTTCATAGGAGAAATGGATGAAGTTGGCGCCGGCCTCGGGATGACCGAGCTGGGCCAGCACCTGGGCGACCAGGTTCTGCAGGTAGGATTGACGCACGTCGATGACGTTGTAGACCCGCTGGCCCCTGCCGAAGCTCCGCGCCGGGGGCGAGGCGGACGGCAGCGACGCGGTCATGACGATGGGGTGGCCGTCGGGATAGACGTGGAAGGGCCGGTAATGGAAGTCGCGCCCCAGCAGGTCGAATTTCCAGAGGTTGTAGGCGATGTCCTTGCCCACGTAGGTGATGGTGCCGTTGGAGCGGACGATGATCTTCTCGATATTTTCCCGGTCATAGCGGATGACCAGGCATCCCTCCTTCCCGGGATCGGAGGAGGGGGCCATCACGCCGCGGGCGGCCAGCTCGGCGGCGGCGGCCTTGAAAAAGTCGAGAGCGATGACGTCGCTCTCCCGGGCCAGCAAATCATAGCGGATGCCGAGCCGCTCCATGGTTCGCACATGGTCTAGCAGAACCTGCTCGGCGACATGCCGGCATGCCGAGTATTCGGGCTCGGTTTTCTCCTCGATCTTCTTGTGCACTTCCCGGCGCTGGGCGGCCAGGGCCTCGTCCGCGGCGAACAGCCGGTTGACCTCGGCGTACAGTTCCCACAGATAGGCGGCCAGGTCGGGGATGCGGCGGATGGCGTCCAGGTCCATCCTGCGGTAATGGAGCAGCCCCCAGACCACGTCGGCAACCTGGATGCCGGTATCGTCGATGTAGTTCTGTACCTCGACCTCGTAGCCCAGGAAGCGGCAGCAGCGGGCCAGGGAGTCGCCCAGGCAGGAGTTGCGCAAATGGCCGATATGGGCCGATTTGTTGGGGTTGATGCTGGTGTGCTCGACGATGACTTTTCCCTTCCGCGCCGGCGGCGACCAGGGTGCGGCCAGGCCGAGCCGCTGGGACAGGAAGAAATCGTCCCGGCGCAGGAAGAAGTTGAGAAACCCCCCGCCGGCGACTCGCACCTCTTCGACCGCCTTCAGCTTCCCCTGCAGCCTGGCGGCGATATCGCCGGCCAGCATAAAAGGCTTGTTTCCGGTCTTTTTGGCCAGGGTGAATGCGAGCGTGGTCGACAGGTCGCCGAATTTCCGCTCGGCGGGGATGGAGAAAGACGGTTCGACGCCGGATAAGTCATGGGCGCCCTCCAGGAGAGCGGCGATCTCGCGGCCAAGCTTTTCCTGCAGGTTCTTCATGGGGTCGTGTCCATTTCCACCGGATTATAGTATATCACCCCGCGGCAGTCAATTCCGGAAAGGCTTTGCTTGCGAGCCTTTACGGGCTTCATGCCCGGCGCCGGGTCAGGAGAGGATGGCCTTCTCCTTTTCCAGGATGGCGGCGAAAGCCTCGGCCTCGTCGCGGGCGTTCTTGAGGGCGGCGCTGAGGTCGCTGCTGGCGGTGAGGCGGGCAAGATGAGCCAGGGTCTTCAGGTGCAGGCCGATGTCGCGGTCATCGCTCATGATCAGGAAGACCACGTGCACCAGTTTGCCGTCCGGGGCCGAAAAATCGATGCCCTGGCGCACGAGGGCCAGGGCCAGGAAAAATTCGGAGAACTCGTCGGAAAAGATATGCGGCGTGGCCACGCCGCGGCCGATCCCCGTCGACTGCACGCTCTCGCGCTTGACGAACAGGCGCTTGACCTTGCGGGCATCGGCGATGATCCCTTTTCCCTTGAGGAAATGGGCGAAATCGCCGTACAGGTGGCCGGTGTCCCTGCAGGTATCGCAAAGGTAGACGTTTTCCTTTTTCAGGTAGTTGGCCAGTTTCATCATAGGCTCCTTCGAGTGTCGTCGGGACTGGCGAACGCCCGGTCCGGTCCGGCGCAGGCGAGGGATGCGTCCCCGGCCCCGGGCCTTTCCAGGCGCAGCCTCGTCCCCCAGGGATCCAAGAGCAGGTCGGCGGCGGGCAGGTACTCGGGAACGAGTTCCTCCAGTTCGCCGGGCCAGGCGCCGCGGTCGTCGCGATAGGCGTCCAATGCCGCCGCCACCTGTCCCAGTTGCGCCGGCAGCACCGCCCGCTTGGCCTTGTCCAGCATGGCTCCCGATTCCGCCAGCGAATCGGCCGGCCGGCTTTTGCCCAGGTGCAGCGCGAGCACAATGGCAAGGGCGACCAGCAGCAGGAGCAGGAGATAGCGCATGGCCCCATTCTATGCAAGTGAAAATGAAATTACAAGCGGTCAACAGCCGGCCCCGACCGCCGGCTCAACCCCGGCGCGCAGCCCGGAACGCCCCGCGTCCCGGGTCGATCGCTTGGCGGAGGAAGCCCGTTTCCCCGGCCCTGGCCCGGCGAACGAGCGAGCGGATCTTTCCCGCGGCGCGGTGGTCGACGACCAGGCGGGCGCGGGTGGCGGCGAATGCGGTCAGCATCTCCACGTCGTTGCTGCTGTCGCCGGCCACGAAAACCGGCTCGCGGCCGAGCCGGGAGATCAGGTTGTGCACCTTGCCCGCGCCGAGGTTGGGCCGCCATCCCGGCTGCAGCGCGCCCCGAAAGCGCCTGCCGGCCAGGGCCAGCTCCATGCCGATGACCTCGCGGCAGGGGAAGCCGGTCATGGCGATCGCTTTTTCCACCAGTTGCCGGTTGCTGGCCGTGGAGACCACGAGCCGGCCGCCGCGTTGCCGCCAGCAGGCGGCCAGGTCCATCATTTCCGGGTAAAGGCGGATGCCGCCGGTCCAGTCGTAACGCCAGCGCCCCCCGGGATCGAGGATGGCATGACGGCGCAGCGGCTCCTGCAGCGCCCGGGCGATGACCTCTTCGGCAAGCCGGTCGAACTCGGCCATGGACCATCCCCGCAGCAGCGTGTTTACCCAGGGGTAGGCGAACTCGCAGCCGATGCCCGGCGTTTCCTCCAGCGCCCGGTTCAGGGCCAACAGTCCCGAAGTGAAAATGCGGAAGTCTTTATCGGTGTCCCGATTGCGTATCGCGAATGGGCGCCGCTGCAGCCGGTCGAGGGCGGAAAAAATCGCTTTCTTCATCCGCGACAAAGAATGGTCCTTGTTGCCGAGGTTCACGCGGCCGATGCCGTGGATGCGGTCGGGGATGGAAGCGGCCATGGCGGCGGCGTCCATGCGGAATTCCAGCCCGAAAGCCATGCGTCGCAGCAGCGCCTCGCCGATGTCGTTGTAAGCGCAGGTGTTGTCCCAATCGAAAACCGCGATCTCGCCCGGCTGCACGCCGTTCAGGAGCTCGACCAATGCCCGGTAATTGCGCTCGCTCCAGTTCAGTCGCTTCAGCTTCATGGCGCCAGTGTAGCGGTTCAGGGCCGGTTATGCAATCGGCGCTGAACGCTCCGGTTGCAGGAGAAGGGGCGAATGACCCGGTGAAGCGTTGCCATGTTGAAACGTTGAAAAGTTGAAGCGCTGAAGAGTTGAAGGGGTCAGAAAAAGCTTCACTGTCATTGCGGTTGCCTCATCTACCCTTCGACTCGCATGCCATTCTTCCCGTATGCCGTGCGCTATTTTCCGAGTATTAGCTATCGCCGTGCGCTAAGCGAGAAAGATCTTCTCCAGCGCGGAGGCCGGCAGCTGGTTCCTGGCCGAGATTTTGCGGTCTTCCCCCGACAGGCTGGTGACGATGCACTCCCGGGCCCTGGCGCAGCCCCCGCTTGCCTCGCTTTCGTATCCCTTGCAGACGCGCAGCACGTCGGGGGAGATCTCGTCGATCAGCACGATGCGGCCGTCGCCGCCCTGCAGCCGGCCGAGCTCGATCTTGCCGTCGATCACGTGCAGCCCGCGCGCGGCGAATTCCTCGTAGATCACCGCGGCGATTTCCTTGACGAACCGATTGACGCCGGCAATCTCCTCCGCGGTCATCACGCCGGCGCCTGCCAGCGACTCGCAGGTGATCAGCTTGTCGGTCTTGCCCTTGGTCCAGGCCTCGACGACCTGGGGCAGGTCCAGGCACGGCCTGACGAAGGGATAGCGGCGCCAGAAGCTGCCCATGGCGCTGTTGCGCCAGGTCCATTCCAGGTTCAGCAGCGGCGCCGAGCCGGCGAATTCCGGCGCCTGTTCGGGCAGGCTGATCGGCGTGGCCGGCTCGACGACCATGACGTTGTCGCCGACGGTGGCGATGTAGTGGCTGGGGACGTCTTTCTTCGCCAGCAGCCGGAAAAAATAGCTGGCGAATTTGCAGGCGATGGCCCCCTTGCCCGGGATCTCGCCCACGACGTTGTCGTAGCCGGGATCGAAAACGGGCCGGCCGTTCCCGTCCAGGTAGCCGGTGCCGCGGTCGGTGAAGACGAACGCGTATTTGCCCTCGTATTCCCCTTCGGGGATGCGGTAGATGTCCTTTGATTTTCCCGAGTAGACGAAATTTTCTTTCTTGAGCACGCGATCCAGTTCCATGCCGGGACCTCCTGGAAAATTTTTCTCATCATCGCCGTTTCCGCGGCGAATTGCAAGCCCGGGTGGCGGCTGGGGCGGAATTCGCCTGGCGTGCGTTCGGATGGAATGCCCTCTCCGGGGCCGCCCCGCCCGCGCCGCATTCCCAAATCCGCCGCGATTCGGTATAATGGGCCCTGGTCAAGCGATCCCGCAGGGAGGCCCGATGCGTTCCATCGATCATCCGCCGGTCCGGCCGGCCGTCATCTGAATTGCCCGTCTTCCAGGTCAAGGTCAGCCGCAAGATCTTCGTCTCCCAGGAAACCGGTTTCGGCGTCTTCCTGGTGCGCGTCGAGGGGTCGCGCGAGAGCCGGGTCATCGTCGGCAGCCTTCATGCGCTGAGCGTCGGCGATTTCCTGGAGATCGAAGGCGAGGAGTCGGAGCACCCGCGCTTCGGCCGCCAGATCAAGGTCAGCCGCTTCGAGTTCATCCGCCCCCGGGACGGCGAGGGCATCGCCCGCTACCTCGCCTCCGGCCGCTTCAGGGGCATCGGCAAAAAAACCGCCCAGCGCATCGTCGACCATTTCGGCCAGGCGACCTTCGAAGTGCTGGAGAACTCTCCCGAACGGCTGCGCGAAGTGCCGGGACTGAAAAAATCGCTCATCGCGACCGTCCAGGACAGCATGCGCGGCAGCCGGGTCCTGCGCGACCTGACCGTGCGCCTGACCCCCTTCGGCGTCGGCCAGGAGACCGTCTTCCGCATCCACCGCGAGTTCGGCGATCTGGCGCCGGCGATGGTCGAGGGCGATCCCTACCTGCTGATCGAGCGCGTGCGCGGCGTGGGCTTCAAGGTCGCCGATGCCATCGCCCGTGCCGTGGGCATCGCCAGGACCGACCCGCAGCGGCTGCGGGCGGGGATCTTTTTCGTCCTGCAGCAGGCGGAGTTCCAGCGCGGCGACCTGTATGTCCCCCGCGACGAACTGCTGCAAAAAAGCGCCTGGCTGCTCGATGTCGCCGATTGCGACGTGTTCGCCGTCCTGGAGAAGCTGATCGAGCGCGGCGAGCTGCGCCGGGCCGAGCTGCCCGAGCCCTGCGTCCTCACCCCGCAGAACGAGATGATCGAGACGGCCGCGGCGCGGCGCCTGCAGCGGCTCGCCCGCGAGGGCGACGCGATCGCGGAGCCGGCGGTCGACTTTGCCGCCGTTTTCGCCAAGCTCGCCCTGGAGCTCAGCGAGGAGCAGAAGCAGGCGGTGCTGGCCGCGGTGCGCAACCGGCTGACCGTCATCACCGGCGGTCCGGGCACGGGCAAGACGACCATCATCCGGGCCATCATCGAGATCCTGCGGGCCAACGGCCGCCCGATCCTGGTCGCCGCCCCCACCGGCCGCGCCGCCAAGCGCATCGAGGAAAGCGCATTCTGCCAGGCGTCCACCATCCACCGCCTGCTGAAGTTCAACCCCGAGACGGGGCAGTTCGTGCACAACGCCCAGAATCCCCTGCCGGCGGGGGCGGTCATCGTCGACGAATTCTCCATGGTCGACTCGTTCATCCTGTTCTCGCTGCTGCAGGCGCTGGCCGACGACACCCAGCTGATCGTCATCGGCGACAAGGACCAGCTGCCCTCGGTCGGCCCGGGCAACGTCCTGCGCGACATGATCCAGAGCGGTCTTTTCCACACCATCTACCTGCAGCGCAATTTCCGCCAGGACCGGGGCAGCCTGATCGTGGAGAACGCCTGCCGCGTCAACAACGGCGAGCCCCTGGTCTTCCCCAAGCCCGACCCCGACGCCGACTTCATCTTCCTGCCGGTGCGCGAGGAGGCCCAGGTCCTGGACAAGGTGGAGCGCATCCTGCGCCGCTACCAGGAAGACTACCCGTACAACTCCGCCGCCCTGCAGGTGCTGGTGCCCATGTACCGCGGCGATGCCGGCATCGACCGCATCAACCAGATGGTGCAGGAAAAATTCAACCCCGAGCCTTTCCTGCTGCGCCGGGAAAAAGCCGCCTTCAAGCGCCTGGACAAGGTCATGCAGACGCGCAACGACTACGACAAGGGTGTGTTCAACGGCGACCTGGGGATCGTCGGGGGCTACCATGCCGTTGACAAGCTGCTGCATGTGGATTTCGACGGCTGGACCGTCGAGTACGCCGGCGACGAGCTGGACGAGCTGACCCTCTCCTATGCCGTCTCGGTCCACAAGGCCCAGGGGTCGGAGTACGACATCGTGGTCCTGTGCCTGCTGCCCTCCCACGCGCGCATGCTCAGCCGCGAGTTGTTCTACACGGCCATTACCCGGGCGCGCCGGAAGCTGCTGCTGCTGTCGGATGAGGCCACCGTCGCCCGCGCCGTGGCCAATTCGCAGCCGGTGCGCCGGCGCACGCTGCTGACCCTGCGCCTGAGCGAGGCTTTCGCGGCGAATTCTTCCCGCGGCGGGAACCTTCAGGACCCGCAGCGCGGGCCTTCAGGGGCTGTGGTATAATTCCGGCCATGGAAGACCGCGCGCCCACCCCCATGCTGCGCCAGTACCAGGAGATCAAGAAGAGCTATCCCGACGCCATCCTGTTCTTCCGCCTGGGTGATTTCTACGAGATGTTCTTCGACGACGCGCGCGTCGCCGCCCCCATCCTGGAGGTGGTGCTGACCTCGCGCAACAAGAACAAGGAGGGCGCCGTCCCGCTCTGCGGCGTGCCGCACCACGCCTGGGAGAACTATGCCGCCAAGCTCCTGCGCAAAGGATTCAAGGTGGCCATCTGCGAGCAGGTGGAGGACCCGGCGTTGGCCAAGGGCATCGTGCGCCGCGAGGTCACCCACATCCTGACGCCGGCCACCGCCCTGGAGGTGGATGCGCTCGACGCCGGGCTGAACAGCTTCATCGTCGCCGTCGGCAGCGCCGGCGGGGCGCTGGCCCTGGCCTCCCTGGACCTGGCCGTGGCCGATTTCGAGGTCAAGTCCTTCGCGGTGGGCAACGACGAGGCGCTGTTCAACGAATTCTACCGCAAGTTTCCCAAGGAGATCGTCATCGCCCGGGGCTACGAAAGGGAATTCGCCCTTTTCGTCAAGCGTTTCCCCGAGTTTGCCGGCATCCTGGTGACCGTGTACGAGGACGCCGAGTTCGCCCCGGCCGACTGCGCCGCGGTCCTGAAGGGCCAGTTCGGCCTGGAGAGCATCGAGGGGCTGGGCCTGGCCGGTCACCCCGCCGCCGTCGCCGCCGCCGGCGTGCTGATCAAGTACCTGCGCTCGATCCGCCCGGGCTCGCTGCCCCATGTCGGCGCCCCGCGCTTCAGTGCCCGCGAGGAGCACCTGGTGCTGGACGCCGTTTCGTTCCGCAACCTGGAAGTGCTGGCCAACCTCAAGACCGGCAGCGCCTCCGGCTCGCTGTTCGCCGCCGTGGACATGACCGTCACGCCCATGGGCCGGCGCCTGCTCAGGAAGTGGCTCGCCTACCCCCTGCTGGACAAGAGCGGCATCGAGCGGCGCCTGGACGGCGTCGAGGAATTCTCGCAGAACCTGATCGGCCGCAGCGAGGTGCGCAAAAAATTGAAGCACTTCGCCGACCTGGCGAGATTGAATTCCCGGATCGCGCTCAACATCGCCCTGCCCCAGCATCTGCTCAGCCTGCGGGATACCCTGGCGCGCATCCCCGAGACCCGCAGCGACATCGGCGCCATGAAGTCCGGGATCGTGGTCGAGGCGTTCGCCCAGCTGCAGCCGCTTCCCGAGATCGTCGCCCTGGTGGACCGGGCCATCGCCCCCGAGCCGGCCTCCTCCGTCCACGAGGGGCAGATCATCCGCCCGGGCTACCACCGGGAGCTGGACGAGCTGCGCGCCATCAGCCGCAACGCCAAAGAGATCGTGGCGGCCATGGAAAAGGACGAGAAGGCCGCCACCGGCATCCCCTCGCTGAAGATCAAGTACAACAAGGTCTTCGGCTACTTCATCGAGGTCACCAAGCCCCACCTGCACCTGGTGCCGGAGCGCTACGCGCGCAAGCAGACACTGGTGGGCGCCGAGCGCTTCCTGACCGCCGAGCTGAAGGAGCTCGAGGAGAAGATACTCAATGCCGAGGAACGGATCGTGGCCATCGAAAAGCAGCTGTACTTCGAGGTGCTGGCCGCGATCCAGCGCTTTTCGCCGCAGCTGAACGGCAACGCCGACCAGGTCGCGCTGCTCGACGTGCTGGCCGCCGGCGCCGAGCTCGCCCAGCGCCGCAACTACGTGAGGCCCGAGGTCAACGACGGGACGGCCATCCGCGTCCAGGAGGGGCGCCACCCGGTGGTCGAGGCCGCTTCCGGGCGGGGCTTCATCCCCAATGACCTGAGCGTGTCGGCGGACGGCGAGCAGGTGCTGCTCATCACCGGCCCCAACATGGGGGGCAAGTCGACTTATTTGCGCCAGAACGCCCTGATCGTCATCCTGGCCCAGGCCGGCCTGTTCGTCCCCGCCGCCCGGGCGCAGATCGGCGTGTGCGACCGCATCTTCACGCGCATCGGCGCCTCCGACTCGCTGCTGGAGGGCAAATCCACGTTCCTGGTCGAAATGATCGAGACGGCCATCATCCTGAACAACGCCGGGCCGCGGTCGCTGGTCCTGCTGGACGAGATCGGCCGCGGCACCTCCACCTACGACGGCCTCTCCATCGCCTGGGCCGTGGTCGAGTTCCTGCACGCCCTGAAGGCGAGGCCGCGCGTGCTGTTCGCCACCCATTACCACGAGCTGACCGAGCTGGCCGCCATCCTGGAGCGCGTGCGCAACCAGCACATCGCGGTCAAGGAGTGGCAGGACAATGTCATCTTCCTGCACAAGATCATGCCCGGCCCCACCGACCAGAGCTTCGGCATCCACGTGGCCAAGATCGCCGGCATCCCGCGCCCGGTCATCGAACGCGCCAAGGACATCCTGCTCAACCTGGAGAAGAAGGAGCTCAACCGCCTGGTCAAGGAGCGCATCACCGGCCGCATCCGCAAGGCGCCGCCGGCCAGCGCCGGGCTGTTCCCCGAGGACATGGAGCTGAAGGTCTGGGACGAGATCCGCGAAAAGCTGAAGGAAATCGACATCGAGCGCCTGACGCCGCTGGAGGCCCTGAACCTCCTGCAGTCGCTCAAGGCCAAGAGCGGCAAGATCCAGTAACCCAGTCTTCCGGGCGCTTTGTTTTTCTCGGTGGATATACTATAATGGAAACCGGTCAGGACAGGGAGAGCCGTCAGCGCGGCCTTTTTTGGCTCACGCCGCCTGCTCACCGGCTGGCCGCAGGAAGCCCGCGCCATGAAGCCAGGAAGCGAACAAGATTCGGCCGCCAAGCCCCCGGTCCTGGTCACCGGCATCGCCGGTTTCATCGGCTTCCATCTCGCCAAGCGGCTGCTGGCCGAGGGGCACCCTGTGGTCGGCATCGACAACCTCAACGACTACTACGACGTGAAGCTAAAGCTCGCCCGCCTGGGCCAGCTCGGTTTTTCCGCGGCGAAGACGAAGGGGCTGCCGGCCAGGGCCAGCGCCCGCCTGAGGGC
Source organism: uncultured Clostridia bacterium (assembly GCA_964562095.1). Lineage (GTDB taxonomy): Bacteria > Acidobacteriota > Aminicenantia > UBA2199 > UBA2199 > UBA2199. The sequence goes on along the minus strand of CAZLSH010000011.1, from coordinate 12,968 downwards.
GCCGGGACTGGTGTTCTACAAGGCCGATCTGCGGGACAGGAAAAGGATGGCCGCCATCTTCGCCGCCGGGAAGCCGGGTCTGGTGGTCCACCTGGCCGCCCAGGCCGGCGTGCGCTATTCGCTGCAGAATCCCTGGGCCTACATGGACAGCAACATCATCGGTTTCATGAACATCCTGGAGAACTGCCGGCAACACCCGGTTCAGCACCTGGTCTTCGCCTCTTCCTCCTCGGTCTACGGCGGCAACCGGCGCCAGCCTTTCGCGGTGGGGGACAGCGTCGACCACCCGCTGTCGCTCTACGCGGCCAGCAAGAAGGCCAATGAACTGATGGCCCACAGTTACGCGCACCTCTACGGCATCCCGGCCACCGGGCTGCGCTTCTTCACCGTCTACGGCCCCTGGGGCCGCCCCGACATGGCGCTGTTCATCTTCACCCGCAGGATCCTCGCCGGCGAACCGGTCGAGGTGTTCAACCACGGGAACATGAAGCGCGATTTCACCTATATCGACGACATCGTGGAGGGGATCCGGCGGGTGATGAACAAGCCGCCGTCACCCGACCCGGGCTGGGATGCGCAGCATCCCGATCCGGCCAGCTCGTCGGCCCCCTACCGCATCTTCAACATCGGCAACAACCGCCCGGTCGACCTGCTGCGCTTCATCGGTCTCATCGAGGCCGGGCTGGGGCGGGAGGCGAAGAAGGTCCTGCTGCCCCTGCAGCCCGGCGACGTGCCCGAGACGAGCGCCGACATCGAGGCCTTGAGCCGCCACGTCGGCTTCGCCCCGTCCACCCCGGTCGAGGACGGCGTGGCGCGCTTCATCCAGTGGTACAGGGGATACTATGGCCGGGCATAGCCTGTGGATCATCGAGGTAAGCTCATGAAGTTCAAGGAACATGTCCTGTGCATCGGCGCCGGCTACGTGGGCGGCCCGACCATGGCGGTCATCGCCGCCAAGTGCCCCGACCTCAAGGTGACCGTGGTCGATGTCAACGCCGAGCGCATCCAGGCCTGGAACAGCGACCGCCTGCCCATCTTCGAGCCCGGGCTGCTGGACGTTGTGCGCGAGGCGCGCGGCCGCAACCTGTTCTTCTCCACCGACATCGCCGCCGGCATCCGCGAGGCCGGCATCATCTTCGTCTCGGTCAACACGCCGACCAAGACCTTCGGCCACGGCGCCGGCATGGCTTCCGACCTGCAGTACTGGGAAAAGACCGCCCACGAGATCGTCGCCCATTCCGACCGTGCCAAGATCATCGTCGAGAAGAGCACCCTGCCGGTGCGCACCGCCGAGGCCATGGAGCGCATCCTGCAGGAGAACAAGAAGGGGCTGCGCTTCGAGGTCATCTCCAATCCCGAGTTCCTCGCCGAGGGAACGGCGGTCAGGGATCTGCTGGAGCCCGACCGGGTGCTGATCGGCTCGCGGCAGACCGCGGAGGGGCGCCGGGCGGCCGAGGAGATCGTCGGCATCTTCGCCCGCTGGGTTCCCGGCGAGCGGATCATCACCACCAACCTGTGGTCGGCCGAGCTCTCCAAGCTGGTGGCCAATGCCTTCCTGGCCCAGCGCATCTCGTCGATCAACTCGATATCGGCCCTGTGCGAAAAAACCGGCGCCGACGTCAGCGAGATCTCGTATGCCGTGGGCAGCGACCGCCGCATCGGCCCGCGCTTCCTCAGCGCCAGCATCGGCTTCGGCGGCTCCTGCTTCAAGAAAGACATCCTGAACCTGGTCTACATCGCCCGCAGCTACGGGCTGGCCGAGGTGGCCGACTACTGGCAGGCGGTGATCGGCATGAACGAGTACCAGCAGGACCGCTTCGTGCAGACGATCATCCGCGAGATGTTCCACACCGTCGTGGGCAAGAAGATCGCGCTGCTGGGATTCGCTTTCAAGGCCGACACCGGGGACACGCGCGAATCGCCGGGGATCCACGTGGCGCGCAAGCTCCTCGAGGAGCGGGCGATCCTGGCCATCAGCGATCCGCAGGCGCTGGACAACGCCCGCCGCGACCTGGCCGGCCTCGCCGGCGAGGTGGAATACGAAGCCGATCCCTATCGGGCCGCCGCCGGCGCCCAGGCCCTGGCCGTGATCACCGAGTGGCGGGATTTCCAGGCGCTCGATTACGAGAAGGTGTTCGCCTCCATGCGCAAGCCGGCGTTCGTGTTCGACGGCCGCAACATCCTCGACCACCAGCGGCTCTTCGAGATCGGCTTCAACGTCTATCCCCTGGGCAAGCCGGGCTTGACCCATTTCGCGTAAGGGGCGCGGCGCCAAGGAGGGCCCATGTGCGGGATCATCGGCTACTGCGGGAAACGGGCGGCCAAGCCCATCCTGCTGGACGGCTTGAAGCGCCTGGAGTACCGCGGCTACGACTCGGCCGGACTGGCCGTGGCCGACGGCACGAAACTGAACCTCATCCGCGCCGTGGGCAAGGTTTCCGACCTGGAGAAGAAAGGGATCGAGCGGCCGCTGCCCGGCCATTGCGGCATCGCCCATACCCGCTGGGCGACCCACGGCCGCCCTTCCGAGCAGAACGCCCACCCCCATGCCGATTGCGGGGAGAAGACCGCCATCGTGCACAACGGCATCATCGAGAATTACCTGGAGCTGAAGGAGGATCTGCTGGCCAGGAAGCATGTCTTCCGTTCGGAGACCGACAGCGAGGTGATCGCCCACCTGATCGAGGAGCATTTCGACGGCGACCTGGAGAAGGCGGTGCGCATGGCGGCGCAGCACCTGGAGGGGACCTTCGGCCTCGCGGTCATGCACGCCGACGCGCCGGAACAGATCGTCATCGTCCGCCGCGGCAGCCCGATCATCATCGGCATCGGCGATGGCGAATATTTCGCCGCCTCCGACGCCAACGCCCTGCAGCCGTACACGCAGAAGATCATCTCGCTCAACGACGACGAGATGGCCGTGCTGCATCCGGGCGGCTACCATATCAAGAACCTGAACAACGAGTTCCTGGAGAAAGAAGTCGAGGTTCGCGAGGGCCGCGACGACGGGGCCGACAAGAAGGGATTCGAGCATTACATGCTCAAGGAGATCTTCGAACAGCCGCAGGCCATCGAGAACGCCTTCCGCGGCCGGCTCATCGAAAGCGAGGGCGTTTCCAAGCTGGGCGGCCTCGAGCCGGTGCTGGAGCGCTTGAAGAACCTGAAAAAGCTGGTCATCGTCTCCTGCGGCACCAGTTACTATGCCGGGCTCTGCGGCCGCTACATCTTCGAGAGCCTGTGCGATCTGCACGTCGAAGTGGAGGTGGCCTCGGAGTTCCGCTACCGCAAGCTGAAAATGGACGGCGAAACCGCGGTCCTGGCCCTGTCGCAGTCAGGGGAGACCGCCGACACCATCGCCGCCATCCGCGAGGCCAAGCGCAAGGGGGCGCTGATCCTCGGCGTGGTCAACGTCGTGGGCTCGGCCATCGCCCAGATCACCGACGCCGGCGTCTACAATCACGCCGGCCCCGAGTTCGGCGTGGCCTCCACCAAGATCTACACTTCGCAGCTGGTGGTGCTGACGCTGATGGCGCTGCATGTCGGCCGCTACCAGGGCCTGTCCTTCAGCGAAGGCAGCGCCGTCATCCAGGCCATCAAGAAGCTGCCGCGCCAGGTCAAGAAGATCCTCACCGAAATCGAGCATATCAAGAAGCTCGCCCAGGAGTATTCGCGCTACAAGGACTTCCTGTTCATCGGCCGCCAGCACAACTATCCCACCGCCATGGAGGGGGCGTTGAAGCTGAAGGAGATCTCCTACATCCACGCCGAGGGCTACCCCGCCGGCGAAATGAAGCACGGTCCCATCTCGCTCATCGACGAGAACTTCCCCACCGTGGCCATCGTCACCCAGGATGCCACCTTTGACAAGATGCTCAGCAACATCCAGGAGATCAAGGCGCGCAACGGGCGGGTGCTGGCCATCGCCGGCGAAAACAGCGGCCGCATCGCCGATGTCTGCGACGACGTCATCCGCGTCCCCGAAACGCTGCCCATCCTGCAGCCGGTGCTGAACATCGTGCCGCTGCAGCTCTTCGCCTATTTCATCGCCCGGGCCAAGGGCTGCGACATCGACAAGCCGCGCAACCTGGCCAAGGCGGTCACGGTGGAGTAGGGCGCGGCGCCATGAAAAAAAAACAAGGGGGGAAACCATGAAAGGCATCGTCCTGGCCGGCGGCCACGGCACCCGCCTCCATCCCATCACCCAGGTGATGTGCAAGCAGCTGCTCCCGGTCTATGACAAGCCGATGATCTATTACCCGCTGTCGACGCTGATGCTGGCCGGCATCCGCGACATCCTGGTCATCTCCACCCCCGCTGACCTGCCCCGCTTCCGCTCGCTGCTGGGCGACGGCGGGCAGCTGGGGGTGCGCTTCGCCTACCGGGTCCAGGAGGAGCCGCGCGGCCTGGCCGACGCCTTCCGCGTCGGCGAGGAGTTCATCGCCGGCGATCCCGTCTGCCTGGTGCTGGGCGACAACATTTTCTACGGCACGGGGCTGACCGGCATGCTGCGCCAGGCGGTGAGCGCCGCCGGCGCCGGGGGCGCCACCGTTTTCGGCTACGCCGTCAAGGATCCCGAACGCTACGGGGTGGTGGAGATCGACGCGGCGGGCCGCGCTGTTTCCATCGAAGAAAAGCCGGAACGGCCCCGCTCGAACCTGGCCGTGGTCGGACTCTATTTTTACGATCGCGACATCGTCGCCGTCGCCCGGGAGTTGAAGCCCTCGGCGCGCGGTGAGCTGGAGATCACCGACGTCAACCGCGCCTATATGGCAAGGGGCGCGCTGCGCGTGCAGGTGCTGGGGCGCGGCTTCGCCTGGCTCGACACCGGCACCCACGAGTCGCTGGTCAACGCCACCCTCTTCATCAAGACCATCGAGGACCGCCAGGATGTCAAGATCGCCTGCCTGGAGGAGATCGCCTTCAACAACGGCTGGATCGACCGCCGGCAGCTGCGGCAGCTGGCCGCGCCCCTGCAGAAGAGCGGCTACGGCAGCTACCTGCTGCGCGTGGCCGACGAGCGTCCCTGATCCCGGCCGGCGCCATGGGGCTTGAAACCGGGATCTGGCTGGTCGGCGCCGCCGGCATGCTCGGCCGGCAGCTGGCCGGCGAATTCGCTTCCAGGGGCTGGGCGTTCTTCGCCAGCGACCGCGAGGTGGATATCCGTGACCCGGGGCAGCTGCAGGCATTCGCCCGTTCCCGGCGCATCGCCTGGATCGTCAACTGCGCCGCCTATACGGCCGTGGACCGCGCCGAGGATGAGCCGGAGGCGGCCCTGGCCGTCAATGCCCTGGGAGTGGAGAACCTGTCCCGCCTGGCCGGGGGCATCGGGGCCAAGCTCATCCATTTCTCCAGCGACTACGTCTTTGCCGGCGACCGCGATGCGCCCTACCTTGAACTGGACGAGCCGCGGCCGCTCTCGCGCTATGGCTGGAGCAAGCTCCAGGGCGAGCTGCGCCTCGCTTCCCTCCTGGAGCGCCATTTCCTCCTGCGCATCAGCTGGCTGTACGGGGTTCACGGGCCGAACTTCGTCCACACCATGCTCCGGGTGTTCGCCGAAACGGAAAAGGCGCGCGTGGTCAACGACCAGTTCGGCTCGCCGACCTACGCCGCACTCCTGGCGAGGAACGTGGCCGGCCTGGTCGCCGCCAACAGCGAGCGCTTCGGCACCTATCATTATTGCGATGCCGGCGTGACCTCCTGGTTCGAGTTTGCCGTGGCCATTCAGGAGCTGGCGCTGCGGACGGGAATGATCGCGAAAAAAATTCCCATCGAGGCCATTCCGACCCGCGATTTTCCCACCCGGGCGGCGCGGCCGTTGCGCGCCGTTCTCGCCTGCGCCAGGGTTCAGGCCGAATTGGGTTTTCGCCTGCGCCCCTGGCGCAGGAACCTGGAGGATTTCTTTGCCGAAAAGGCGCGGCAGCTGCAGGGCAGATCATGAGGCGGCCTAAAACGGAAACGCTGCTGGCCGTGCTGACGTTGACGGCCATCATGCTGGCCGTGGCCGTCATCGTCCTTCACATCGGCTTCTGGCATCTGCCGCTCGCCTTTCTCGCCCTGGGCGCTGCCTGCGCCTGGAGAGACTCCGGAAAGGCGCTGCGCTTGTTTCTTTTCCTGCTGCCGCTGATCAATTCCACGCCGGACCTGTTCTTCAATGGCTATCCCTTCAACTACATGGCGCCGGCGCTGTTCATGCTGGCGGGGATTGTCCTCGTCGCGCTGGCCGGGAAGCCGGAGGGCGGACCCCGGCCCCCCTGGCTCCATGGCTACATGCTCTTTCTGGCCGTTCTCTGGATCTCGGCCCTGTTCGTTTTCCTGCGCTGGTCCAACCTCACGCTGTCACTGCGGGCGTTCCTGAAGGATACTCCGGTGTCGCCGGCCGGCGACCGCCTCTCCTTCGCCGTCATTTTCCCCGTGATCACCCTTTTCCTGTTCACGCTGGCGCCCTGGCTTCCCTTGCTGCTGAGGCGTTCCCGCATCTCCCGCCAGCAGGGATTGCGCCCCCTGCTGGCCGGCTATGGGCTCTCGCTGTTGCTGGCATTGATGCAAAGGGGCTTCTTCCCGAAATTCATGGCTCTGGACTGGTGGGCGGGGATCGGCCAGTACAACGGCGGTTTTTCCGATTTCAACGGCTTGGGTTTCTTTTCGGGGACGCTGTTCCTCGTCGTCCTGCTGCGATGGATCACCGCCTTGTCCGGGGCCGGCTCCCCGGCGGCCAGCGGGCGCTGGAGCCGGGCATGGAGCGGCTGGGCCCGCTGGGCGATCCTTATGGCCGTGACCATGGCGGGCATCGTGATATCGGGGAGCCGCAGCGCGTTCTTTTTCTTCCTCGTCGGAGTGGTGGTCTTCATCGCCAGCGGGAAAATAGCCTGGCGCCTCCGGATCGTGGCCGCCGGCGTCATCCTGTTGTCCTTGTTGGTCGCTGGCGGCACGCTGGCGCGGCGCATGGGCGCGATGGGCGGGCAAATCGGGCGCTTGCTCTCCGGATCTCATTTTATCACCACTCTGGACGAGATCAGCAACGGGCGAGTCGGCATGCTGCAGCGCTGGTCCCATGCCCTCGCCGCCCATCCGCTGGCTGGGATCGGGACGGGGAATTTCCTTTTCTATTACCGCTTCGCGAATCACGGCGCCGGGGTCTACGAGGACCTGCCGCTGAACCAGTATTTGCACGTCGCGGTCGAGACCGGCTTCATCGGCTTGCTGGTGTTCGTCTTGTTCCTGTCGCGCCTGTGGCGCACCCGGCAACGCCGGGAGGAACGCATCCTGCTGGCCTCCATCCTGGTCATCCTGTTCGTGAACACCGCGCTCTGGCTCCCGGAGTGCATCCTGCTGTTTTTTTTCCTGACGGCCGGAGCAGAGGACGCAGCGACTCCGCGGCGGGGCCCGCTGCGGCGCCCCCTGCTCGCCGCGGCCCTGTTGCTGGCGTTTGCTGCCGCCTGCGTCGCCTCATTTTCCGCATTGCATCCCGCCCGTTGGGCGGCTCAATGCCGGACCGGCTATGATTACGGCTTGTATGCGAGCGAAAGCGGAGCCGACGGGCCATTCCGCTGGAGCGGGACAAAAGCCGGACTGTATCTGAGTCCGGGCGAATGGGAGTCGGTGACCGTGCGCTGCGCAGCGCCGCTCGGACGCCTTTCCGGCCAGGCGCAGTCGGTTCGCGTCTATTGGAACGGACGGCTCATCGCAGGCAGGCGCTTCCGGAACAACGGCGATTTCGCCGTTCCCATCCATGGGCGCGCCGGCTTTCTGGAGCTGCGTGTCGCGCCGCCCTTTTCGCTGCGGACACTTCGTCGCGGGGGCGACCGGCGCCGGCTGGGCGTACAAGTGCTTTTGCCGGCGGCGAGAAGGCCGTAAACGCCTATTTCTTCAGCTTCAGGGATTCCTTGATGTACTTCAGGATGTCGCCGTCCAGGACGCGCTGGATGTCGCCGCGCTCCAGGCCGGTGCGGTGGTCCTTGATGCTCTGGTAGGGCTGCATGACGTAGGAGCGGATCTGGTTGCCCCAGGCGATGCCGCCCTTGCCGTCCTCGATCTTGTCCTTGGCCTGCTGCTGGTTCTTCAGCTCCAGGTCGTACAGCTTCGAGCGCAGCATCTTCATGGCCCGGTCCTTGTTCTGGTGCTGCGAGCGCTCGCTCTGGCACTGCACCACGGTGTTGGTCGGCAGGTGGACGATGCGCACCGCCGAGTCGGTGCGGTTGACGTGCTGGCCGCCCTTTCCCGACGAGCGGTAGGTGTCGATGCGCAGGTCCTTGGCGTCGATGTCGACATGAATCGAGTCGTCGACTTCGGGGATGACGAAGACGGCGGCGAACGAGGTGTGGCGGCGCTTGTTGGCGTCGAAGGGCGAGATGCGCACCAGGCGGTGGACGCCGATCTCCTCCTTGAGGTAGCCGAAGGCGAACTCGCCTTCGACGCGCACGCTGACGCTTTTGATCCCCGCCTCCTCGCCGGCCAGGATGTCGGTGATCTCGGCCTTGAAGCCCAGGCGCTCGCAGAAACGCAGGTACATGCGCAGCAGGATCTCGGCCCAGTCCTGGCTCTCGGTGCCGCCGGCGCCGGGGTGGATGCTCAGAAAGGCGTTGCTGGGGTCGCTCTCGCCGTCGAGGTAGTGCTTGACCTCGGTCTCCTCGACGTACTCCTGGAAGAGGGCCATCTTCTCCTCGAGCTCGGGCAGCAAACCGGGGTCCTCGTCGATCAGCTGGAAATAGGCTTCCAGTTCCTCGACCGTGAAGCCCAGCTTGGAATCGACCAGCAGGAAACCGTTCAGGATCTTCTTCTCCTTCTGCAGGCGGGCCGCCTCCTGGGGCTTGCTCCAGATGGCGGGATCGGTCAGCTTGTCGTCGATCTGGCGGATCCTTTCGGTCTTTTGGGCTATTTCAAAGAAACCCCCGAAGATCGGAGGCTTTCTGCTTCAATTCGGCAAACAGGCTTTTCAATTGAACGAGTTCCATGCGGGGATTGTAGCGGGTTTCGCCCCAGCCGTCAAGGAGGTTGTCAAGGGAAGAGAAAGGGAAGAGAGAGGGAAGAATGAGGGAAGAGAGAGTGAGCGCAGCCAAAATCGACTTCTTTCCCACTTTGTCTTCCCTCTGCCTTTCTCTCGCTCTTCCCTCTGTTTTCCCTTCGTTCGATGTCATTTGCTCAAAGATCGGTTTTATACTATAATTTCAGCGATTTTACTGGGAAAACAAGGAAAAAATGAAAGAAATCCTGGAACGGGTTCATGTCGTGCTGGTCGAGCCCAAGGGGCCGGGCAACATCGGTTCGGTGGTGCGGGCCATGAAGAACATGGGCCTCTCGCGCCTGCGCCTGGTCAATCCGGTCCCTTTCCGTGACGAGGTCGAGCAGCGGAAGATGGGCTACCGCTCCCAGGAAATCATCGAGGCGGCCCGTGAGTTCCCCAGCCTCTCCGACGCCCTGCAGGGCATCTCGCAGGTTTACCTGGCCACGGCCAAGGCCGGCAAGTGGAAACGCGACTTCCTTTCCCCGGCCCAGGCGGCGGCGCAGGTCGTTGCCTGCGCATCCGGCGAGAAAGTGGCCCTGGTGTTCGGCCGCGAGGACAAGGGGGTGAACACCGACGAGAGCCAGCTGGCCAATTTCTTTATCCGCATCCCCATGGCCGGCACCTACCCGTCGCTGAACCTTTCCCAGGCGGTGATGGTGGTCACCTACGAGCTGTTCAAGGCGGTCCAGGAAGGCGGGCGCGGCCCTGAGCTGCCGCGCATGGCTGAAAAAAGGGCCTTTGAGCGCATCACCGGCAACATCTGGGAGCTGATGAAGGCGCTGGAAGTGCGCGAGCCCGACAACGGGCTGTTCCACCGCTCGCTGAAGCGCGCCATGAGCCGCACGCGCTGGACCAGCGCCGATGTGGCCGTTTTCGACCGCTTCTGCAAGCAGGTGCGCTGGTACACCGAGACCCGCTGCGCCGCGAAAAAGAAAGAAGGGGAAAAATGAGATTCTACAATACCCTGACCCGCCGGCTGGAGGAATTCCGCGAGATCGAGAAGGGCAAGGTCGGCCTTTACACCTGCGGCCCGACCGTCTACGATTACCCGCACATCGGCAACTTCCGCTCCTACCTGTTCGAGGACCTGGTCAAACGTTTCCTGCTCTTTCGCGGTTACCGCGTCACCCACGTGATGAACATCACCGACATCGACGACAAGACCATCCGCAAGGCGAACGAGCTGCAGGTCCCGCTGGCCGAGGTGACGCAGAAATATATCGACGCCTTCCACTCCGACCTGCGCGCGCTGAACATCCTGCCGGCCGACGTCTATCCGCGGGCCACCGCGCACATCCCCGAGATGCAGGCATTGGTCGCGAAGCTGCTGGAAAAAGGGTTCGCCTACGAAAAGGACGGATCGGTCTACTTCCGCATCGAGCGCTTCCGGGACTACGGCCGCCTGGCCAACCTGGACCGCGCCAGCCTGAAGCCGGGCGCCTCCGCCGCCGGCGCCGCGGACGCCGACGAGTACGGGAAAGAGGCCGTCCAGGACTTTGTCCTCTGGAAGGGGAAGAAACCCGGAGAGCCATCCTGGCCGGCCCCCTTCGGCGAGGGCCGCCCGGGCTGGCATATCGAGTGCTCCGCCATGAGCATGAAGTACCTGGGGCCGCACTTCGACATCCACATGGGCGGGGTGGACAACATCTTCCCGCACCACGAGAACGAGATCGCCCAGTCGGAATGCGCCAACGGCGTGGCGTTCGTCAATTATTGGCTGCACTGCCAGCACCTGATCGTCGACGGCATGAAGATGTCCAAATCGCTGGGCAACTTCTACACCCTGGGCGACCTGCTGGCCAAAGGCCATGCCCCCATGGCCGTGCGCTACCTGCTCCTCTCCAGCCATTACCGCAAGCTGCTCAATTTCTCCCTGGAAGGGCTGGAGATGGCCGGGCAGGCGCTGGCCCGCATCAAGAACTTCGTTTTTTCCCTGAAGAACGTGGAGAGCGAGGGCGAGGCCGACCCGGAGCTGGCCGCCGTGGTCACGGCCAGCCTGGACGCGTTCAGCGCGAGCATGGCCGACGATTTCAACGTCTCCGGCGCCCTGGGGGTGATGTTCGACCTGATCGGCGACGTCAACCCCCGGATGAACGCCCTGACCCGCGCCGACGCAGCGGGCATGCTGGATTACATGGAGCGCGTGAACTTCGTGCTCGGAATCCTGGAGCCGGCCGACGACGGAGCGCTCGACGCCGAGATCGAGGCGCGCATCGCCCTGCGGGAAAAGGCGCGGCGGGAGAAGGACTTCGCCCGCGCCGACGAGATCCGCGCCGAGTTGAAAGAACAGGGGATCATCCTGCTGGACACTCCCGCCGGCGTGAAGTGGAAACGGGAATAGCCTGCCGCGGCAGGAGACGCGTCGGCGCGATGCGGGCCGGCCTTGAGAACCGGCCTAGCGCTCGAAGGCCTCGCGAACGTACTTGACCAGGCGGCGCAGCAGGGAGTCCTTCCTGCCGCCGCGGCGCTTGCGGATGATCGCTTCCTTGGTCTCCTTGATGCGCGGGTTGATGCCGTCGTACGCGGGGTTGAGCTGCCGGGTCTTGTCGTAGCACTCGTAGGCGGCGTTGAAGTTGCCGGCCTTGAAGAAGTTCTCGGCGGAGTAGAACCAGCCGTCGTCGTAGTTCGGGTCGCGCTGGGTGGCTTCGGTGAAGTATTTTTCTGCCGCATAGTAGTTCTTGCGCACGGTCAGGATGATGCCCATGTAGATAAGCAGGAAGACGTTGCGCTTGTTGATCCGGTAGGCCTCCTGGAACTTCTCGCTGGCCTGCAGATAGTTGTCCTTGCAGATGGCGTAGACGCCCTGGTTGAAGAAGAACTTGCCCAGCTGGTCCTGGGAAAACATGCTCATCTCCACTTTCCGGTCGGCGGCCTGGTAGATCTTCAGGATCTTCAGGAAGGCGTCGTGCAGGCGGATGAACTCCTCCTTCAGGATATCCTGGGAAATGAGGATGCGCTGAAACTTGATCTGCAGGGTCTTTTCCAGGTATTTATCGACGATCTCCCGGATGGTCGCGCCCTTGCCCAAATTGAACAACCGCAGCAGTTCTTCCAAATATTCCGTGTTCTCCATCCCGTCTCTCCTTGGCGGGGATTGTAGCACAACCTAGGTCAAATGAAAATCTTTTTTCAAGAGGTGGAATACTTCCAGGGTATTGGCCCGCGTGCTGGCGAAATCGCCGCTGCTGTCGATGGCATAGTGGGCCGCCTTCAGCTTCTCGCGCAGCGGGAACTGCGAGCGGATGCGCTTCTGCGCCTCGGCCCGGGTCAGCCGGTCACGCTCCATGGCGCGGCGCAGTTGCACGGCCGCCGCGGAATAGACCACGATGACCTTCTCGAAATTCTTGTGGATGCCCGACTCGAGGAGCAGCGCCGACTCGTAGATCAGGAAGTCGTAGATGCCCGTCTCTTCGGCGGCGCGGATCTCTTTCCGGCGCTCCTCGCCGACCAGGGGATGGACGATGGCGTTCACCGCCTGGCGCTTCTCGTAATCCTCGAACAGGGCCCGGCTGAACCGCTCCTTGTCCAGCCCGCCCTGGGCGTCGAGGATGGCGGGGCCGAAAAGGGCGATGATCTCCTCCAGCACCGGGGAGCCCGGGCTGAAGATGATGCTCTTGGCCAGGTCATCGGCGCGCATGGTGAAGCAGCCCTGTTCCTGCAGCACCTTCAGGACGAAGGACTTTCCCGTGCAGAAGCCGCCGGTGAGGCCGATCGCGTGCATGGGCCCCGCCTACTTCTTCTGGTTCTTGAGGAAGTCGGAGAAGTTGAAAATGGCGTTCTGGTCGGCGACGATGGCCTGGATGTTGGGCGCCAGCAGCTTGACGTATTCGTACTGGACCAGCGCCGGGTTTTCGGCCAGGGCGCGCCCCTTCAGGCGCAGCGACTCGGCCTCGCCCTCGGCCTCGATGATCTTGCGCTTCTTTTCCTGCTCCTGGCGTTCCAGCACGTACTTCATGCGCTGCGCCTC
>CAZLSH010000010.1:25642-42564 GCA_964562095.1 uncultured Clostridia bacterium | reverse complement strand
CTTCCCGTTCAGCAAGTTCGCCCATGTTGTCTACCGGCCGGTCGCCCTTTGGCTGGCCGGCGTGAAGTGAAAGTACGGCGCCGGCCGTCCCCTTGGTGGGATTTGCCGGGCTGAAATAAGTTAAAAAGAAAATGAGGAGGATATAAATGAGCGACGCACAACCCGTCGAAAAAGCCAGCATCGTGGTCATGAGCGGCGACATGGACAAGGTCATGGGCGCATTCATCATCGCCACCGGCGCCGCCGCCTTCGACATGCAGGTCTCGATGTTCTTCACTTTCTGGGGGCTGAAGGCCATTCAGAAGGGCAGCCTGACAGGGAAAACCTTGATGGGCAAGATGCTCGGCGTGATGAACCGCGGCGGCATCGACCGCCTCGGCCCCTCCAAATTCAATTTCGGCGGCATGGGGCGCTGGATGTTCAAGAAGATGATGAAGAACCACAAGGTCACCACCCTGCCGCAGCTGCTCCGGCAGGCGCAGGATCTCGGCGTGAAGCTCACCGCCTGCGAGATGAGCATGAACGTCATGGAGATCAGGAAGGAGGACCTGATCGACGGCGTGCAGATCGGCGGCGTCGCCTCGTTCATCGCCGACGCTTCGGAGTCCAAGTTCTCGCTGTTCATTTGAAATCAGGCGTCAGGCGCCAAAAGCAGGCGTCAGCGGGGCCTTGAAGCGCCAGGCTTTGTCGCCGCGCCCGCCCGGCGGTGGACGCCCGGCTTCCCGGATTGGGCCCTGGCCATGAGGGCCGCAACGGCGGCCCGGCATTTCAACGGGGTATTGAAATGAAACGATATCCGTGCTAAAATATCATTTGCGCAAAAACCATCATGGCGAAATTCATGAGAACCCGAGCTTCATCGAACATTCCTTTTTTTTCCAGAACGTTGGATGTCCAAACTGAGAGGAAAAATGGCTAAAATAAAGATCGCGATCGTGGGTGTGGGAAATTGTGCCAGCGCCCTGGTGCAGGGCATCCATTATTACCGCGGCGGCAAGGCCGCCAGCGCCAAAGGCCTGATGCATTGGAAACTGGGGGGCTATGCTCCCGGCGACATCCAGGTCGTCGCCGCCTTCGACATCGACCGCCGCAAGGTCGGCCGGGATGTCAGCGCGGCCATTTTCGCTAAGCCCAACTGCACCAAGGTCTTTTGCCCCAGCGTGCCCCGCAGCGGGGTGAAAGTGCGCATGGGCCGCATCCTCGACGGCGTGGCCGGTCACATGAAGGACTATGATGCCGATTGCGTTTTCCAGCCGGCCGCCGTGAAACAGGCTGACCGCGCCGACGTGGTGCGGGTGCTCAAGGCAAGCGGCGCCGAGGTGCTGATGAACTACCTGCCGGTGGGCTCGGAAAAGGCGGTGCAGTTCTACGCGCAATGCGCCCTCGACGCCGGCGTGGCCCTGGTCAACAACATGCCGGTGTTCATCGCCAGCACCCCCGAATGGGCCGCCCGCTTCAAAGCCTGCGGCCTGCCGATCATCGGCGATGACATCAAATCGCAACTGGGAGCCACCATCACCCATCGCGTCCTGGCCAAGCTGTTCACCGACCGCGGCATCCAGATCAAGCGCACCTACCAGCTCAACACCGGAGGCAACACCGACTTCCTGAACATGCTCGACCAAACCCGGCTGAAGAGCAAACGCATTTCCAAAACCAGTGCCGTCACCTCCGTCCTGGGTCAGCCGCTGGAAAGCCGGAATATCCACATCGGCCCCAGCGACTATATCCCCTGGTTGCAGGACAACAAGCTCTGCTTTTTGCGCATCGAGGGGCGGGGCTTCGGCGATGTGCCCATGCATGTCGAGCTGCGCCTCTCGGTCGAAGACTCCCCCAACTCCGCCGGCGTCGGCATGGATGCCATCCGCTGCGCCAAACTGGCCCTGGACCGCGGCCAGGCGGGCATTCTCTACGGCCCCTCGGCCTATTTCATGAAGCATCCTCCGCGCCAGTACCCCGACGACCTGGCGCGGGAGATGGTGGAAAAATTCATCAGCGGGGACAACCGGGAGTAGTTGTTGCGCTGCCTGATCATCGCCGCCGGCCGGGGCAGCCGCCTTGCCCATCGCTTCCCGCTCAAACCGCTGGCGCCGCTGGCCGGCACGCCGCTCATTGAAAGGATCATGGGCCTGGCCGCCGGCCAGGGCATCGGTGAATTCGTGATCGTCGGCGGCTACCGTTGCCGGGAACTCGAGCGTTTTGTCCAGGAAGCCGCCGCCCGCCTGCGCGTGGTCGCCACCGTGATCGAGAACGCGGAGTGGCAGCGGGAGAACGGCCACTCGGTCCTGGCGGCCCGGGAATCTTTGCCGGGGGACTTCGTCCTGCTCATGGCCGACCACCTGTTCGCCGGCGCGCTCCTGGGCGTCGCACTGAAGGCCACGATCGGCCAAGGCCAGGCGGCGCTCGTGGTCGACTTCCGCGTCTTGGATCACCCCTGCGTCGACCTCGACGACGTGACCAAGGTCCAGGTCCGCGACGGGCGCATCCTCGACATCGGCAAACGCCTGCCGGCCTACAACGCATTTGATACCGGGATCTTCCGCTGCACGCCGGGGCTGTTCGCCGCCCTGGAGGAGAGCATGCGCCGCGGGGACGGCTCCCTGTCGGGCGGCATGCGCATTCTGGCCCAAAGCGGCGATGCCCTGGCGCTGGACGGGGGCGGCCGCTTCTGGATCGACGTGGACGACGAGCGCGCCTTCGCCCTGGCTGAGGGGCTGCTCGCCGCTGGCCGGCATCCCTGACCATGGAGAGTCCGGACGGCAACGGCAATGGCAAGGACTCCCGGCCGTTGAAAAAATTCCTGCGCATCGCCCTCGTGCTCGCCGGCCTGGCCCTCCTCGTCTACCTGGTGATCGTCACCGGCATCGGCAGCATCATGGCCCAATTGTCCCGCTTCGGCTGGTGGTTCTTCGCCATTTGCGCCCTGGGAGCGTCCTGGCTCTTTTTCCAGGCGCTGGCCTGGCGGATCATGCAGCGCGAGCAGTTCCGGGGCGTGCCGCTGCTCTACCTGTTCCATGTCAAGGTCATCAGCGACGCGCTGAACACGCTGCTGCCCTCGGCCAACCTGGGCGGCGAGGCGGCGCGGCTGTACTTCACCGGCGGTTTCCTGACCCGCAAGGAAGGGCTGGCCGGGATCATGGTGGACAAGACTTTCGAGTACGGCGCCGGCATCCCCTTCATGGTCCTGGGGTTCCTCGTCGCCTGGGCGGGAGGCTTCTTCCCCGGCACCCTCATCCTGCCCGCCGTGCTGTGCCTGCTCATCTCGCTGGCGGGGCTGCTGGTCTTCGCCGGCCTGCAGCTGAAGGGGATACACCCGGTTCTGGCCGCCGGCGGCCGTTTCCTGCCGCCGCTGCGGCGGCTGATTGAGGAAAAGGAGCGGCAAATCCGCGGCCTGGGCCTGCACCTGGTCCGCCTGTACCGCGTTCCACGCGCTCGCATCCTGGCGTCCTGGGGTTTCCATTTCCTGGCCCGCATGACCGGAGTGCTGGAGACGATCCTGATCATGCACGTGCTGGGATTCCCGGTTTCCTTCGGCCGCGCCCTTTTCATCACGGCCATGGTCGCCGGCATCAACACCGTTTTCTTCCTCATGCCCGGCCAGTGGGGCGTGGCGGAGGGATCGCACCTCTTTATCCTGCGCTGCCTGGGCTATCCGCCGGCAGTCGGTCTTGGCATGGGCATCATCAAGCGCGTGCGCAAGCTGGCCTTTGCCGCCCTCGGCATGCTGCTCTACCTGCGCTACCGCGGCGCCCGTGCCGTTGGCGGCGGCAGGGAGGAACGCCATGGTTGAGCAGGCGGTCATTCTGGCCGACTGGGCCCCCATTACGGGCGGCGGCGAGCCGGGCGCGCCCGATCGCATCCTGCTTGGGCTCGGCCTGCTGCAGCGCATGGTCATGGCCCTGGCCGCCGGCGGCATTCGCCGCATCCTGGTGCTGACCGCGGAGAGCGGGAAGCGCCTGGACGGCCTGGCGCAGAGTTGGCAGCGATCCGGGGCCGCTGTGAGGCTGGCCGGCGCCGCCCAGGCGGAATTGCCGCTGGCGGATGCCCCGTTCCTGCTTTTGGACGGCATGATCGTGCTTGGCTCCGGGTTGGTGCCAAACCTCGCCCAGCGCGAGATCGAGAGCGATCGCCGCCTGGTCGGCGATGACGAATGGAGCCCGCGATCCGGCTTCAGCGGCCTGGCCGTCTGCCGGGCGGAGTTTTTCCCGAGCCTGTTGGCGGGGCGATGCAATGCTTCACGCCAGGAAAGCGCCGCGGACCTTCTGGCGGCAGTGCCGCCCTTGCGCGTGAGCGGGCATGGTTGGGTCAAGGTGGAATCATCGGCCGACCTGAGACGGGCGCGGCGCCTTCTGCGTTTCTCCCTGGGCAAGCCCTGCGACGGTTTTTTTTCACGTCACGTGAACCGCCGCTTCTCCTGGCCCATCAGCCGCCTGCTCATCCGCCTGGGAGCGACGCCGAACCTGGTCACATGGGGCAACCTGGCGCTGGGCCTGCTCAGCGGCTGGCTGATCGGCCGCGGCGGCTACGGGAACACGCTGGCGGCCGGTCTGCTGTTCCAGTTCGTGTCGATCGTCGACGGCTGCGACGGCGAGATCGCCCGCCTGACCTACCGCTTTTCCGACCTGGGTGCCCGGTTGGACAACTTGAGCGACACGGTCGTCCTGGTCTTTTTCTTCTTGAACCTGCCCGTCGGCCTGTTGGCGGCGACCCGCGAGACGGCCTGGCTCGTGCGCGGAGGGCTGATGGTGATGCTGGTGGCTGTTTTCTACCTGCTGCTGCTGCTGCGCATCCGCTGGAGCGGCCATCGCGGCAATATCGCCGAGATCGCCCATCGGGTGCAGAACCGGGGCAAGAGCGGCGAGGCGCTGAACTGGCTGGAGCGCCTGGGGACGCGCCTCGGATTTATTTTCCGCAAGGAGTTCATCTCCCTCTATGCCATGGCCTGGTGTCTCGTGGGCCGCGCCGAAGGCCTTCTATGGACCCTCATCGTTATCGTGCCGCTGGGCATCGTCTATCAGCTCGATTCGCTCCGCAAGCTGAGAAAAGCGCGGGCGTCAGCGGACTGACATCCGTCGAAACGGAAGCCGGACCCCTTGCCCCCTGTTCCCTTTCGCGGCGAGGATCCTTTTTGCCAGCGGCTTTTCAAGATGAAATTCTTTTTTTTTTTTGATATCCTTAGCCCTGCATGAAGAGAAACGCACTGAAGCGTGACCTGCGGCGCATGCTGGACCATCTCCTGGAACAGGCCCCGGTCCTGAGCCTCGGCGCCGGCGACAAGCTGGTTATCTTTTCCGACCTGCACATGGGCAACGGCGGCAGGAAGGACGATTTCGTGCCCAATGCCGGGTTGTTCCTGGCCATCCTGCGCCGCCATTACCTGGAGCAAGGGTTCATCCTGGCCCTCAACGGCGATATCGAAGACCTGGCGGGGTTTTCCCTGGCCAGCATCGCCACGCGCTGGCTCGAGGTCTACGCGGCCTGGCAGGAATTCGCCCAACGCGGCGCGCTGTACAAGCTGGTGGGCAACCACGACCTAGGCCTGCTGTTCCGCCGCCCGGACGACCTGCCTTTTCCGGTCCTGGAATCGCTGCGGGTGGAGATCGGCGTGAAGCGGCTGTGGCTCTTCCACGGCCACCAGGTCTATCGGCTCAACCGGGCTTTCCAGGCCATGGGTTCGTTCATCCTGCGCAAACTGCTTCTGCCGCTGGGCATTGGCAACTACACGACGGCGCGCAGCCCCAGCCGCCGCTTCCATGTGGAAAAGCGGGCCTATCTCTATGCGCGGGAACGGGGGATGCTGGCGGTCATCGGCCATACGCACCGGCCGCTGTTCGAGTCGCTTTCGCGCCTCGATACGGTGAAGATCGAGATCGAGAACCTCTGCCGCGCCTACCCGGCGGCGGGGGAAGGGAAGCGGCAGGAGCTCAGGGAGCGGATGGAGCGCCTGAAACAGGAATTCATCGAACAGCAGCGCCGTGACCTCCCGCTGCAGCGCGGCGAAAACCTCTACCACGAGGGGCCGCTGCTGCCCTGCCTGTTCAACTCGGGCAGCGGCATCGGCCGCCACGGCATCACCGCCATCGAGATCGCCGGCGGGCGCATCGCCCTGGTCATCTGGTTCGACCGCCGGCGCTCGCTGCAGTATGCCGAGAGCGCGGGGTACGAGCCGCAACAACTGGAAGGCAGCGACTATTACCGCGTGGTGCTGAAGGAAGAGGATCTCGATTACATTTTCGCCAGGATCGAATTGCTGAGATGACCGTGGACGCAGGCGCGGTGGAACTCGGAGTAAGGTTCAGGATTCAGGGCATAAGGTGAATGCCAAGGCATTTATAGGACTCAAATTCCAAATCCCAAATTCCAAATCCCAAACAAGCTCCAAATTCCAATCACCAAATGACCAAAACAAAGAGAATTCAATGCAAGGGGCTTTCGTTTTGGAAATTGGAATTTGGGATTTGTTTGGAATTTGGTGCTTGTGATTTGGGATTTAAGTCTTACTATTTCTTTTCCAGCCGTTTACCGCAAACCATCTACCGTAAACCGATTCCATCCGCACCCTCGTTATTCGTTAGGCGTTATGCGTCATGCGAAAGAACAAGAGTTCCTTCTGTTCTCCGGCTACCACTACCAATATCACTACCACTCGTGTCCGTTAGGGCTCCTGCTAACACCAGCACTAGCACTAGCACCTGGACTTCTGCTATCCTATATTCATGGCGAGAACGAAATCCCTGACTTCGGGTCTGATGCGCAAGCTGGACCGCCTCTACGACCAGGCGCCGGTGGTGCAGCTGGGCGCCGGCGACCAGCTGGTGGTCTTTTCCGATTTGCACCTGGGCAACGGCGGCCGGGACGACGATTTCGCCAGGAACGCCCGGCTCTATCTCGAGGCCCTGGAAACGTACTACGCGCCGCAGGGCTTCCTGCTGGCGCTCAACGGCGACATCGAGGAACTGGCGCGCTTTCCGCTGGCGAGCATCGTCAGACACTGGAGCGACGTGTACCGGTCCTGGCGGGCGTTCGCCGATCGCGGCGCCCTGTTCAAGCTGGCGGGAAACCACGACCTGGCCCTGCTGCGGCGCCGCCCCGCCGATCTGCCCTTCCCGGTGGGCGAGGCGCTGCGCCTGGAGATCGGCGGGAAGCGGCTCTGGCTTTTTCACGGCCACCAGACCTCACGATGGAACTGGGCGTTCCAGGCCCTGGGCGCGGCGCTGCTGCGCTGGCTGCTGCACCCCCTGGGCATCGGCAATTACACGGTGGCGGGCAGCAGCCGCCGGCGCTTCAACGTGGAACGGCGCGCCTACCTGCATGCCCGGGCGCGAAAAATGGCGGTTTGCATCGGCCACACCCACCGGCCGCTGTTCGAGTCGCTGCCGCGCCTGGTCACGGTGCAGCTGGAGATCGAGAGCCTCGTCCGCCGCTATCCCCGGGCGGGGGCGCAGGAGAAAGTCGAACTGGAGGAAAAGCTGTCCGCCCTCGGCGCCGAGCACGCCGAGCTGCAGCGCAAGGAGCCGCGTTCGCGCGGGGAGAGCCTCTACCATGACGGGCCGCTGCTGCCCTGCCTGTTCAATTCGGGATGCGGCATCGGCCGCCACGGCATCACCGCCCTGGAGTTTGATAGCCGCCGCGCCCGCCTGGTCTACTGGTTCGACCGCCGGCGCAGCGAGAAATACATCCTGGCCGAGGACTACGAGCCCCAGCGACTGGAGGACACGGACTTCTACCGCGTGGTGCTGAAGGAAGAGGACCTCGATTACATATTCACCAGGATCCAATTGCTGGGCTAGCTCCCGGCGTAAGGTTCAGGGCGCAGGGGGCAGGACGAGGGGGAGAAATGCGATTGGTGTAAGGTTCTGAGTGTAAGGTGGAAAATAAGGTATTATTAGGACTTAAATTCCAAATCCCAAGCACCAAATTCCAAATAAATTCCAAATTCCAATTTCCCAATGACCCAAACGAAAAAAATGCTATTTCAAGTAGCTTTTGTTTTGGAAATTGGAATTTGGAATTTGGGATTTGGAATTTAAGTCTTCGTATTGCTTTTGCTGACCGTCAACCGATTCCTTTCATTTCTTGCTGACACTGACACGGACATCGGAATCATGTTGAATTCCTGTTGGGCCTCGCGTACAATAAACAAAAAGGCCTTCACGACGGCGAAAGGCCGGGAGAGGAAGAACGACATGTTGCTGAAGCAATTTTTTCTGCCCAAGATCGCCCACAGCTCATGGCTGCTGGCCGGCGATGACACTTGCGCCGTCATCGACCCGCAGCGCGACGTCGACCTCTATATCCGCGAGGCGGGCATCGAGATCCCCTTCCCGCAGCACGACGTGCATATCAAGAACCGGCCGGCGGAAACGCCGTAGCCGGGGAGCGAACCGGCCGATGACAGGAAGAAGGAAGTGGGGCTTGGCCGCCGGCTCCCTGGCCGTGCTGGCGCTGGCCGCTCTCTATCTGTATCTGCCGCGGCTGGTCGCCGATGCCCTCGTCGCCCAGGTTGGCAAGACCGGGCTGAAGAACCTGCAGCTGCGCCTGGTGCGCCCCGGCTGGAGGCAGCTGACGCTGGCCGGCGTTACGGCCGGCGACGCCGCCTCGCCCGCCCTGCGGATTCAGCGCGTCGTCGTGAACTATTCGCTGCCCGCGCTCCTGCGCCGGGAATTCGGTTCCATCCGCCTGGCCGATGTGGAGATCCGCATCGAGAACCGCGGCCAGGGATTCCGTTTCCCCGGCTGGGACGGTGCGCCGGCAGGGGCGGCAGCGGGCGCCATCCCCAGGATCGGGCGGCTCCACATCGAAGACGGAGTACTGAAAATACTTTTGGCGGACCGGGAACTGGAAATGCCCTTCTCCGCGCGCCTGACCGCCGCCGGCGCCGGCTATGCGCTGTGGGCCAATCTCCAGCCATTGGCAACTTCGATTCGCCTGGAGGGAACTCTCGACCGTGAATTCGCTTCGGGCACGATCGCATTCATGAATCATGGGATCGACCTGAGCTCGCTCTCCCGGCAGGCTATTTTCGGGTCTTCCATGTCCGCCAGCGGCTGGCTGGCGCTGCAGGGGGAGATCGGCCTGAGCAACGGCCGGTTCAGCGGGGCGAAGGTAAGGGCCGGCGGTCGCGGGGAAATCGGCTTGGACGTCCCCGGCCAGGGGATGATCAAGGCGGATCTCAGGGCAATGACCTTTCGCCTCAGCCCCGATTTCACTGCCAAGGATATCCATGCCGATGTCAGGGTTTCCCGGTTGAACGTGGGAAAGCTGGCGGTGAACTTGCCTTTCCTGGTTGAGGCCCGGGGCCGTCACTGGCCCGGCATCGATTTCTCCATCCGCGGCATGCGCCTCGACCGGCCCCTGCCGCTCTTCGTTGAACGGATTTCAGGCAAAGCCGCCGGACCATGGGCGGCGCTGCAGATCCGCGGTGATTTCCGGGTGCAAGACAGGGTGGGGCTGGCGGCGGCACTGGCTGCCGGGCCCTGGACGATCGACCGGACCTACGCGTTGGCTGGAAGTTTCCAGGGCAAGCGGAACGCCGGCGGGGTCGCCTGGACCTTGAAGGCCGGGGGCAATGGCGCCGTGGCCTTGTCCGCGGGTGAGGACCGAGTGCGCGGGGCGCTGAAACTGGACGCGACCCTGGAAGGCGATTCCCGGCAGGCGCGCTCCAAGCTGCAAGGACGGCTGACGGCAGTGGACCTCAGGCTGGCCTCGGCCCATGCCCAGGCCGGAACGGTGGAGGCGAGCGCCGACGCGGCCATTGCCTTCGCCGGCGGCCTGAGCGGACGGGGAACGCTGCAGGTCGGCGACGGCCTGTTTTTCACCGCCGCCGACGGCGGTGTGCGGGCGGAAGGGATCCGCATGCGCCTGCCGTGGAGCTATCCCGCTGCCGATCCCGGCCAGAGCGGCAGTTTTTCCATCACCCGCCTGCGGGGCGGCGGCGCGGTCATGCGGGAGATCAAAGGCATCCTGAGCCAGGAGGGGCAGGGGATCGCTTTTTCAGGACAGGGGCATGCCGATCTGCCCGGCATCGTGGTTTTCTTCTCGGGCAGCGCCGCTCCCCGGGATGGGGCCCTGGACGGGCAGGTGGATTTCCAGATCCCGTCCACCTTGCTGCCGGCCCAAACGCCGTTGCCGGCGCTTCACCCCCTGCTCAAGGGAATCACGGCCGGCGGCCGTCTCGCCGTCCGGGGCACGCTCCAGGCCCGTCATCACCGGCTGGCCGGCAGCTCCGTCCTCGAAATCGCCGACGCTGACCTCGATCATCCCGGATCGAAGTTCTCCCTGCGCGGCTTGCAGGCCGCGGTCACGCTGGAGAGCCTGTTCGACCTGGTCACCCCCCCGGGCCAGCATATCCGCTTCGCTGAATTGCTCTGGCAGAGCATCGCCCTGAGCAGCGGCGAGATCGTCTTTCGCGGCGCGGGGGGCGGCGCGCTGCTGGTCGAGTCGGGGAGTTTCGCGTGGAGCGGCGGCACGGTCACCGTCGACCCCTTGCGCCTGGCGCCGGGAATGAAGATGGCCGAGGTGACCTTGCGCTGCCGGGACGTCGACCTGGCTGAAATGCTCAACATGCTGGCGGGGGAGGAGATTGTCAGCGGCCAAGCCCGGCTGAGCGGCGTCATCCCCATGCAGCTGACCGACGGCGGCCTGCAGTTCATGGACGGCCGCCTCGATTCCACTCCCGGCCGAACCGGGCAGCTGCGCGTCGCCAAGCCGGAGGCGATCTCCGGCGGCCAGGTGCTGGTGGAGGAGGCGATCCGGGAATTCGACTACAACTGGATCAAGGTGCGGCTGGACGGCCGGGGCGACCGCCTGACCATGATCGTATCCATCGACGGGGCGCCGGCGCGGAAGCTGCCGCTGCGCTACGATCAGAAAAAGGGGGATTTCGTCCGCCAGCCAGCGGGCCAGCCCGGCGTCGAACTCAAGGGGCTGCTACTGGACATCCGTTTCATCGATATCGACTTGAAGGACCTGCTCCATACCGGCGGCCGGGTGAGCGCCGGGGGGCGTATCCAATGACGGTGGCAAGGAGGAGACCCATGGGAAAAAGGATTTGGCTGTTGGCGGCGGGGATGGTGCTCATTTCCGGCGCCTGCCTGAAGATGAAGCATGAAATGGTCATCCAGCCCGTGCACATCACGGTGGACGTGCGCATCCGCATCGACCGCGCGCTGGAGGACTTTTTCGGCGACATCGACAAGGCCGTGCTGCCCGCGTCCAGCGACGACGCCGGCCGGCAGGAGGAAGTGAAATGAACGGCAAGTTCAAGATCATGGCCGCTTTCGCGGCGGGGATCTTCGTGCTGGCGGCTGGCGCCCAGGCCGAAAGCGCCGAGCTGAAGGCGAGATTCCTGGAGCGCAAGCCGCTGCTGGACAAAATGAAGGACCGGGGCTGGATCGGCGAGAACAACCTCGGTTTCCTGGAGTTCCGTTCGGAAACGGGAAAGAGCGAGGAGAACGGAAAGGCCATCGAGGCGGAAAATGCCGACCGCAAGACGGTGTATGCCGAGATCGCTGCCCAGGTGAACGTCGTTGTCGTCGAGGTCGGCAAGCGGCGGGCGGTGCAGATCGCCAAACTGGCCGCCCCCGGGCACTGGCTGCAGGACGCCGAAGGCAGGTGGTACCAGAAGGAAGCCTGAAGGAAAGGATCCCGGTTCACGGTTGACGGGAAGGGAGGAGACCATAGGAAGACTAAAATTCCAAATCCCAAATTCCAAAAAACAAACAATATCCAAATTCCAAATTCCAATTTCCCAAACGAAAGCCCCTTGCAAAGAATTCTCTTTGTTTTGGTTATTGGGTAATTGGAATTTGGGATTTATTTGGAATTTGGAATTTGGTGCTTGGATTTTGATTCTTCATATGTCACGCGTCATGCGTCACGAAGATCGTTCGCTCAGCCCTTGGTCCCCGAGATCTTCTCGGCGAAGGCCAGGAACTCCCTGGGCGGGGTGATGATGAAGACGCCCAGCTTGCCCTTCCGGTCGCGGGAGCTGCCGGGGTCGATGCTCCAGCGCACGCAGCCCTTCATGGCCACGGGCTTGCCCTCGATCTCCATGATCACGCCGATCTCCTTGTAGGTGGGGATGAAGTGGCTGATGGCCACCGAGATGCCGGTGGCCGAGATGTCCAGCAGCTTGCAGCTGAAGCTGCGCTCGCCGTCCCTGATCACGACCTCTTTTTTTTCGTCCTTCTTGCGCGAGTCGCGGTCCTTCATCGTTCCCTCCGCTTGAACGAATCATATGTAACATAAAAAGGCGTTCCAGGGAAGAGAGAGGGAAGAAGCAGGGAAGACAAAGGGAAGAGAGAGTGGGAAAAAACCCTTCCCGGACCTCCTGCCCATGTCGCCTGCCCTTGAGTTCATGAAGCGTACGGTCGGGCCTGATTCTCAGGCCGGATCCTGCCGGTCGTGGCGACCAGGATCCCGCCCAGCATGATGACGCCGCCGATGAAAAAATAGAGCGTAATGCCGATGCCGAAAAACAGATAGGTGAAGACCGCCGTCAGCGGCGGGTTCAGGTAGACGAACAGCGATACGCTGGATGCGTGCCAGTGCTTGACCGCGATGTTCCAGAAGCTGAAGGCCAGGATGGTGCAGGCGATGGAAAGGAAGGCGGCGGCTCCGTATTCCAGCGGGCGCAGCGACAGGGCCAGGCGGAGAAAGGGGCGGTCAATTGAGAAAAACAGCGGCAGGCTGCCGATGGCCAGGCTGACGAAATTGAACACCAGGGGCGAATGGTCTTTCAGCGCCGGCTTGATGATGACGGTGGCCGCCGCCCAGCTCAAGGGACCGCCCAGGACCAGCAGGGCGTAGGGCACCTTGTCGAGGGCGATCCAGGTGCCGCCCGCGCCGCCGACCCGGCCCAGGAGCACGACCAGCGCCAGGCCGGCGAAGGTAGCCAGCGTGCCCAGCAGGCGCCGGCGGGTGAACGGCTCATGGAGAAAGCGCACGGCCAGCAGCAGGGTGATCAGGGGATTGAGGGCGATCAGCAGCGAGGCGGCGTTGGGTTGGACGTAGCGCATCCCCGAGTTCAAAAACAGGTTGTAGCTGATCACCATCAGCAGGCCGCCCAGCGTCACGCGCACGGGATGCGCCCGCAGGATGCGCCAGGACGCGGCCCGGTGGAACAGCAGGATCACGCCCAGGCTGATGGCCCCAACCGGGAGAAAGCGCAGGCGCAGAAGGTCGAAGGCGGTCATCCGCTCCAGGAGCAGCTTGATGGCGATGAACGAGTTGGACCAGATGAGGAAAGTCAGAATCAGCAGGGCGAATATGCCGATGTCGCGGGACCTGTTTTCCAAAAACCCTCCGCTGAAGAAAAAGATTTAGGATCTAGGGTATCGGGTTTACGGCATGAAAGCAAGCCCGGAAGCAAGAGCGGGGCTAAGGCCGGGGTTCTGAAAGAGGCGACTTGCGGATCGCCCGGATAACCTTTCTCCCGGCTGCAAATCCCTGAACCCTTAGGCATCCAGCCTGCTGATCCCCCGGGGGACTGGATGCGCTGACGGCCGGGATAAAAGTCAATGGATCGTTCGTTCAATCCGGGTGGGAGCTGACCAACAGCATCGCCAGCCGGGCTTTGACTTTTGCGCGGCCGGCGGTGCCGCCCTGGAAGTCGACCACCCAGGACTCGGACTCCGTGGGCCAGTCGCCGGTCCAGATCACGGCGAGCCCCTCCCCGAACATGGCGTCCAGGAACAGTTTTTCATCCGCAGTTTTCCTTTTTAAAAGGGCCGTGGCTTCCTCGACCGTCGGCAGGCGCCAGTTTTTGTTGCCCCCGTACGCGATACGGTTCAGAGACTCGATCCACTCCCGGGATTTTTTCAGGTTCATCCTGACCGGATTCTGTTGCCGCGCCCAGGCCAGGTGGGTGGCGCGGTCAAAGATCACGCGCAATCCCGCGCTGTTCCTTATTTCATATTGGTGCTGGAAATCCCCCCCCGGATTCCTTTCCGCGTCAAATATATTCTTTGCCGCCAGCATGCTGGAGATCTCTGCTTCCTCGAGGGATTTGTATTCCCGCCTCAGCCGGGGCGCGACCGGTTGGGCCGCGGCAGGAGCCTGAACGGCTTCCATGACCGGAGCGGGGGCCTTATTGCGCGATGCTTCAGCGGATTTGATCTTTTTCAAAAATTCGCGGGGGAGTTGCACGGCTCTGGCCGGGAGCCAGCGCGGGTCGGGCAGGGGGAGGGGGGTGATCTTCGCGGCCCGTATTTCCAGGCTTTCCCAGGTTGGATCCGCTTTTTCCCCCAGGACGACCAGCAGGGCAGCGATGGTCGCCAGGATCATCCCGGCCCCTGCGAACAAATAAAGCGGATTGCGCCGGGTTCCGGCCTTCTTCGGCTGCCTGGCCTTTTGGGAAACTGTTTGTTGGCCTGGTTTTTCGCGGGTGCGGTTCCCGACCTGCGGCTTGGCGCCTTTCGGCTTCTGCGCCGGCAGCGGCTTGCCCAGCGCGGGAATGTTCCCGGTTTTTTGGGTTTTTTCCGGCCCCTTTTGGACCTCTTCCCGGCTTTTCGCCACCCGCGTTCCCGCCACAAGCGGCTCCGCGGCTTTGGCCGGCGCCGGTTCGCTGCCGGCTCCTTTTTGCGCGCTTTGCACGGATTGCAGCTTCAGCAGCTCGCTTTTTGCCAGCAGGTCTCCCTCTTCGGCCGCTTTTTCATACCACTGGATTGCTTCCGGTATATTTTTCTCGACGACCAATCCATCCCGGAATATGTCCCCCATGGCGCGTTTGGACGGGGCCTTGCTTTTCCCGGCCGATTTTTGAAACCATTCCTGCGCTTTTTTCAGGTTGCGCTCGACTCCCATGCCGTCCTGGTACATTGCCCCGACGGAGAGCTGGGCCTCTTCATTCCCCAGCCGGGCCGATCTTTCATAAAATTCAAACCCTTTCTTCAGGTCCTTTTCCACCCCGTTTCCCTGGCAGAACATGGCGCCCAATCTCAGTTGGGCCTGGGCGGCGCTTTGCGGATCCTTGTCCTGGGCGGCGGCCTTCTTGAACCAGGCGAATGCCTTGCGGAGATTTTTCTCGACAGCCAATCCGTTCAGATAGAAGTCCCCCAGGCGGAGCTGCGCGAACGGATTATCCTGATCGGCCGACTTTTTGAATAACTCCGCAGCCCGGCGGATATCGCGATTGATCCCCAGGCCCTTCTCGTACATGTGCCCCAGGTTGGCCTGCGCTTCGCCGTTGCCCTGCTCGGCTGATTTCTCATACCAGACAAACGCCACGCGGAGGTTTCGCTCAACACCCAAGCCGGCCAGATAGAGGCCTGCCAATCCTGCCTGCCCGAGAGCGTTGTTCTGTCCGGCCGATTTTTTATACCATTCCAGGGCTTTTTGCGTCTCCCTGGCGACTCCCAGGCCTTTCTCGTACATCTGCCCCAAATAAGCCTGTGCTTCGGCGTTGTCCTGTCCGGCCGATTTCTGGATCCATTCCCATGCCGCCTGAAAGTCCCGGTCGACTCCCTCTCCAAGCAGGAACATCTTTCCCAGTTGCAGCTGGCTGAACGCATGGCCCTTCTCGGCGGATTCGTAGTACATTTCCAGGGCTTTCTGGTAGTTTTCCCTGATCTTCACGCCGTTCAAGCCGATTTCTCCTGCGTGAGCTTTGCGGTCAGCATGGCAATATTCTTAACACAAAAAGAATCAAAATGAAATCAGCTCCCGAAACCCGGCTGCCGCGGATGCGCGGCGGCGGCGAGCGGAGAGAGCGGCATTCCTATTTCGACTGGCGCAGGAACTTCAGGAACTCGGCGTCGGTGGAGAGGATCAGCACCGTCTCGCGCCCCATGATCTCGCGGTAGGTGTCGAGCGTCTTGATAAGCTGGTAAAAGGCCGGGTCGCGGTTGTAGGCGGCGGCATAGATCTGGGTGGCCTCGGCGTCGGCCTGGCCCATGACCTCCTGCCCCTTGCGGTAGGCTTCCGACTCGATGCGCTTGGCTTCGCGCTCGCGCTGGCCGCGGATCTCGGCGCTCTTGCCGTCGCCCTCGGAGCGGTAGCGCTCGGCGATGCGCTTGCGCTCGGAGATCATGCGGTCGAAGACCTTGCGCTGCACGTCGTCGACGTAGTTGACCCGCTTCAGCTTGACGTCGCGCAGTTCGATGCCGTACTCGGGCGTGATGGCCGACGCGGCCTTGAGGATGATGGCGTTGATCTTCTCACGCCCGACTTCGACCTTTTCCAGCACGCTGACCACGTCGAGCACCTCCTGCAGCTCGCCGGTGGTCTCGAACGGGCGGTTGGAGCTGCGCACGATCTCGATCAGGTTGTGGTTGGCGATGGCGTTGCGCGTCTCGCCGTCGATGATGTCGTCGAGGCGGGAGTAGGCGCCGCGCTCGTCGCGCACGCGCTGGAAGAACACCAGCGGGTCGCTGATGCGCCAGCGGGCGTAGGTGTCGACCCAGATGTACTTCTTGTCCTTGGTCGGGATCTGGTTGGAGTCGCCGTCCCATTCCAGCCAGCGCTTCTCGAACACATGGGTCTTCTGCACGAAGGGCAGCTTGACGTGCAGGCCGGGGTTCATGACGGCGCCGCCCACCGGCTCGCCGAACTGGGTCAGGATGACCTGCTGTGTCTCGGAAACGATGTAAAAGGCGTCGCTCAGTATGAGCAGGGCCAGCAAGGCGGCGATGGCGATGACGATCTTGGTTGTCTGGTTCATTTTTCCACCTCCTTCTTCAGCTCCTCGGCCAGGTTGAGGAGGGGCAGGACGTTCTTCTGCTTTTCGTCGACGATGACCTTGCGGCCGATCTTGGGCATGATCTCGCTGATCGTCTCCAGGTAGAGGCGCTTGCGGGTCACGTCCGGGGCCTTGGCGTATTCCCGGTGCATGGCGATGAAGCGCTCGGCCTCGCCGCGGGCGCGGTTGACGCGGGCCAGGGCGTAGCCCTCGGCGCGGCGCAGGATCTCCTCGGCCTCGCCCG
>CAZLSH010000010.1:0-25632 GCA_964562095.1 uncultured Clostridia bacterium | reverse complement strand
AGACCCGGGGGATGGTCTGGTTGTAATCCGACCAGGCCTCGTTGATCTTGCGCTCCTTTTCCTGCAGCGACTGGTTGACCTCGTTGAACGACGGCTTGACCTGCTCGGGGGGATTGACGTCCTGGAAGATCATCTGCTTGACGTCGATGCCGATCTCGTACAGGTTGCAGAGTTCCTGCAGCAGGTCCTTGGCCTCGGCGGCGATCCGGGCCCGGCCGATGGTCAGGACCTCGTCGACGCTGTTGTCGCCGATGACCTTGCGGACCACGGTCTCGTTCATGTAGCGGAAGGTGTCGTTGACGTTGCGCACCTTGAACAGGTACTTGTACGGGTCGCGGATCTGGTACTGCACGATCCATTCGGCGTCGACGACGTTCAGGTCGCCGGTGAGCATGGACGCTTCCTTCTGGGCGTCCACCGGGGACGCGTAGCGGGTGGCGGCGCCGGGCTGGTTGGTGCGGAAGCCGAATTCCATCTTCAACTGCCGCTGCACCGGCACCTTGATCAGCCGCTCGATGCCCAGCGGCAGCTTGAAGTTCAGCCCCGGCTCGCTGGTGCGCTGGTACTTGCCGAAGCGCAGCACCACGCCCACCTCCTCCGGCTGGACCTGGTAGACGGAACCGTAGATGATGGCCAGCGCGGCAACGACCGCGACGGCGATCCAGATGGTTTTTTTTGACAGGTTCGGCATCTTGACCTGGTCGAACCTTTGAAAATCGTAACTCATGCCAGCCTCCTCGGCCCCGGCGGTGTCCATGGGGTCGCGCCGCCAACAACTTTTTTCACTATAGCCTAAAAAAGCATTTGCCGCAAATGGGAGCGCCGGCCGCGATATGCTAGAATGGGAGCATGCTGACCCCGATGCTGTTTTTCGCCGCGGGCCTGCTGCTGCTGGTCAAGGGCTCGGACTTTTTCGTGCAGGCGGCGGCCTCGCTGGCCAAGAAGCTCGGCGTATCGGAGTTCGTCATCGGCCTTACCCTGGTGGCCCTGGGCACCTCGGTGCCCGAACTGGCTTCGGCGCTGGCGGCCGTCTTCAGGCAGCAGGGCGGCATGGTCCTGGGCACGGTCATCGGCGCCAACGTGGCCAACCTGCTGCTGATCGCCGGCCTGGCCGGCGCCCTGGCGGCCGTACGCACCCGCCGGGAAATGATCGGCCGCGACGGAACCATCATGCTGGCGACCACCGCCCTCTTCTGCCTGTTTGCCTGGAACGGCAGTTTCTCGCGGCTCGAGGCGGCGGCCATGCTGCTGGTCTACGCTGCCTATACCCTGTTCCTGTTCACGGCCAAGGCGGGCATGGAGGAGGAATACGGCTTCCGGCGCTTCCTCAACTACCTGTTCCGCTTTCAATACCTGCTGACCATCCGCGATGCCGTCAGCGCCGGATTCGGCCGCGCCCGGGCGGAGCGCGGCCGGAGCGTCGCCGACAGGAAGATCGCCCGGGCATTCCGCGAGGGGATCGTCAAGGACCTGCTGCTGCTGGCCGCCAGCGGGGCGGCGATCGCCTTCGGGGCCGATCTGTTCGTCGGCAGCGCGGTTTTTTTCGCGGGTCTCTTCAAGCTGCCGCCGGTGGTCATCGGCGCCAGCGTCGTTTCGCTGGGCACGACGCTGCCTGAAATGAGCGTCACCGTGGCCGCCGCCCGGAAGGGATTCGGCCACATCGCCCTGGGCAATGTCCTGGGCTCATGCATCACCAACATCGGCCTGATCGTCGGCGCCTCGGGGATGATCCGCCCGCTGGGCGTGGCGCAACCGGGGCTGCCGCTGCTGCTGGGTTTCCTGCTTTTCTCCAGCCTGCTGCTGCTGGTGTTCATCCGCACCGCCTGGCGCATCCGCCGCTGGGAGGGGATCCTGATGCTGGGTCTTTATGTCATTTACGGATCGATGTTGTTTTTTTTGTTGACCTGATTCCGCATCGTTCGTGTTCGTGCCGGCAGGACGCTGGAAGCGGAATTCATTGCAATTGCCAAAGGCAATCCTTATAATTCAGCCATGAAAACGAAATCCATGATCCAAGCCCTTTTCATCTGGAGCGCAGCGTTTGCCCTGGCCGCCTGCGGCTGCAATTGCGCCGGCAGCCGGCCCGTTACCGCGCCGGGCCCTGCCGTCGACCTGCAGGAGGTCAGCGCCGCCCAGCTGCGCCAGGGGTACGAGGCGGGGCGCTGGACCGTTGTCGATGTGGTGCAGGGCTACCTGAACCGCATCGAGGCCCTGGACCGCAGCGGCCCCAAGCTCAACGCCATCCTGGCCGTCAACCCCGACGCCCTGCGCATCGCCGCCGAGCTCGATGCCGAGCGCAAGGCGGGCAGGGTGCGCGGGCCGCTGCACGGCATCCCGGTCATCCTCAAGGACAACATCGACTCGCTCGATCCCATGCCGACCACCGCCGGCGCCACGGCGCTGCGCGCATCCTATGCCAAACGGGACAGCCGCGTGGCCGCGCGGCTGCGCCAGGCCGGGGCCGTCATCCTGGCCAAGGCCAACCTGAGCGAGTGGGCCAACTTCCGCGCCAGCTACTCCTCGAGCGGCTGGAGCGGCGTGGGCGGCCAGACCCGCAACCCCTACGTGCTCGACCGCAACCCCTGCGGCTCCAGCTCCGGGTCGGGGGTGGCCGTTGCCGCCAGCCTCTGCGCCCTGGCCATCGGCACCGAGACCAACGGCTCGATCGTCTGCCCGTCGACCAACAACGGCATCGTCGGCGTCAAGCCCACCGTGGGCCTGGTCAGCCGCTCGGGCATCATCCCCATCTCCTTCAGCCAGGACACGGCCGGGCCCATGGCGCGCACCGTTGCCGACGCCGCCCTCTGTCTGGGCGTGCTGGCCGGCGTCGACCCCGACGACGCCAAGACCCTGGCCGCCGGGGGGCGGGCCCTGTCCGACTATACGCCGTTTCTCAAGGCCGACGGGCTGAAGGGCAAGCGCATCGGCCTGATGAAAAACCTGATGGGCTACCATTACCGCGTCGACGCCCTGACCGAGGCGGCGGTCGCCTTCCTCCGCGGGCAGGGAGCCGAGGTGGTCGAAGTGGATGGGCCCAAGGAGGGGCCGATCGAGGGCGACTCCTTCACGGTGATGCTCTATGAGTTCAAGGACGGGTTGAACCGCTATTTCGCCGGCCTGGGCGACGGGGCCATGGTCCGCGACCTGGCCGGGCTCATCGAGTTCAACAAAAAGGACCCGGTGGAACTGCGCTGGTTCGACCAGAAGCTGCTGGAGCAGGCGCAGGAGAAGGGCGGGCTGGAGGCGGCCGAGTACAAGAAGGCGCTGGAGGCGATGCTCAAGGCCGCGCGGGCGGAGGGGATCGACCGGCTGCTGGACGAGCACAAGCTCGACGCGCTGATGGCGCCCACCGGGGCGCCGGCCTGGAAAACCGACCCGGTCGACGGCGACCACTTCACCGGCAGCAGCTCCTCGCTGGCGGCTATCGCCGGCTACCCCAGCGTCACCGTGCCCATGGGCTTCGTCGAGGCGCTGCCGGTCAACGTCTCCTTCTTCGGCCGCGCCTGGAGCGAGCCGCTGCTGCTGGAGATCGCCTACGCCTACGAGCAGGGGACCCGGCACCGCCGGCCGCCGAGATACCTCGTCTCAGATTGAAAAAAAAGGGAGCGGCGCGGGCCGCTCCCTCCTGGGTCGCCGAAAGTGGTGCCCGTCTCAGTCCGGGAATTCGATCGACAAGGTGGCGGAGTTGTTGCGGGAATTGGTGTCGCAGAGACGGTCTTCGGGGATGATGACCTCGGCAACGGCGCGGTAGGCGACGCCCTCGGCCAGCCGCGGCCTTTTGGAGCCCTCCCGGCCGATCTTTCCGAACTTCTCGTCCACGTTCCAGGAATATTCTCCTGAGGGATCGAGGCGCTCGATGGTGCGGTTCCATTCTTGGATGATGGCGCCGTCGCTGACTTTGATCAGTCTCCAGCGGACTGGGACATTGTAGACGTTCTGGGCAATATTGTTGCGGACCTTGATGGTGAACTTGATGTGGAAATAGTAGAAGATGTCCATGTAGCGCTTGGCAAGCACCTTGTTGGTGGCGATGCAGCTCAGGTCCAGCTGGCACAGCCGGTCTTCCTGGACGTTGTTGTTCTCGTTGCTTTCCGCGATGCGGTTCGGCCCGTCGAGGGTGACCTGCACCCGCAGCCCCGCCGTGGAGAGGGTCGGCATTTCGTGGAGATTGATCCATGCCTGCTGGTGGCCGCCCAGGTTGACGCGGTGGGTGGTGGGCGCCAGCCCGCCGCGGGCGCCGCGGATGAGGTAGGAGAACGTGACATCCTCGTCGAAGCGCTGCTCGGTGGGGTTGAAGACCAGGCCGGCGATATGGCCGCCGTTGTCGGCGGTGTAGCGGATGCTGCGCAGCTCCAGGTCACGGGCCTGGACGGCAGTAGCGTACACTATGCCGGGAAAGACAAGGTAGTTGGTCAGGGCGAACTCGGGACTTTTCGAGGCCGCGGAGTTGTCGGCTGCGGCGACGCGGATCTTGTAGTCCTCGCCGGGCGCGGCCGTGCCGCCGATGAATTGACCTGCCGGCCAGTTGTAGGTCGTGGTCCCGGCGGGCAGGGGATCGGCGATGACTCCGACCACGTCGCCGCCGGTGCGGGTCAGTTGCAAGCGGAGAGGCTGGCTGACGCCGGTGACGGCCCAGCTGATGGTGCGGTTGTCGCCGATGCGGTGGGGGGAGGTGCCGCTGAGGCGCACGTTGCTGATGGTTCCCGCGCTCCCCGGGTCGCCGCCGCCGGCGATCACGGTAAAGACCGCGCTTTCGCCCACGCCCGAGCCGTCGCTGGCGATGACGCGAACCCGGTAGCTTTCACCGGCCACGGCCGGGGGAGCGACTGTCCAATTGTAAGGGGAGCCTCCGGGAAGCTGGTTGCCGATGATGGGCCCGATCAGGGCGCCGCCGGGAGCGATCAGATTAATGCGCACGTTGGACGTTACTCCCGTCGCTGTCCAGGCGATAGGGCAGGCGGCCCCCATTTCCACATTGCCGCCGGCGGGCTGGGTCACGGTGATGGTGCCGCCGAAGAGGGATCCGGCGATGAAAACGGCCAGGATCGTGATGAACATCATACTTTTCATGTGTGGGTCCTCCATTTTGTCATTTGTCTGCTAAATACAGTTTTCGGCTGAATATCTCTTTTCGCTCGATTTTATTGGAGTCGGGGCTGAATGTCGTGCTTTCCCTGCCGTCGCGGTTGCACTATAATCGTTGTCGAGGAAAAGGAATCTTTGGGGTCAGGTCTCAATATTAGATATTAATAGCTGCAATATCCAATATCGAGACCTGACCCCGGAATTGCGGAATTGCTCCGGAATTGCCTCCGAAAGCGGGCCGACTGGGGAATCCGGCCTCGTCCGCGAATCCCGTCAGGCGTCGAAAGAGATCGAGAAAGTCACATTGTTATCGCGATCCGTGTCGTTGTAAAACCGATCCGGGTCAAGCGAGAAGAAGATGCGCCGGTCTTCAGGGGACTTGTAATCGCGGATGAGGAAATCGATGACGATGTCCTGGGCGTTCTCTTCACCGTTCCGGAACGGCCCCAATTGAATTGTGCCCGAAGGATGGTGTGGAAAATACAGCCAATCACTGGTTCCAAGAGGATTGAACTGCAACTCCCACCTGCATGGAACCTTGCGGATCTCGGGGAGGCGGGGGCTGTCACTTCGCAGCAGCAGCGTCGCGTACAGGCGATATTTGCGATAAAACGCCTTGCCGCTGCTGAGAAGCACGTGGGTCACGCGCTGGCTTCCGGGGCGGATGGCGATCGACAGGTCCAGAGGGGAGGGGCCGGGCTTGAAGATGCGCACGTCACGGTGCTGGTTGAGGCGCTGGGAGTCCTGGATGTTCGAGAGTGAGGTATCGATGCTCACCGATGTCCGCAGCCCGGCGTCGGGAATGTCGCCCGCGGCCATCGCCAGCAGCTGGACCCCCTCCTGGGCGCCGACGGGAACGGTGATGCGCTTGGTGATGATCTGCGCGCCGCCGCCCCGCTCGGGGAAGTTCAGGCGGAACTTGACGTGATGATCGCGCACGCTGTCCGGGCCGTTGTTCTTGACCCAGGCGACGATATTCCCGTTGTAATACTCGACGCCGACGCCGGGCATCTCCAGGTCGGCGCGGATCGGCGTGTCGGGGCCGGGAAGTTCGCTGCCCCGTCCTTCCGGGCTGATGGCGAAACCGGCGCTGTCGCCCTGGACGCCGCCCGACTTGACGCGGACGAAGTAGCGCCCCTCGGCCAGCGAGTCGGGGATGAACCAAACCCGGCTGCCGTTGTTGGCGCAACCGTCGGCGATGCGGTCGGCGGCAGCTTCCGATTCAGGCGCCCCTTCGCGGCGCAGGGTGATGTTGGCCATGGGGTTCAGCGCGCCCGTCTTCGTCCAGGCGATCGTCTGCCGGCTGCCCGGCCGCCAGGAACTGGACGCATCGGGGGACGTCACTGTCAGGGTTTGCGCGGCCCCGGCCCGGATCGAAAAATCGGCGCTGTCGCCGCTGACTTCCGGGGTTCCCTCTGGAGAGCCGACCGTCTTGACGCGGATGAAATAACGCCCCGCCGCTACCGTCTCGGGGATCCTCCAGGAAAGCGTTCCCTGACTGCCCGAGTTGTCGGCGCTGGCGGCGATCACCAGCGCGGCCGGATCCGAATTGTTCGAGCCGGCCACGCGCAGGCGGATGGTCACCGCGTTGGGCATGGCCCCGGACCGGGTCCAGGTGATCGAGTAGGTGGAGTCGATGGACCAGGCCGAGCTGCCATTGGGAGAGGTCACGCGGATCGTCTGCCCCCAGGCGGGAAGGCACAGGATCAGGGCAGCCAGGGCCGCGAACAGGATGGCTTTTTTCATTGAGGTTCCTCCATTGCTTTCATCGGTTATATGCAGAAACGCGGCAAATATCTCATTTTTTAGCGCCAGGAATTACATTTTGCTCTTCTCTGGGCTATAATCGCAAATGCAAAACCGGAGAATGATGATGACGCGCAAGCAATTCTGCTGGAGTTGCCTGGCCGGGCTAGCCGCGCCTCTTTTTGCAGCCCGGCGGGAGGATGGCGTGGGCAGACAAAAAAAGGTCAAGGCGGAAAGGAAATTCATCGGCGCCTGCGGCATCGTCTGTTCCGAGTGCCCGGCCTACATCGCCACACGCGCGAATGACAACGCCCTGCGCGCCCGTACGGCAAAGAAATGGTCGGCGATGTACCAGGCCGACATCCGGCCGGAGAACATCCACTGCGACGGCTGTCCGAGCGACGGCCCGCGCCTGTTCGCCCATTGCCTGGAGTGCGAAATCCGCGCCTGCGCCCGCGGCCGCAGGCTGGTCACCTGCGCCACTTGCCCGGAATATGCATGCAAGAAGCTGCAGGACTTTTTTGCCATGGTGCCGCAGGCCAGGGAGACATTGGACGGGATCAGGAAGCAATAAGAACAAGTTCGATGTTCGAAGTTCGAGGTTCGAAGTTTTCAGAGCAAAGGCATAGGCGATCTTCGAGCTTTAGATGTTTGCTGTAAAGGAAAGCGAGCACTGAATGAGAAAACATAGTTCGTTCGGCCTTTGATTTGCCGATGTTTAACTTCCGTCGTCTGGCATCTTTTTCCTTGCCAGGTGCTCCACCGTGCGGATCCTCCACAGCCAGGCGGCAATGATGAAGGAATCTTTGGGGTCAGATCTCAATATTAGATATTAATAGCTGCAATATCCAATATCGAGACCTGACCCCGGAATTGCCCCCCGGAATTGCCCTTAACTCGCATCCAGGCATCTGCTATCGCAATCTCGGTTATTGTACCGTTGCATGAACGCTCATTCCGCGGGTGGAACCACGGCGTCTAGGCGATGTTATCGCGAATCGTTTCCGGGAAAATTGACCCGCTGGCGCACCGTGTCCTTCAGGAAATTCCTTCCTTTTGGCTGAATGGCTTCCCCTTGAGGGATTAAACTCCACAGTGGCAGCGATCGTGATCGAGATCGCCGCAGCCAACTGCGAGTTGTCGGGATTCGCAATCCGTGATTCGTGGTTCGGGAATCGTGATCGAAACGGCGAAGAGCGATCGATCGCCGCCTGTCGTCACTCGTCACGAGGGCTCGTCTTGTTCCGCTTCCGCCCCCGCTCCTCCTCGCGGACGATTTCGTTTTTGATCAGGGCCAGCAGTTCCTGGAACGCGGGCAGGACGTCGCTGCGGAAGCGGCCGGCGACGCACAGACGCATGATGTCGTCGCCGACGGCCAAGGGACCTTCGTTGATCCAGGCGCGGATGCCGGCGACGCCTTCCCGGCGGCGGAAGCGGCGCAGCGCCCGGCGCAGCGCCAGCGGGTCGTAGGAGAGGGTCATGCCATCGACCCGTTGCCCCTGCTTGGAGGTAGCGCGCACCACGCCGTTGTGGAACAGGATCATGCCCAGCGACTCGGGAGGGCAGCCGGCCTTGATCTCCCTGAGCCAAACGTCCAGCGACGGCGGGGTCTTCGTGCTCATGGACCGGTTATACCCCAGAAGCGAATTCAGGGCAAGGAGGGTAGGTCGGCAACGAGCTCTCAGTGTCAGTGCTGGTGTCAGGAAAGAACCTGAACGTCAGCGAACTATTCGGCTGTTGCCGCAGGCCTTACGCCCTCCGCCAACCGCTGAGGGGTTTCTATTCCCTTTCGCTTTTCACCCTCTTTGTCTTGCTCACGTCTGACGTCTTCTTCTATTCAGCCAGGCGCTTGCGGCCCAGGCGCACCAGGTTGACGACCAGGTCGTAGCCGATCACCAAAGACACCACCAGCAGAGTGACGACCAGCGATCTGCCCCCCCAACCCTGGAGCTTCTCCGGCAGGTTCAGGATGAAGAGGTCGGCGTGCGGCTGTCCCAGCACCAGGCCGATCAGCGCCAGGGCGGCCGCGTCCGCGGACGCGTCAACCCACCAGGCGGCACGTCGCGGCAAAGCGAACAGCTTGATGAACGAGACAATCGTTGCGGAAGCGAGCCCGATGATGATGGCCAGCGTCAGCAGCAGGCCGGGATCGGAATGCAGGAAGGGCTTGAACGGGCCGGAACCATGCTTCATGAGGAACAGCGTCCGGTACCTGAGGAAGAGGTGGGTGGCGCCGGCCGTCAGGGCCAGCAGGATCGCCGACCAGGCCGCCATCCCGATCCTGGCGGCCAGCGTCTTCAGCGCCGGCGCCTTCACCTCGTCGAGGTTGAAGGCGAATTTCGGCCAGGGAAGACGGATGTCCTTGCCGCTGCGGGTGATGATGAGCAGCACCAGGGCCACCAGGCCGAAGTCGGCCAGGAAAGCCATCGGCAGATACAGGATCGCCTCGACCAGGTTCATGCGCGGCACGAAGATGAAGGGGAAGAAAACGGAGACGCTTCGCTTCAGGGCGACGGTCAGGGCGATGACCGCGAGATGGATGACGAATACAAACGAAGTATAGCGAAACAGGTGACGGCGAAAGGCCGGGGCGATGACCGGCTTGCTCTCCAGGTACCTTTCGGCCGCCGATTGCGGCCGGCCGAAAGCGGCGATGGCCTCGCCAATGGCCGCGTCGGTCACGGGCTCCCTTTGCTGCGCGGCCTTCTCCAAGATGTGGCTGCGGATCTCGTCCAGGATCTCCCCGCGCTCGGCCGCGTCGGGGAGAAAATGCCCGATCTCCTCCAGGTATTTTTCCAAATTCTTATGCATGGCGGTTCTCCTTGATGGTCTTCTTGATGATCTCGTCCTGCTTTTCCCAGATGACCAGAAGCTGATCGCGCATCTGGCGCCCGGCGGCGGTAACGGCGTAAAACTTGCGCGGCCGGTCCTCGCTGACGTCCCATTTGCCCTCGATCAGGCCGCGCTTCTCCAAACGGCGCAGCAGGGGATAGAGGGTGTTCTCCTCGATTTCATAGCCCAGGTCGCGGAAGGCGCGCACCATGGCGTATCCGTAGGCCTCCTTCTCCAGCACCACCAGCACCAGGAGCTGCAGGAAGCCGCGCTTCATCTCGGTCTCGATGCCGGCCAGTTCATTGTCCATGTCGCCTCCGGCGGCCGCGGCCATCCTCATACTGTTTGGTGTCACTTAACTGCATGCCATAATAATAGTATATAATGCACAGTATGTCAACTGGTTTTAAAAAAAAATATTTTCAGGGAGGAGAGAGGGGAGAGAGAGGGAAGAAGGAGGGAAGAAGGAGGGAAGAGAAAGGGAAGAGAGAGTGGGAAAAGCCCTTTTAGGACCTCTTTCCCACTTTGTTTTCTCTCTGCCTTTCCCTCTGTCTTCTCTTTGTCTTCCCTGAAGCCCGAGAGCAGCCGGCCAAGCCAATCGAAAGCTAGCGGCCGGCTTTCTTCGCCTGATAAAGCAAGTCGTCCGCCTGGGCCAGTAGGGCCGCCGCCGGGGCGCTGTTCGCCGGCGGCACGCGGACGGCTCCGCAGGCGGCGGTGACCGTGACCGCCGCCTCGCCCTCGCCGGCGCGGCAGGCCAGCGCCGAGACGCGGCGTTCGACCGCGCCCAGCGCCTCCTCGTCGGCCCCGGGCAGCACCACCAGGAACTCGTCGCCTCCCAGCCGGCCCAGGATGTCGCCCTGGCGCAGGCACTCCTGGATCAGGGCGGCCATCTCCTTGAGCACCCGGTCGCCGGCGGCATGGCCCAGGGTGTCGTTGACCTGCTTGAAACGGTTGAGGTCGATCATGATCAGCCCCAGCTGGCGGTTGGAGCCGCGTTCGGGCTGGAGCTGCCGGTCGAGGAAGGCCAGGGCGGCGCGGCGGTTGAGCAGCGCGGTCAGCGGGTCGTACGTGGCCAGGTATTCCAGCTCGGCGGTGCGCTTGCCCACTTCCTTCTCCAGTTCGATATTGCGCCGGCGCAGCAGCATGGTGCGCCAGCGCCAGGCGCCGACGGCGGCGGCCAGCAGCAAGGCCAGCGCCGCCAGGCGGAACCAGAGGGTCATCCAGAAGGGCGGCCGCACGCGCAGCGGCAGGGAGACGACGTCGCCCCAGATGCCCGACTCGTTGACCGGCTGCAGCAGCAGCTTCTGGTAGCCCGGCGGCAGGTTGGTATAGCGGAGCTCACGCAGGTCGGGCTTGCCCTGCTGCCATTCCTTTTCCATGCTGTCCAGGCGGTAGCGGAACGCCGCGCGGTTGCGGTTGCGGAAGGAGAGGACGGCCACGCGGAAGACGAGCGTGCGCTCGCTCCAGGAAAGGTCGAGGAAGCCGGGGAACTCCAGCGACCGCCGCGGCAGGCTGACGCTTTCGACCCGCAGTTTGGGCGGCTCGGTGTTGGCCGCGCGCCGCGCCGGCGTGTGCTGCGAGAGGCCGTTCACGGTGCCGATCCAGACGTCGCCGCGGTTGTCGTTGAAAAAGCCGTTGGCGTTGGTTTCCAGGCTGGCCAGGCCGTCGTCGGTGTTGAACTCGGTCAGGGCCAGGTCGTTGCTGAAGCGGAAGACGCCGCGCGCCGTGTTCACCCAAACGTTGCCGTTCCAGTCCTCGTTGATGCTGAAGACGTGGTGGTCCTCGAAACCCAGGCTCTTGTCGATGGACCGCCAGTTGCCGTCGGGCTGCAGCACGGCCAGGCCGGCGTCGTTGCCGGCCCACAGGCGGCCGGCGCTGTCCTCCATGATGGCGGTGATGCTGACGCTCGACTCCAGGGGGCAGGC
Organism: uncultured Clostridia bacterium; assembly: GCA_964562095.1. Taxonomy (GTDB): domain Bacteria; phylum Acidobacteriota; class Aminicenantia; order UBA2199; family UBA2199; genus UBA2199. The sequence continues at coordinate 14,044 of CAZLSH010000010.1, read as the reverse complement.
GGCGAGCATGGGCAGGGGCGAGACGCGCTCGCCGTCGCAGTAGTAAAACGTGCTGCGGGTGACGGCGTAAACGCCGCCGGCGCGGCGGCGCGCCAGGCGGTGGACGGCCTGCAGCGGTTCGCCGGAGGCGGTCTCCTTCCAGTTGCGCCAGCGCCCGGCGGCGTCCCGCCGCGCCAGGCCGCCGCCGCTCCACTCGCCGCAGCCCCAGAGGTTGCCCTGGCCGTCCAGGACAAGGTCATAGGGGTTGGTGCGCGGGAACGGGACGTCGGCGGCAAGGGGGTGAACGGCCCTTTCCCCCGGGCGGCGGAAATGGAGGGCCGAGTCGGTCAGGAACCACAGGACGCCGTCGCCGCTGCGCAGGATCTTCCAGACGAACTCGTTGTCCAGCCCGCTCCGCGAGTCGAGGATTTCCAGGACTCTGGGCCGCGGGCGGACCTGGTAGTGGGCGGCGCCCCTCATGGTTGCCAGCCACAACGAGTCGGGGCCGTCCCCCTGGATGATGCCGAAAACGCAGGAACTGGGCAGGCCCTGCTTTTCGCCGTGGTTGATGACGGCCGTGTTGCTCAACCGGGCCAGGCCGCCGATGTCGGTCGCCACCCAGACGGTGCCCTCCCGGTCCTCGAGCACGTCGTTGACCACGTTGGATGGCAGGCCGTTTTCCATTCCCCAATGCTCCAGAAGAGCCTGGCCCTGGCGCTTGATGAAGAGGCCGTTGTCGGCGGTGGCGACGTAGAGAGCGCCCGACGGCTGCCGGACCAGGCGGTAGATCGAGCGCGGCGGGACTTCCGCGCCATCCACCTTTTGCCAGCCGCCGGCGCCGAGCAGCCAGAGCCCGGTGTTGTTCGTTCCCAGCCAGAGCCCTTCCGGGGTCGCGGCCAGCCCGCGCAGGTCACCCGCTTCTACCCCCTTGGGCGTCTCCAGCCCGGCGGGGGGGGCGTCGGCCGCATAGCGCCACAGGCCGTTGTCGGCGGCCACCACGATGCCCTCGCGGTCCGCCAGGATGTCGTGGACCACGGCGCCGGCAGCGCCGCCGGGCGCCAAGGTGCGGTACTGCCCCCCGTCCTGGACCACCAGGCCGTTGTCGGTCCCGATCCAGACCCGCCGGCGCCCATCCTCGGCCAGGGCGCGGCAGCGGACGGCGCTGACCAGGGGGTCGGCGATCTTTTCCAGGCGGTGATCGCGCCAGCGCGAGAGGCCGCCGACGGTGGCGATCCACAGGGTGCCGTCCGCGGCCGTCAGGAACTCGTGGATGCGGGCGCTGTGCAGCCCGTCCTGGCGGTGGAACACCTTGAAGCCGCTGCCGTTGAAGCGGGCCAGGCCGCCCCAGGTCCCCACCCACAGGTATCCATCCCGGTCCTGGGCCAGGGCCGAAACCTGGGACTGGGGAATCCCTTCGCGCAGGCCCAGCACCTCGAAGGGGAGGACCTGGGCCGGCAACGGGGCTTTCAGCAGCAGCAGAGACAGGGCCAGGGGGGCGAGAATGGCTTTTTTCATGGACGCACTATATAACGCCGGCGATTTTTTTTCAAAAGGCGGTTGCCGGGAAAAACGATTTGCCGCGGTTTTTCGTATCCCTTTTTTCCGGATTGCCAAAAGGGCGCTGCTGGCATATCCTGACAACGGAACGCAAGATCCGCGCTGTCCGCCCGCAGAAACAGAGAGGTTTGCCGATGGCCAGGACCATGATCTTTTTTCTGGTGTTCCTGCTGTTCCTGGCCCTGCCGGTAGCGGCGGCCGAGGTCAGGGCCGTGCGCGTCGAGCAGGGTCCCAAAATCGACGGCGACCTCGCCGATCCCGTCTGGCGGTCGGCCGTCGTTTTCACCGCTTTCCGCATGGCCGAACCCCAACCCGGCGGGGATCCGACCGCAAAGACCGAATTGCGCGTCCTCTACGACGACGCCAACCTCTATATCGGCGTCCTCTGCCTGGACAGCGAGCCGGCGCGGATCGCCGCCCATTCCATGGCCCACGACGGCAGCGGCGGCGGAGGGAACGGGTATGGCCACAGCGGCGGCGGAAGCGAAAACGACGACGTGCTGCGGGTCCTGCTCGACCCTTTCCAGGACAAGCGCACCGCCTACTTCTTCTCGGTCAACCCGCGCGGCGCCCGCTCCGAGGGACTGGCCTCGGCAGGGGAGGCCAGCCTGAATTGGGACGGCATCTGGGACGCGGCCAGCGGCATCCACGCCAACGGCTGGAGCACCGAGCTGCGCATCCCCTTCAAGACCCTCTCCTTCAATCCCGAGCTGACCTCCTGGGGAATCAATGTCGAACGCTTCATCGCCCGCAAACAGGAGACCGACCGCCTCTCCGGGATCGACCGCAACAGCAACTTCTACAACCCCATGGCGGCGGCCGCGCTGTCCGGAATCGCGAACGTCCAGCAGGGCAAGGGCATCACCATCCGCCCCTACGGCCTGGTCCGCGTCGAAAAGGATCAGCGCGAAAGCACCGGCTACGGGTGGAACGTTGACGGCGGCTTCGACGTCTATAAGAATTTCACTCCCAACCTGGTGGGCGCTGCCAGCGTCAACATGGATTTCGCCGAGACCGAGGCCGACGAGCGGCGCATCAACCTGACCCGCTTCCCGATCTTTTTCCCGGAGAAGCGCATGTTCTTCCTGGAGGGTTCTGAGACCTTCACGTTCAGTTCCAGCGTCAGTTTCCAGCCCTTCTTCAGCCGCAAGATCGGCCTGTACGAGGGCCGCCAGGTCCCGATCCTCTTCGGCGGCAAGGTCTTCGGCAAGGTCGGCCGCACCAACCTGGCCTTCCTCGACGTTCAGACCGAGAAGTCCGCCGGCCTGCCGGGGAGGAATTTCCTCGCCCTGCGCGTGACCCGGGACATCCTGAGCGAGAGCAAGCTGGGGATGATCTTCACCAACGGCAGCCCCACGGGAGAGCGCAATACCCTGGCCGGCGCCGATTTCCGCTACGCCACCTCGAGTTTCGCCGGCGGCAGGAACCTGAATCTCGCCGCCTGGGCGGCCTACAACTGGAACGAGCATGAGCAGGGAAGCCACTTGGGCTTCGGTTTCCGGGCCAACTATCCCAATGACCTCTGGGACGTCCAGAGCACCTATGCCTATTACGGGGAGGCACTCGACCCCGGCCTGGGCTTCATGATGCGCCGCGGCATCCAGACCGCCTATCTGCGGGTGGGATTCCAGCCGCGGCCGCAAACGGGGTTCCTGGACCGGCTCGTGCGCCAGTTCTTTTTCAACGCCAGCGGCGATTTCTACTGGGACCTGGACGGACGCCTGGAGACCCGCCAGCTTGAGGTCACGCCGCTGAGCCTGCGCCTGGAGAGCGGCGGCAGCGTCAGCATCGAGGTCGCCCTCAACCGCGATGTCCTGCCCTTTGATTTCGAAGTGGCCCAGGGGGTGGTGCTGCCCGCCGGCGCCTACGATTTCACCCAGTGCAAGTTCGACGCCGGTACCGCCCCGCACCGGTCCTGGGTGCTCGATGCCGGCATCGACTTCGGCCAGTTCTACTCGGGGCATTATGAGGACATGAGCATCGGCTTGAACTTCAAGTACCAGGGCTATGCCAACCTCGGGTTGGACGTCAACCTGGTCCGCGGCCGCCTGCCCGGGGGCCGCTTCAGCGAGAATGTCTATCAGCTCAAGGCCGACGTCTTCCTCTCGCCCGACCTGGGCTTCATGAACTATATCCAGTACGACACCGTCTCCAGGATGCTGGGCTGGAGCGCCCGCCTGAAATGGCGCGTCTCGCCCGGCAACGAAATCGCCCTGATCTACAACAAGAACTGGGAGCGGCGCTGGGACCCCACGGCCCGGTTCCTTCCTTCGGAGGAGCGGGGAGTGCTCAAGATCTCTCTATCCATAAGACCGTAGATAAACAAGATAGGTTCGACGTTCGAGGTTCGAAGTTCGAAGTTAAGGAAAGCAAGCATTCTTGAAGAGAAGGCATAAACCCGAATTTTTTGCAGTTAATTTTTTTTTCAACGTCGAACTTCGAACGCTAATTGATCGCTTAATTCTCAGCACTGAAAACGTCGAACATCGAACGATGTTGATTATCTTATTATTCTACTTGGAGTTCGATCTCAATGGGGATCTCGCGTTTCTGTCCGTCTGCATCCTGGCGGGTCATGGTTAATGACAGCGATCGTTTTTGCGATTCCGCGTTGAAAGACTTCATCCGCTTTGCGGCTTTTTTTCCGGCCAGGTGCCTGGCCAGGGCCATGGCCACCCCCAGCACCGAGACCGAGTTGCCCGAGGACTGGGGGCGGAACGAGGCGCTGTCCAGGGGATTGGCGGCGAGGGTTCCCGGCCCGGTCGTCAGTTGGACCAGGTCCTGCATCCGCTTGCGGCGGAAGCCGATGAGCCTGCCCGCATGGTACATTTCCAGGTTGAAATTTCCGGAGCGGGCCGGAGCGGCCGGCTCGGCCGCGGTCCGCCCGGCGACGGCCACCTGCAGGCGGATGAATTTCTGCTGCGGCGCCCCGGTTTCGAAGGCTTCCAGGAGGAGAAGGATGGACTGGCTGCCGGCGCAGAGGCCGGGCCGGGCGAAGCGCACGGTATTCCCGCCCGGAAGCAGCATCCCCGCCGCCAGGACTTCGCCGCGTTCGCTCAGCTTGTAGGCGGCCTGGCCGCGGCTGGTCACCCGCAGGGCCAAAATGTCGGAAGCCAGCAGGGAAGGATCGGCCAGGAGCGCCGGGGCATCGAGGGCGATGGCCTGAATGGGGGGCAGGGCGACTTCCGCCGGAGCGCCGGGAAGAAGCCAGGCGACCAGCAGCAACAGGGCGAACCGCGCGCTAGCCATTGTAGCGGAAGACGAAGGTGAAGGTGAACGTCTCGCCGGCGACCTCGGCGGGCAGTGGCGGCAGCGGCAGGCTGGCTTCGACGGCGCCCAGTGCCGCCAGGGTCAGCGGCTCGGGCAGGTCGGAATCGTCGACCGTCAGCGAGCGCTTGCCGCCCTGCCGCCAGACGGTCAGCGTAACCTGCACCCTGCCGGCGAAGGCCAGCCGGCCCGAGGCGGGAATGATCCAGTTGCGCTCGATGCGGCCGATCGCCGCCGCAGTCCAGTCGGCGGCCACCCGCTCGCGGACATCGAAGGGCAGCAGGAACACGGCGCCGGTGCCGCCTGGAGCCGCTGCCGGGCGGAAGGCCCCCAGGTCATAGCGCAGCGACCGGGATGGCGGAGCCGGAGCGACGGCGAGCGCCCAGGGATCGGGGCTCTTGCCGACCGGGGCCAGGCGGAACGACCCCGGCGCGCCCCGGTGCAGGCGGAAAGGTCCAGGCGTGAAGGCGGCGAGTCCTGCGCCGCGGGAACGGGTGACACCGACGCCGCTTGCGGCCGCGGCGGCGGGGCCGGCCTGAGGGCCGCGTGCGCCCAGCGGCGGGGCCGGAGGCTCCTCCTGGGACGGCGCCATGCCGGGGACGAAGGGCAGGGGCGGCTCGGCGAGGCGGACCACGGTCAGCCGCGGCGGCCCGGGCTGGATGGTGATGGGGAATTCGGCGAGCAGGACGGCCAGCAGCACCAGGGCGTGGAGCAGGAGGGACAGGAGATAGCAGAGCTTTTTCATTGGGCTATAGGCAATAGGCTATAGGCGAGAGGCTAGAAACGATAGGGGGGGGAAAAGAAAAAAAGAAAAGCGAAGAAAAGGCAAAAGGCGAAAGGCAAAAGGCAAAAGTAAGAAAAAAGACCCTGGGCGAAGCCGATGAAAGGCGCCGGGATCGGTCCGAGCGAATCACTTTTTCCTTTCTCTCTTGCATCTTTTTCTTGAGATAGAAATCTTCTCCTGCCTAAGACGACTAAACTACGCCAATAGTTTCCGGAGGTCAATGGCCAGGGAGGGGTGAAGCGCAACGATCTCTTGGTTTTAGGAAGAAACTCTCCGAATTGACTATACAGTCGATCCATTAGTGGAAGTATCGGCAATTCTAGGAACCATGGGGACGAGTGACGAGGAAAAGCAGAAGACAGGGCTTATGACTTTTCCTTTTGCTGTGTGCTGTTCGCTTTTGAATGGGATTTGCCTCTGGCAGCTGCCGGAGCCTTGCGCTTCATTGCATCGTCGATCTCGTCCCAGCCGATGTGATTCTTCGGGAATGCCAGCGTCCAGCACGGCGCGGACCGGGCGATGTCGCAAAGAAGATTGAAAGCCTTCTGCTTCAGCGGCTTGGGGAGGATGGACAGGGGATTCTTGATCTCTTCCCACATGAATGGAACGACGTTTTGGGCGGGAAGCGGGTTGAGGGAGAAGCGTTTCGCCTTTTTCAGCAGGAACAGGCCGGCCAGGGGGGCGTTGGCTCTGGGATTGACATGCAGGCCCCACGGCGTGCCCCACACCCGGAAACTTCCCCGGACGCGGCGCACGATCACCTGGTCGTCGCCGAGGATGATGCCCGACGGCGCGAGAAGTGCCGCGGTGGTCTTTCCCCCTTCGTCGGGTGCCAGGAAAACCGCCGCCTTTCCCCTGTGGACGACGGCCGAGGCGTGGAGCATCAGGGCTTTAAAATTGGGCAGGAAGGGCGACAAAATCGCCGGGCTCATGTAGTTTTGACCGATTTGCCTTGAGTAATTTTTGTTGATAAAAAAATTTGCTCGGTTCAAGAAGAAATCATGAATGGTTATGGCAAATGGGTTCGCTTCCAATGTCAATAGCTCGGCATGGTTCGCTGCATTTACTAATTGCTTTTGGATTGGGGTTGTGACAAACAATGGATTCTCCGCAGCCAGGAGATCGGGTCGCTGAATAAACGAAGATGGCTTGCGGTTTTGGCGTGATGGTGGGGCTGATCCTTGTTCAACTTGAAAGAAACTGAAGGTGATGTCGGCTGCATTCTCCCTTGCAACAAAATGCCTGAAAATATGATAAATAGAGAGTTTGACTCTTGTTGAGTTGTCAACGGAAATTTGTAAATTGCCGATCTTGTATGTCGCCAATCGCCCGGATTTCACGTCAACATGTGAAGTTTCTTTGGATCTCAGTTGGCGCCGGTGCCAGTCCAGCACAGGGCATTTACAGTGCTTCCTGGGTTGCATCGTAAAAGAACAATTCCGCCTGCTGTGCAATTCTGCCCAGGATTGGTGCCCGAGGTGCAGATTCCTTCAGGTTGAGAAGCCGCTTGCCCGGGATTGCATGAGCTCGCGGGATTTATCTGCCCTTTTGCTGTTGAACCCGACAAGTCACGGGCAACCGGGGGTTCATACTTCCGCTTCTTCATTCCGCCACCTCTGTTGGAATTATTTTACAACATTCGTGGTCTCTTTTCAACGCGTCTCGCCAAGTCTGCGTGCTCATGGAAGGAATGACACCCGATGGCGGGGCCGCGTGCGATCGAGCAATCTGCAGCTTTTCCCTCATGGCTCGTTCAGTGCCGTTGCTGCCCGCTGCTCGTTCGGCCTAGGTATCTGGAGACACTTGGGGTATAATGACGGCATGATCCTGACCATCTTCGGCTATCCCAAGACCGGCAAGACGCTGCTGTTCAACCTGCTCACCGAGAAAAAGGAGAAGGTTGACAAGTTCTCCGCCGCCAGCAACGAGTTCCACAAGGCCATCGTCGACGTCCCCGACCCGCGGCTGAAAAAGCTGGCCGACTATTTCCGCACGCCGCCGGTCTATGCCAAGATCGAGTTCCTCGACGCCGGCGCCATCTCGCTGGGCGAGGTGAAGAGCTCGACCTTCATCGATCTGCTGCGTCGCGCCGACGGCCTGGTGCACCTGGTGCGCGCCTTCCGCGACGAGGAGATCCTCCACCCGCAGGGCGCGGTCGACCCGGCCCGCGACATCGCCGCCATGGAGGACGAGTTGAAAACGACCGACTTCCTGACGATCGAAAAGCGGCTGGAGCGGCTGGCCGTGGACGTCAAAAAGTTGAAATCCAAGGAACTGCAGGAGGAACTGGATCTGCTGCAGAAGCTGAAGGCCTTCCTGGAGGCGGGGCGGCCGCTGCGCGAATATCGCTTCACGGAAAAGGAGGAGGTGCTGGTGCGCGGCTTCAAGTTCCTGTCGGCCAAGCCCCTGCTGCACCTGGTCAATTGCGACGAGGACACGCTCGGCATGCATGCGGGGCTGGCGGCGCCGGCCAGCCAGGGCCGCTGCATTGTCCTGTTCGCCGGCAAGATCGAGACCGAGCTCCTGGAGCTTGCCGCCGAGGAACGGCCGGCGTTCCAGGCCGAGTACGGTCTGGCCGGCTACCGCTACATCCGCGACGAGTTCATCCAGGCCGCCTACGACCTGATGGGGTTGATCTCCTTTTTCACCGTGGGTGAGGACGAGACCAAGGCCTGGACCCTGGAAAAGGGGGCCAGCGCCTTCGTCGCCTCGGGCAAGATCCACAGCGACATCCAGAAGGGGTTCATCCGCGCCGAGGTCATCCGCTGGCAGGATTTCCTGGACTGCGACGGCTTCGCCCGCGCCAAGGAGAAGGGGCTGCTGCGCCTGGAGGGCAAGGATTATGTCGTCCGGGACGGCGAGATCGTCCATTTCCGGTTCAATACCTGACCGGGCCCGAAGACGGGAATCGGCAACCGGTGCGGCACGGAGCGTTGCCGCCGCTCAACCTGGGCGCGGGTCCGGTTCCGGGAAGCGATCCCTGCCGAAAGCGGGGAAGGCGCGGTAAAATATTTTTTCTGAGATATTCGCGCAAAACAGCTATTCAACCAGTGTCAACAAGGAGGACATCAAAATGAAAAAATCGTTTTTGTTCGTCGCGTGCGTGATCTTCGCCGCGGGCCTGGCCTTCGGCGGCACGATCAGCAATGTGCAGCTGAGCGGCAGCTCGCCCTATTGCCTGGGCAAGTCCGTCACCATCAGCTGGACGGCATCCGGTTTGAGCCAGCAGATCAGGATCCAGCTGGTCAAGGAGGGCGGCGGCTTCACCCAGCTCATCGTCAGCGGTCTGGCTCCCGCCTCCGGCAGCTTCGTCTGGGTTGCCGGCAAATACCAGGGCGGCTCGGCGTCCCCGGCCGACAACTACAGGATCCGCGTTTCGACCGCCGACAATTCCGCCGCCAACAAGAGCCCGTCCTTCGAGCTGAAGAGCTGCCTCATTGATCCCGACATCCATAACCGGCTGCGGCAGATGCGCATCATGATCAAGTGGCCGCCCGAGCCCGATCCCTGCCTGTGCCCGGAGATCGAGCTGATCAAGCTTCGCGACATGCTCGGAAACGTCAGGGGCAACCTCAAGCTGGTGCTGCTGAAGAACGGCGACAAGGTGCAGGAGCTCGGCGTGTTCGGCAGCGGCAAGGCCATGCCCAATTCCATCAAGCCCAGGCTGAGCGCCGAGAATTACGAGCTGCTGACGAAGGGCGGAGCCGCCTTCTCCCTGGGCCTTGTCAATGAAAAGGGAATCATCTTGCAGAATATCGCCTTCGAGGGCGCCCAGGAAAAAGCGATCATCCGCTGACCATCGATCCGATTGATCTCGTAGCCGGGCCCGTTCAGAGGAACGGGCCCGGTTTTTTCTCCTTTCCCGCCTCTCCCTGATCCGGCGGGCGTACCTCTCATGATTGACAACCCGGGCAAAGGTTGCTAGTCTGGGAGATCGCATTCCCGCTCTTGCGGACGAGGAGGCGCTCATGAACCCAGGCGGATACCGGCGCAAGCCGGCATTGCTCATTTCCATGCTGCTGCTGGCCGGGTTGGCCGTCAGCGGTTCCACCTCCGGCGATTCGCGAACGGAGGCCGCGCCGCGCATCGGCGGCAGTTCTGGAGCGCCGTACGTCGAGGGAGAGGTCCTGGTCAAGTTCAAGGCCGACGTGTCGGCCGGTGCGGCGGCCATGGTGGCGGCGGACCTGGACGCCGACGGCGGCCGGCCGCTGCGGCCGTTCGCCGGGATGCGCCCGGGGGGCCAGTGGCTGCTGCTGCGCTCGCAGCGGCTCAGCACCGAGGAACTGCTGCGCGCCCTGGAAGGCCTTCCTGAAGTGGCGGCGGTTTCGCCCAATTTCCGCCGCCGCCTGCAGCGGCTTCCCAATGATCCCAAGTACTCCAAGCTCTGGGGCATGACCAGGATCCAGGCCCCCGGGGCTTGGGAACGCAGCGTGGGCTCCGGCGACCTGGTGCTGGCCGTCATCGACACCGGGGTTTACTACGGCCATGAGGACCTGGCGGCCAACATGTGGCGCAATCCCGGCGAAACCCCCGGCAACGGCATTGACGACGACAGCAACGGTTTCCACGACGATGTCCACGGCTACGACTTCGCCGCCGACAACTGGGGGAAGAACGACAGCGATCCCCTGGATATCGACGGCCACGGCACCCATGTGGCCGGCACCATGGCCGCGGTCGGCAACAATGGCCTGGGCGTCTGCGGCATCACCTGGAAAGCCCGGGTCATGGCCCTGAAAGGTTTCCGGCCGGACATGCACATTTACGATTCCGACTGCATCGAGGCCATCGATTACGCGGTGATGATGAAGCGCGACCGCGGCGTGAACGTGGTGGCCATCAACGCCTCGTTCGGCGGCGGCGGCAACAACCCGCTGCAGCAGGAAGCCATCGCCGATGCCGCCGCCCTGGGCATCGCTTTCGTCTGCGCCGCCGGCAACGAGGGGGCGGACAATGACGGCACACCCTTCTTCCCGGCGAATTACGACCTGGCCAACATCGTTTCCGTGGCTGCCAGCGACTCGAACGACGGGCTGGCCTCGTTCTCCAACTTCGGGGCGAAAACGGTCGACATCGCCGCCCCCGGAGTGGCCATCCTCTCCACCGTTCCCCCCGGGCAGGGGCAGGAGGCCTGGCTGAAGTCGGGGAGCGACGTGCTCGACGCCGCCCCGCTGGAATTCTCGGGCACGACTCCGGCCGCCGGACTGAGCCGGCTGGTATACGACTGCGGGCTGGGCCGGAGCGCCGCCGATTTTCCCGTTGCGGTCAATGGCCAGATCGCCCTGATCGAACGCGGCGAGATCAGTTTTGAACTGAAGGCGCTCAATGCCCAGAACGCCGGCGCCGCCGGGGTGGCCATCTACAACAGCGAGACGGGCGACATGTCGGGCTGGACGCTGGGCCGCCAGCGCGAATGGGTCCCGGTCGTGGCCCTGTCCCGTGAATACGGGCTGCTGGTCAGGTCCCGGGGCGTCCATGCCGTGAACCTGACCAATCGCCCGGCGAGCTACGGGCTCTCCAGCGGCACCTCCATGGCCACGCCGCATGTCTGCGGCGCCCTGGGGCTGCTGGCCGCCCATTTCCCGGGCGACGACCTGGCCAAGCGCTTGGGCCGCCTTTATTCCGGGGCCGACCGGGTCGACGCCCTGGATGGGAAAATGATCTACGGCGCCCGGCTGAACGTGGCCCGGGCCCTTGCCCAAACCCTGGTGCTGACCATGACGGTTTCGCGACGGCCGGCGAGTTCCTGGCTGATTGAAAAGGATTACGTCGAGGTGTACTTCAGGGCCGAGAAAGACCCCGGTTCGGGCATCAGCGGCGAGGCCTACACGGTCTATCGCAGGATCCCGGGCGACAGTTACCAGCCGGTCAGGGAGATCGCCGCCAACGAGCTCCAGGACGGCGCCTATGTTTTTCAGGACAAGTACCTGGAACGCGGTTCCAGCTATTCGTACGTAGTCCAGGCGCGCAGCGCCCAGGGCGATCTCCTGGCCATGTCCAATGAACTGACCATCTGAGGTGAACCGATGAAAAAGATCGTCCTGCCGATCCTCGTTCTGTCCCTGGGCGTTCTCCTGCCGGGCGCGGGAGAAAAGTTCTCCGCCAGCATCGGGGCCGCGGCTTTCGTCTCCGGCGACTCCGGGTTCAAGAGCTTCTACGGCGACGTGCAGGTCAGCCCGGAGATCAAGGCGAGCTATGACCTGCTGCCGCATTTCTATGTCTGGCTCGGTGCCGGCTTCGTCGCGGCCAGCGGCGTGATCCCGGTGGTGGAAGACGGGATCAAGGCCACCCAGACGTTCCTGGCGCTGGGCGTCGGCTGGGAGACGCGGCGCCTGGGCCGGCTGCAGGCCGATTTGGCCGCCGCCGTGCTCATGGCCGGGACCCGGGAGAAGGCCATGGGAGTCACGGCCAGCAAGTCGGCCCCGGGCTTCGATGCCCGGGCCGGCCTGCGCTATTTTTTGCGCGACCGTCTCTTTGTCGGAATGACGCTGGGCTATGCCGGCGCCTGGACAACCGTGAAGATCAACGACCGCGAAAAGGACATCGTGCTGGGCGGCCTGCGCCTGGGAGGAGCGATCGGCTTCCGCTTCTGATCCCCGGAGCGGCTAACGGGGCAGCAGTTCCAGGAACTTGCCGGCTTCCACGAAGCCTGAGAAACGCCTGCTCTCCAGGCCTCGGGCGTCGAAAAGGATCACCGTGGGCATGCCGATGATGCCCAGTTCTTTTTTCAGCTTCTCGTTGCCTTCGTCCTTGCGGGTGAAATCCAGCTTGACCAGGACATAGCCGCCCAGCGCCGCCCGCACTTCCGGGCGGCTGAAGGTCTTTTCGTCCAATTCCCTGCAGGCGGCGCACCATTCGGCCCAGGCATCGACCAGCAGGGGCTTGTTTTCGGCGCGGGCCTTTTCCCTGCCCGTCTCCAGGTCCTTCAGCCAGGGAAGGAGTTCGCCCTGCGCCGCCCGTTCCGGCGGAGCGGCCGGAAAGAAACGCGCGGCCAGCCCATGATAGAAGAGGGCAGCCCCGAGCAGGAAGACCAGGACCGTGGCCGTGCGCCGCAGCACCGGGCCGATGCCGTCCCCGGCTTGAGGGCGGAACAGGCCCAGGGCGACGGCCAGGGTGACCAGATAGGCGCCCCACAGGAGCAGGTTCAGCCATGAAGGGAGGATATTGCCCAGGAAAAATATGCCGCCGGCGATCAGCAGGGCGGCGAAGAAGTACTTGACGGCGCTCATCCAGCCGCCGCCGCGGGGCAGGGCGGCGATGGCGCCGGAGAAGGTGCCCGCCACGATGAAGATGACGCTCATGCCCAGGGAGAAGACGAAGGTCAGCCAGAAGCCGAGGAAGACGTTGCCCGACTGGCTGATCCAGGAAAGCAGGGCGATCAGCACCGGCCCGACGCAGGGGGCGGCGATGACGGCGGCGACGCCGCCGACGATCACGGCGCCGAGGAGCTCGCTCTTGTGCCCCCTGGCCGCCCCGGCCGAGATCCAGGCAGGGACGGGGATGGAGAAGAGGCCGGCCAGGCTCAGGCCCATGACGATGAAGATGGCGGCGATGGCGATGACCACGACCGGGTTCTGGAACGTGACGCCGATCAGCGAGCCGGTCTTGGCGGCGATCAGTCCCAGCAGCGAATAGACCAGCGAAAGCCCCAGGACGAAGAACAATGAGAGGACGAAACCCTTCAGCCGGCGCCCCTGGCTGCGGCCGCCCACGAAGCCCATGACGATGGGGATGACCGGGTAGACGCAGGGGGTCAGGCTGGCCAGGAAGCCGGCGGCGAAGACCAGCAGGAAAAGGAGCGGCGTACCGCGGCCCAGCTGGCCGCGGATGAGGTTCTCCAGCTGCCGCGCCAGCGGCTCCCGTTCCCCCCCCGCTGCCGTTCCGGTTTCCGGTGCCGGGGCGGCGAAATCGGGGCCGATCTCGACCCGGACACGGCTCTGGTCGGGAGGATAGCAGAGCTCGTCGGGGTATTCCTGGCAGAGCTGATAGGATACGTCGAAATCGAGCTGGACCGGGGTCGTGATTGGCTTCAGCTTGCGCAGCAGGGCGCGGACGCGGACGTCCCCCTTGAAAACCGTTTCCCCGCCATAGGGGACGCCGGCCGGGAATACCGTTTTCTCCAGGGCCAGGAACTCGTTTCCGGCGACCGACAGGGCGAAAAAGCCGTTTTTCAGGTCGGTGACGTGGAAGCCGTCGGGCACTTGCAGAAGGACTTCGACGATCCCTTCGGCCGCCAGGACGCGGGCGCCGATCCGGAGGGTCCCCTCCTGGCCGAAAGCGGCATGCGGCGAAAGCACAAAAATGGCCAGAATGGCAAACAACAGGACGGCGACGGGTGTTTTTCTCATGCGAGGCATATGGTAGCAAAATTGGCCCATGAGGTCAATTGAGCTCAAGGGAAGAAAGTGGGAAGAGAGAGGGAAAGGCAGAGGGAAGACAAAGTGGGAAAGAGATCCA
>CAZLSH010000009.1:0-45019 GCA_964562095.1 uncultured Clostridia bacterium | reverse complement strand
CTGGAGATCAAGTAAAGTTCGAGGTTCGAGGCTGCGCTTCGCGTCCCCTTGGGGGATTCGAGGTTCGATGTTGAAGAAAAAGAATAAAGGCAAAAGTAAAAAGGCAAAAGTGAAGAAGATAGTCTCCATGAGAGGTTTTACTGTTCTCTGTGCGGCAGTGACCGGGGCATCCGTTGTCAGTGCCCGGAGAGTCCAGTGATCTCAAGGGAAAACAAAGGGAAGAGAGAGGGAAGAAAAAGGGAAGAGAGAGTGGGGAAAAACCATTTCAGGATCTCTTTCCCACTTTGTCTTCCCTCTGCCTTTCCCTTTTTCTTCTCTCTGTCTTCCCTTAGGTTCTCGTACCTCTCACAATCAGTTATAATCCCTTTATGAAAAGTTATCGCAGGGAACTTTGGTTCCAGACGCCCAACCGGCGTGCTTTCATCAACATCACCCCCGAGGTCGAGCAGGCGCTGCGGGAAAGCGGCGTCCAGGAAGGGCTGGCGCTGGTCAACGCCATGCACATCACCGCCTCGGTGTTCATCAACGACGACGAGCCGGGGCTGCACCAGGATTACGAGAAATGGCTGGAGAAGCTGGCGCCGCACGAACCGGTCTCGGCCTACCGCCACAACCTCGGCGGCGAGGACAACGGCGACGCGCACCTCAAGCGCCAGGTCATGGGCCGCGAGGTGGTCGTGGCCGTCACCCGGGGCAAGCTCGACCTGGGCCCCTGGGAACAGGTCTTCTACGGCGAGTTCGACGGCCGGAGAAAGAAGCGCGTGCTCGTCAAAATCATCGGGGAATGAAAATCGGCGCAGGGTGCACGGCGCAAGGCGTAAGGTAAGAAAAAAACGGGATGCCAATTTTATTTTTCTCTTCTCTCTTCCCTACGCCCTCCGCCCTACGCCTTACGCCGAGTCATCCTTTGCCTCGCGTTGACAAATCAGCTCAAGGCCATTAAGATAAAACCGGTTCTCAACGAGCCCCCGAGGTGCTTATGTCAGGCAACAACGAGACGTTTTCCTGGAAATTCTATCTGCTGGTCATCCTGGCGCTGGGCGCCTTCATGGGCCTGGCCGAAGCGCTGCTGGGCGGCCTGGCCAGGGATGCCGGCCTGCCGCGCAGCCCCGTGGTCACCGCTGCCGGCTTCGCCGTCATGGCCGCCGGGCTGGCGGTCTTCAAGCAGGCGCGCATCATCCCCGGCATCGTGCTCATGGCCGTTTTCGCCAAATGGCTGGCCACGCCGCTGCTGGGCCTGCCCGTTTTCTGCCAGGCCAACTCCCACCTGGCCGTGTTGCTCAACGGCGCCTTCCTGTTCGCCGGCGTCAGCCTGGCCAGGAAAAAGATCGCCGGCAACGGCAGAATGCAGGGCGCCGTGGCCGGCATGGCCGCATTCGCCGGCGGCGCGGCGTTCTTCGCCCTGGGCCGCTTCGTAGCCCCCTGTGCTCATCTGCTCTCCTTCCGCTTCGCCGGCGGCGCGGCCGGCTACATGCTGACGCGCGTCGCACCGGCCGCCCTGCTGGGAACGGTCCTTTTCCCCCTGGGCTATGCCCTGGGGCGGAAACTGGAAAAGCGGCTGCTGCCGTTGTGGCTGGCCCGCAAGCCCCTGTTCGCGCCGCTGGCCGTTGCCGGTGCCCTGGCCTGCTGGGGACTGAGCGTCGCTCTCATCGGCGCCGGCTGGTAAGGCCGAATGGCCGTTGAGACCGTCTTTATCCTCAATGACCGCGAGGTCCGCACCGCCCTGCCGGCCGGGACCGCGCTGGTCGACTTCATCCGCGACGATCAGCGCCTGACCGGCACGCGCGTCGGCTGCCGCGAGGGCGATTGCGGCGCCTGCACCGTGCTGCTGGGCACGCCCGGCGCGCGGGGCCTGCGCTACCGCGCCGTCGCCTCGTGCCTCTTCCCGCTGGCCGATGCCGCCGGCTGCCACGTGGTCACCATCGAGGGGTTGAATCCCGATGGGCGGAACCCATCGGGACTGACGCCGGTGCAGCAGGCCTTTGTCAGCGAGGGGGCCAGCCAGTGCGGCTTCTGCACGCCGGGGATCGTCGTCAGCCTGACCGCCTTCCTGCTGGAGGATGCCGGGCTGGAACTGGAAGACGCCGTCACCGCCATCGAGGGCAATATCTGCCGCTGCACCGGCTACACGGCGATCCGCCGGGCGCTGGAGCGCATGCTGAATGAAGTGCGCCCCCAGGCGGCCGTTGCTCCCGACCGGCTGGCCGCCCTGATCGCCGCCGGCGTTGTTCCAGCCTATTTCACCGCCATCTCCGCGCGCCTGAAGGCGCTGCCCGTCCTGGGAGCCGGCGAAGGCGAAAAACAGCCGGGGGACGCCGTGGCCATGGCCGGCGGCACCGATCTCTACGTGCAGCGCGGCCCCGAACTCGCCGGCAGGAAGCTGGACCTGATGTCGCGCCGCGAGGGGTTCGCCGCCATCTGGCCCGAAGCCGAGCGCATTCTCATCGGCGCCGCCGCCACCGTCTCCGACCTGATGGAATCGCGGCTGCTGGCCGCCGCCTTCCCGCCGCTGGCCGGCTTCCTGCGCCAGGTCTCCGCCACCCAGGTGCGCAACCGCGCCACCGTCGGCGGCAACATCGTCAATGCCTCGCCCATCGGCGACCTGAGCGTCATCCTCCTGGCCCTCGACGCCGCCATCGGCCTGCGCCGGGAGGGGGAGACCCGCGAGCGGAAACTGAGCGAGTTCTTCCTGGGCTACAAACAGCTGGACCTGCAAGCGGGCGAAGTGGCGGCCTGGGTGAGCGTGCCGCTGCGCCGTGACGGCGTCCGGCTCCATTTCGAGAAGGTCGCCCGCCGCCGGCGCCAGGATATCGCCTCGGTGAACTCGGCCATCGGCCTGGAGATGGACGGGGAACGCATCGCCGCGGCCCATGTCTCGGCGGGCGGGGTGGCGCCGGTGCCGCTTTACCTGCGCCGGGCGTCGGCGTTCCTCGCCGGCCGGCCGGTCACGGCTGAGACCGTCAGGGAATTCATTGCCGTCGCCGGGTCGGAGACCGCCCCGATCAGCGACGTGCGCGGCGCCGCCGACTACAAGCGGGCGCTGCTGCGGCGCCTGCTGTTCGCCCATTTCCTGGAGCTGTTCCCGGGCAGGCTGCAGGCCGGGGACCTGCCGTGAAGGAGAACGACGTTTTTTTCCACCCGCGCGGCGAGACGCTCTACGTCGATGACCTCGGCGATTTTTCCGGCCTGCTCCATGCCGCCGTGCTGGTCTCGCCCCTGGCGCACGGCCGCATCCTTGAGCTGGATACCGCCGCGGCTGCGCTGCTGCCCGGGGTGGCGGGGATCTTCAGCGCCCGCGATATCCCCGGCGAAAACCAGATCGGCGGCATCATCGCCGACGAGCCGCTGCTGGCCGACGGCGAGGTGCACTTCGCCGGCCAGCCGGTCGCCGTCGCCGTGGCCGGGACGCCGCGCCAGGCGCGCCGGGCGCTGGAGTCCGTGCGCCTGGAGATCGAGGGGCTGCCTGCGGTCCTGGACCCGCGGCAGGCAGCGGCCCAAGGACTGCTGATCGCGCCGCCGCGCACCATCGCCCTCGGCGACGTCGACCGGGCCTTTGCGCAATGCCCCGTGGTCGTCGCCGGGCGCGTGGAATCGGGCAGCCAGGAGCACCTCTACCTCGAGACCCAGGCCGCCGTGGCCGTTCCCGGGGAGAAGGACACCTTGCGGGTGATCTCGGCCACTCAGTCGCCCAGCGGCGTGCAGCGCGCCATCGCCCGCGTGCTCGGCATGCCCATGAGCCGGGTGGCGGTCGAGGTGTTCCGCCTGGGCGGCGCCTTCGGCGGCAAGGAGGACCAGGCCACGCCCTGGGCGGCGCTGGCCGCCCTGGCCGCGCGTGCCCTGCGCCGGCCGGTGAAGCTGGTCCTGGAGCGGCGCGAGGACATGCGCTGTACCGGCAAGCGCCACCCCTATTCCTCCGATTTCCGCATCGGCCTCGACGACTCCGGGAAGATCCTGGCCTTCGAGGTGACCTATTACCAGAACGCCGGCGCCGCGGCCGACCTGTCAACCTCGATCCTCGAACGCACCCTGTTCCATGCCACCAACAGCTACCATGTCCCCAATGTGCGCGCCACCGGCTATTCCTGCCGCACCCACCTGCCCCCCTTCACCGCCTTCCGCGGCTTCGGCGCGCCGCAGGCCATGTTCGTCTTCGAGGCGGCACTTTCCCAGGCGGCCGGGAAGATGGGACTGGATCCGGCCCGGCTCCAGGAACTGAACCTGCTCTCCGAGGGAGACGAGTTCCCCTATGGCCAGCGGGCGAAAGCCTGCCGCGCCCGACGCTGCTTCGCGGAGGCCGTCTCGTCCTTTGATTTGCAGGAGGCCAGGGAGAGGGTGCGGCGCTACAACGACGCCAACGCCCTGAGCAAGAAGGGGCTGGCGCTGATGCCGGTCTGCTTCGGCATCTCGTTCACCTCCACTTTCCTCAACCAGGCCGGCGCCCTGGTGCACGCCTATGCCGACGGCAGCGTCTCGGTCTCGACCGGCGCCGTGGAGATGGGGCAGGGGGTGAACGGCAAGATCCTGCTGGTGGCGGGGCGCACGCTGGGCATCGCCCAGAACCGGCTGCGCATGGACAGCACCTGCACGCGCCGGGTGGCCAACACGTCGCCGACAGCCGCGTCCACCGGCGCCGACCTGAACGGCAAAGCGGTTGAGATGGCTTGCCGGGAATTGCGCCGGCGGCTGCTGCAGGTCGCCGCCGGCAGGCTGGGCGCCGCCCCTGAGGAACTGGAGATCCGCGCCGATTTCGTCCGCCGTTCCGGAGCCAAAACGGAACTTGGATGGGAGGAGCTGGTGCGGACGGCCTATCTGCAGCGGGTCAGCCTTTCCTCCCAGGCGCACTATGCCACCCCCGGACTCCATTTCGATCGCGCGACCGGGAAGGGCGAACCGTTCGCCTACCATGTCTACGGCACCGCCCTGGTCGAGGCCACCGTCGACGGGCTGCGCGGCACCGCCGCCGTCGATTCGGTCAGGGCGGTCCACGACAACGGCACGAGCATCAACCCGCTGGTCGACCGCGGCCAGGTGGAGGGGGCGATCGTCCAGGGAGTCGGCTGGGTGACGCTGGAGGAGCTGATCTACTCGGGAAAAGGGACGCTGCTGACCAACACCCTCTCCACCTACAAGGTGCCCGACATCCGCACCGCCCCTGCCGTGATCGACGTCCGTTTCCTCAACGAGCCGGCCGACCCGGGGGCGGTGCTCAATTCCAAGGCCGTGGGCGAGCCGCCGCTGATGTACGGCATCGGCGCCTATTTCGCCTTGCTGGCGGCCCTGCGCGCCCTGCGCCCGGGCAAGGCGCTGCCGTTCTCGGCGCCGCTGACGAACGAGAAGATCCTGACCTGGCTGACGGAAGAGTAAGGAGTCCTAATGAAAAAGACCGCCGAAAAGATACTGGCCCTGGCTGAAAAATTCCGCGACGACACGGCCGCCAATCTCTCGCGCCTGGTGCGCATCCGCTCGCTGTCGGGAGGGGAAAAGGAGATGGCCGCCGAGCTGAAGCGGCAGATGGCGGCGGCGGGCTTCGACAGCGTGCGCCTCGACGGCCTGGGCAGCGTTCACGGCCGCGTCGGCAGGGGCAGGCGGCTGATCGCCATCGACGCCCACATCGATACCGTCGACCAGGGCAACCTCGACAACTGGCAGGAGCCGCCGTTTTCCGGCCGCATCGCCGACGGCTTCGTCCACGGCCGCGGCAGCGTCGACCAGAAAGGCGGGGCGGCGGCCATGATCACCGCCGGCCGCATCCTGAAGGAACTGGGGTTGGAGAACGACGTCA
This sequence comes from uncultured Clostridia bacterium, assembly GCA_964562095.1. Classification (GTDB taxonomy): domain Bacteria; phylum Acidobacteriota; class Aminicenantia; order UBA2199; family UBA2199; genus UBA2199. The sequence goes on along the minus strand of CAZLSH010000009.1, from coordinate 39,237 downwards.
CGGTCCTCTTCACCGGCACGGTGATGGAGGAGGACTGCGACGGGTTGTGCTGGAAGTACATCATTGAGGAGGAGAAGGTCAGGCCCGAACTGGTGATCCTCACCGAGCCGACGGCGCTGGGCGTCTACCGCGGCCACCGCGGCCGCATGGAGATGCGCGTCTCGTTCCAGGGGCTCTCGGCCCACGGCTCGGCCCCCGAGCGCGGCCGCAACGCCATTTACATGGCTTCCCGGGCCTGCCTGGAGATCGAGAAGCTGAACGGGCGGCTGCGACACGATGACTTCCTGGGCCAAGGCTCCATCACGGTCACGGAAATCGTCTCCGGCTCGCCCTCGCTCTGCGCCGTCGCCGACTTCGCGCGCATCCACCTCGACCGCCGGCTCACCGCCGGCGAGACGAAGGAAAGCGCCCTGGCCGAAGTGCGGGATCTCATGCAGGGGCTGCCGGCCGGCGTCGAGGTATTGCAGTACCGGGAGAAGGCCTATACGGGGCTGGAATACGGCATGGAGAAGTATTATCCCACCTGGACGCTGGAGGCAGGCCATCCGGCCGTCGCCCGTGCCGTCGAGTCCTTCCGCTCGCTGTTCGGCCGCGAGCCCCGGGTGGACAAGTGGACCTTCTCCACCAACGGCGTGGCCATCACGGGACTGCACGGCATCCCCTGCATCGGCTTCGGCCCCGGCGACGAGGTCGCCGCCCACGCGGCGAACGAGAAGGTCGCCGTCGACGACCTGGTCAAAGCCTCGGCATTTTATGCCCTGTATGCCTTGAATATGAAGTGACCTTCCGTGAAAGGAGAAAGACAATGAAAAAAAGATCGCTGACGCTGATGACCGTCATGCTGCTGCTGCTGACCTTCGGATTGGCCGCCGAGCAGAAGGATTCCGCCACCTGCAAGGACCACCCGGCGTTCACCCGGATGCCGGACTACTGGATCTATGCCTGCCAGCAAAAACAGTTCGATGCCTATTCGTTCGTCGTCGCCAAGGGCAAAACCGAGACGGTCGAGGGCCAGTACTGGAAAATCGCCTACCGTCCGCAGAACACCCTCGCCGCCAGGCCCAGCGAGCTGCAGATACAGCGCAACTTCGAGAACGCTGTGCAGAAGCAGGGCGGCGCGGTTTTGTGGAGCGAAAAGGGACGGAGCACCTTCAAGCTCAGCCGCGAAGGTCTGGAGATCTGGGTGGAGCTGCGGACCGATTTCACCAGCGGTTATGCGCTGTTCATCATCCAGAAAGCCGGCATGGCCCAGGACATCGTCGCCGACGCAGCCGCCATGAACAACGACATCAACGCCACCGGGCACGTCGCCGTCTATGGCATCTACTTCGACTCGGGCAAGTCGCTGATCAAGCCCGAATCGGCGCAGGCCATCGGCGAGATCGCCAAACTGCTCAAGGGCCAGCCCGGCCTCAAGCTGTTCGTCGTCGGCCACACCGACAACCAGGGCGGCATCGAGAGCAACATCACGCTTTCGCAGGACCGCGCCGTGGCCGTCATGAAGGCGCTGACCAGCGAGCATGGCATCGCGGCGGCCAGGCTGCGCTCCCATGGCTGCGGCCAGTTCTCGCCCGTGGCGAGCAACGACAGCGACGCCGGCCGGGCCAGGAACCGCCGCGTCGAGCTGGTCAAGCAATAACCCTGAAGTACTTCATCCATCCCAACCGGCGCACGGTGCATGACCGCATCGCCGAGACGATCGTCGTCCGCGATCACCGCCAAAAAACCGGCGCGCGGGTCGAAGAAAAAGGCTTGAAGGCGGTTGGATAGTTTTCGACCCGGTGCCGCGAGCCGTTGGCCGTCCGTTGGGGTCTTTCAGTCGACGGCCACCATGACCGACGACGCCTTGATGACGGCGTAGGCGGTTTTCCCCTTTTTCAGCCCGAGCTTCTCCTCCGATTCCTTGGAGATCATGGCGATGATCTGCAGGCCGCCGGGGACGTCGATGGCGACCTCGGTATTGACCCTTCCCGGCCGCACCTCGGCCACCTTGCCCTTGAAAACGTTCCTGGCGCTGATCTTCATCGTTCCCTCCCTCAGGCTGAGTGCCTGTCTGCATCCATTATACCATGATCCCCGGATTCCTGCCGCCGGGCTCAGCCGACCAGGGCGTTGATGGCCAGCACCCAGAGCGGCAGGGTGACGAAGGAGAGGAGGGTGGAGACGGCGATGATGCCGGAAAGAAGCTCCTCGTCGAGCGGGACGTACTCGCCGAAGAAAGTGGCCATGGTGGCGGTGGGCATCACCGCCTGCATCAGGATCACCCGCCGGCTCATGTCGTCGACTTCGAACAGCAGGCAGATCACGGCCACCACCGCCAGGCCCAGGGCGAAGCCGCCGGCCAGGCGGAAAAGGGAGGCGGCCAGCACCATGCGCAGCCGGGCGGCCGGCATGAGCAGGACCAGGTTCTGGCCGATGGCGAAAAGGATCAGCGGGATGGCCAGGGCGGCGAACTGGGATACGAAATCGTTCAGGAACCCGGGCAGGCCGATGCCGGAGATGTTCAGGGCCAGGGCGGCGGCGGCCGTGCCGATGGGGACGCCGGCGTTGCGCGCCAAGACCTTCAAAAAGCCGGAAGTGGGCTCGCGTTCGCAGACCAGGCAGAAGCGGCGGCGCAGCACGAAGCCGCAGACAAGGAACACCGGCCAGAAAAACATGGAGAAAAAGACGGCGCGGGTGAGGGCGGCGGGTCCGAAGAAGGCGGCGATCACCCCCCAGCCCAGGAAGGCGTAGTTGCCGGCGAAAACCGCGAAGGCGAAGGTCAGCTTCTGCCCGTCAGCGGCCTTCAGCAAAGGCGCCACCAGCAGGGCGGCGGCGGTGTACAGCGCGGTCAGCAGAGCGAAACCGGCGATGACCGGCAGCGCCTGGCGCAGGCTCTCGACATCGGCGCGGTAGAGGCTCTGGAAGATCAGGAACGGCAGGGCGACGCGCACCACGAACTTGCGCAGGGCGGCGACCTCGTTGTCGCGGAAGACGCGGGCTTTTTTCAGCAGCCAGCCGAAGGCGATGGGCAGCAGGATGGCCAGCAGGGTGCGCAGCAGGTCGTGGTTCATGGGCGTGGCGTGCTCATTTGCCGACGATTATAGCGCAGTTCCTGGTTGGGCGCAAAGCGAAGGATATGGCGACTCAGGCCCGGCCGCTGCGCAGGGCATGGGCCCAGTCGGGGCGGCCGTTCTTTTTCGCTGTTGCCGCGGCGCTTTGCCAGTCGTAAACAACGGCGATGTTCTCGACGGCAAGGCCGGCGGTCGAGCGCGTCAGGATGCTGTAGCGCGCATGCGGCGATCCCGCCTCCATGGCGTGCGGGAACGGCTTGTCGTCGCGGTACGCGGGCAGGCCGACGCTGCCCGGGTCGATGACGGCCTGGCCGTTGCCGAGGTCGAGCCGCGCCGGCAGGTGGTCGTGGCCGCACAGGACCAGCGGCTGGTCGACGTTCGCCAGCAGCCTGGAGACGGCAGCGGGCAAGCGCCGGCACGGCCCGTCTTCCAGCACCTCCCACAGGAGATATTCCGTGTCGCTTCGCGGCGTGCCGTGGCAGAGAAAAAGATCCTCGCAGGCGGCGGTGCTTTCAGGCAGCTCCCGCAGCCAGCGAACGTGTTCCGCTTCCAGCTCGGCCTGGACAAAAGGCAGCGAGGAGGAATCGGGGTGATGGCGCGGATCCTCCAGCAGGATGCGGTCCTCGTTTCCGCGCACCGTCGGCAGGTCCAGCTCCAGCAGGATCCGCGCCGTGCCGGCCGGGTCCAGCGGGCCGTACAAGCAGTCGCCGAGGTTGACCATGTCGCGGATGCCGCGACGGTGGATGTCTTCCAGGACGGCTTCCAGGGCCCAGCGGTTGCCGTGGATATCGGACAGGATGGCCATGGGCGAGGTCGGCATGGAAGCGCTCCTTTTCAGCCTTTGGCGCCGGAGCCGATGGCGTACAGTGCCGGATGGTCGCCCAGGCGCGTGGACGGGCCGAGGACCATGCGCCAGGAGTGGATCCCCTCCTGCAGGCCGGGCCAGGAGCGGAGCAGGCGCACTGCCTCTTCGTTGCGGTCCAGGACGCCGAGGCGCAGCGCCTCGGCGCCGTGCTCGCTGGCCAGGTGCTCGAGCAGGGGGGCGGCTTCCCCGGGGGCCAGGGCCGCCCAGGGGCCGACGGCCAGCAGCCCGTCGCCGGGGCGGGCCATGATCCAGCCGCGGATCTCGCCTCCGCGCTCGGAGACCAGGCACATGCGCGGAAAGGCTTCCAGGCGGCGGCGCAGGAAGAACGAGCGATCGTCGCCGAAGAACTCCCGGTCCAGCGCGCACAGGCGGTCCAGTTCCTCGGGCCTCAGGCAGCGGATGTGGTCGTGTTTCCTGCCCTTGAACTTGCCGCGGAAGCGCAGCGAGCGGCACAGCTTGCGGAAGCCCGTCTTCTCGTAATAGGAAACGGCGTTCAGGTCGCCGTCGAGAAAGATGTTTTCCAGCCCGGCGCTGCGCAGGTAATCCAGCGCCTTCTGAAAGAGGATCTGGCCGATGCCCAGCAGGCGCAGGTGCCGGCTCACGACCAGCTCGCCGATGAAGCCGTTCCGTTCGCAGGGAGTGGCGATGCAGACGCCCGCTTTCTCACCGCCCGCCTCGGCGATGAAGCAGCCGGCAGGGTCGTGGGCCAGGAATGAGGCGAACGAGTCCATGCTTTCGCTGGTCCAGCCGGCCTGGTGGGTGAGGGCCGTGGCGAAGTCGATGTCCTCGGCCGTCATGCCGCGGATGATCACTGCCGGTGTCCCGCCCATGACGGCTCCTCAGTACCCCAGATCTTCGCCGACCAGGACGACACGGATGCGGCCGGGGACCATGCCGCCTTCCGTGATCACGAGCTGGCAGCAGATGCGCTGCGGGGGATGGCAGTGCGGGTCCTGGCAGAAGCCGGTGTGGGCGCAGGGGGTGTCGGCGCCTACGCGCAGGCTGTTCGCCGCGGCGGCCGTGTTGCGCGCGCGTTCGATGGCCGCGTCCAGCTCGGAGGCGACTTTGTTCATGCCAACCAGGACAATCACTTTCTTTGGCCCGAAAATGAGTGCCGCCACGCGGTTGCCGGTGCCGTCGATATTGACCAGGCGGCCGTCGGCGCTGACGGCGTTGCTGCTCATGATGAAGACGTCGGAGAGCAGGCCCTGCAGGCGCATCTCGTTGACTTCGTCCCTGGAGACGCCCTCCTTGTAGCGGTCCAGGAGGCGCAGGTCCATCCTCCGCAGGGCGTCGAGAAGCCCGGATTCGATCAGCGTTTCGGATCCGCCCAGGCCGACCAGCGACCCGGCGGGGATGGCGGCGCAGATGTCCTTCACCGCCTCGGCGCGGGTATCGAAAAAGGCGCCCTCGATCCCCCGTTTCTGGAAGTTTTTGATGAGGGTCTGGGCCTGCCGCCGCCGGCTCTCTTTTTTGTGATCGGTCGTTGTCTTCATGGCGCACCTGTTGCGGGTCGTTTTTCTTGCAAGAGGATTGTACCCGATGGTGAAATAAATATCTATATGCGGGCGGACTTTGTCCTTTTACAGCAGGAAAACGAGCGTGAAGCCCAAGCAACTGAAGTGACAGGTGACAAGGTGCCGCGATCGATCGGCCCCATGCCGCTTCTCATCGCGCATCTTTGATCACTCATCACGATGACTTGCAAATTGGCCGCCGCTGGCGCCGTCACTTTTCCGGTGCCGGTTCTCTTTTCCAGCGCAGGGCGTAGTGCAGCCCCATCAGCACCAGGATCAGGCCGAAACCGAAGAACAGGAAATGGACGCCCGGATCGGAGACCTGTTTCAGCGTGATCGGCTGGCCGCCGGAGAAGGGGATCGGCCGGGCATGCCTCTCTTCGCCGCTGCAATCCACCGGCCCTTCCAGTGGCCGGTGCCGCTGGCCGCTTTTTTGCTGTGGCGGCAGGAGGAGCAGCCAGTCGCCATTGCCAAGGCGCAGCGGCCGCAGTTCGCTGATGACCGCTTCCTTGCCCCCGACCCGCAGCTCGATTCGGTGGGCGATGACGCTGCCGCGGAGGGCACCCTGCACCTGGCGGGTCGAGCGCGAGAAACCGCCGATGACCAACGGCGGATGGCCGGGCGAATAGCGAAGCGATTGACCCTGGCGGACGACATGGTTCTGCCAGCGGCCCAGGCTGAAGGTGGCCATGTGCCCGGCCAGGACGAGGAAGAACAGGACGTGCATCAGGGTGGGCGCCCAGGCCACGAAAGCCCGGGAAGGGCCGCCGCTCATCCTGGTTTTCAGCAGTTCCCCCAGGCGGTCGAGGGTGCAGGCCAGGATGTTCACGGCGAAGGCTCCCAGGGAGGCAAGGAGCATGACGATGGCCGCGAAAACCGCCGGTTTCGCGGTCCGGGTGTCGCGGAGCCAGGTCCAGATCGGGGTAGTGTTCAGCGCATGGTAAACCTCGGGCCAGCGCGTGGCCAGGTGGCTGTTGAGCAGCATCAGCAGCGAGGAGAGGAGAAGCAGCCAGATGGACAGGGAGAGGCCGGCCAGCGTTTTCCAGGTTCGTCGCAGGCGCGTCATGGTCAGCCTCCGATCCGCTGGATGCCCATTTCCAGCACCAGGTGCGAATAGACGACAATAACGGCCAGCAGGGCGCCCGCGGCCGTCAGCCAGCGCTCGGGGATGGCGAACGAGCGCAGGAAGCGCAGGTGGACCAGGGCGGCATAAAAGAGCCACACCGCGGCCGAGGTGAGATGTCTGGAACCCCACATGAAGGGATGCCCCCAGCCCAGGAATGACCAGGCGGCTCCGACCACCTGGGCAATGGAAAAGGAGATGAAGCCCAGGATGACCAGGCGGCGGACCCGCCGGACCGTGGAGGGTTCCCAGCGGGCGCCGGCGGCCAGGGCGCCGCTGACGGCGAACAGGGCGTAGGCGAAGTTCTCGAAGAAAAAAAACAGGAAGGGCCAGGTGCCGGTCTTGTTGGCCGCCGGCGGGATGATCCCCTTGGGGTAGATGGCCGCGAAAACCGCGGCGGCGGCAAGGAGGAGGAAGGCAGCGGCGGCGGAGCGGCCCGGCGGATCGGGAAGGCCGCCGGCCAGGAGTGTCACGGCCATGGCCAGGGGGATGAAGAAAGGGGGATCGAGCAGGGAGTTGCCGATGAGAACGCCGCTGACCACGGCATGGTCGAGCAGGAACAGGGCGTTCAGCAGGGCTCCCGCCGCCAGGATGGCCTTTGCCGCCGTTTGCCGGCGCGCCCAGTGCATGAGCCAGGAAAGGATATACAGAACGGCCAGGACCGGAAAGACGAATGGGGTGACATTCATGACGGCACCATGAAGAAGAAAAATCTTTCAGCGATGAGCCAACCGGCGTGAAGTTCCACGACTGCCTCCTTTTCAAGCACGGAAGGCGCGAACGTTTCCGCGTCGCACCCATTGGTCTGCCGGCATGCCCGTTGCGAGCGGATTAGCCTGCGCAGACTCGGAGCAACATGCAGTATATCATGACGGAGGTGATTCGAGAATAGGGATTGCTGCACTGATGGGCAAACGACGCCAATGCCCGCATCGGGCCGTGCGCGAGGACGTTGAAGTCAGGATGCCATCCTGAAACTGGATGGAATGATCGCCGCCGCCCTGCGTCAAAATATTTGCCTTTGTCTTGCCCTGCGCCTTACGCCCTGAACCTTGCGCAGTTTTTTTTCCTGGAAATGCCGTCCGGGAACTCCGACCTGGAAACGAGCCCGGGAGATTGAGGGTCCTGGCGCGGGAAACGGGAGGCGGGCCGCTCAGCGGTTCAGGAAATAGGGCGGGACCCGCGCCGGGTGGACGGCGATCCGCTCCCAGACCTTGCCCAGCACATAGGGCTCCCGGTCCAGCCACTCCCGCCGCAATTCCTCTTCCGAGGCGAATTCGCAGACGATCATCGAGCCGATCAGGTCGCCCTTGCCGTTCTGGATGCCGCAGGCGTACAGCCAGCGGCCGTTCTCATGCCATTTCTCCGCCTGCTGCAGGTGCTCGGGCCGAACCGCCATCCGCCGCTCCAGGGCCTTCCCGTCCCTTCCGTCGTAGGCGATCACCACAAACTGCATTGGCCACCTCCGGGGGAAGCTCACCTTTTATTCGGATCTTTTTCTTGAAGCTTTTTCAGCATCTCCCGGGCATGCCGGTTTTGTGGATTGATTTCCAGGGCTCTCTCGCAGCTTTCGATGGCTTTTTCCTTTTCTCCGTTTCTCGTGGAAGCCATTGGGGCCAGGTCTCAAAATTGAAAATAAATTTTGCGTCATCCCGTTGTTTGCCAGCCGCTGCCCGATAAAATCGGTTTCATGTTCGATCGCAACTGCGGTGCCATGTGCAGATTTTATCTTGTAATCCATCATGCCGTCAATTTTCATTTTTGAGACCTGATCCCGGAGGCGCTACTTTTTCCCCACCTTCCGCTCGACCCGATCGAGCGCGTCGGCGAAGATGCCGAGATGGGGCGACGAGTTCCGCCCGGCCATTTCCAGCGCCTGCCGCAGGGCCGTTCGCGCTTCAGCCAATTGTCCATTCGCTTCATAAGCTCGGCCGAGACTCAGCCAGACCAGTTCCGCATCGGGACGGGAGCGCAATTGAAAGCGCAGCAAGGCGATCGCTTCATCGAAGCGTTTTTGCTCCTTGTAGGCGCTGACCGCCCGGTGAAAGGCGATATCCGCCAGGCCGATGTCATAAGCGAATATCTCAGCCAGGCCGGCAGCGTATTCCCGGATCGCGCCGCTTCCTCGGCCGATGATTTCCGCGGGGATGTCGCTCGAAGCCGAGAAGACGAATCGCAGCCCGTGATGGACCACCTGGTTGACGATCGATGTATGATCCTCATCCAAATAGGGGCGATAGCGCCAGCGCAATCCCGGCGGATCGGCCCGGCCGATGAGGGCGCTCAGCTGCTCGAGCAGGGGGACAAGCCGGGGTTCATTCTCGACGCCCAAGAAGAGAAAGCGATTCCGGTAGACGTTCTTCGCCAGCCAGGAGCCGGCGCTGCGCATGATCAGGCTGCTGCCGCCCTCGTAGTCGATGGCCGGCGTGGCGGCCAGGCAGGCGTTGAAAACCTCCGGTTGGGTCAGGAGGGCGTAGACGGCGAAGCCGCCGCCGAAGGAGCCGGAATAGAAGATGCGGAAGGGCCGGGTGCGGTAGCGCTGGTCCAGGCTCGGGATCAGTTCGTCATGAAAAAAGGAGATGAAACGGTCGGCGCCGCCGGAGTACGGATGGCCGCTGATCTTCTCGGGAATGAGATCGTCCGAGGAATAGTTGCGCACCCCGGCCACGATCATTTCCGGGGCGCTCCCCCTCCTGGCCAGATCGACCGCGATGCCGTTGATGTGCAAAAAGTGGCTTTGGCAGGTCAGCAGCAGGGGATAGCGCTGACCGCATTTGGCATAGCCCTGAGGCAGGCAGACGTCGATGGTCATCTCCCGCTCCAGATGCCTGGAGTGCACGGTGATCGTCTCGCCGATGACGATCTGGCCCTGGGCAGGGGTCGTCTTGGCCTGGGCATGGGATGAAACTGCCATGAGCTGAACCGCCAGCAGCCAGCAGCCGGCGAAGAGAGTATGCTTCATGTTTTCGATTATTTCCTTGGACGCAGTTCTTCGATGACCCGGGCGTCGACCCAGTAGATATCGCTCAGTCCGTTGCCCGGCATGTTATGCGCCTTGGAGAAGCCGGCGAGCTCGACGGGGGCTTCGGGGGCGCGGGCCTGCTCGAAACGGTTGCTCGTGAAAAACAGGTATTTACCGTCGGGGGAGAGCATGGGGCAGAACTCGGGGCCCGGGGAGTTGACCCTTTCGCCCAGGTTGACCGCCTCCGTCCAGGCGCCAGCGTCCGTTCGGAAACTGACATAGAGATCGCTCATCCCCAGCCCCCCGGGCCGGCCGGATGCGAAGATCAGCAGGTCCTCGGCGGGAGAGACATAGGGGTCGAATTCCCGGTGCTGGGTGTTGACCGCTTCCGGGAGCTTGACCGCCTGGGCATATGCGCCATCCTTGCCCTCCGACCGGTAGATGTTGTTCGTGCCGGGCCCTTCTCGCTGGCTTGAGAAATAGATCGTCCCGCTCCGGGTCATCATTGGGTAGTAGTCGTGGGAGTCGGAATTGATGCCCGGGCCCAGGTGGACGGGATCGCCCCAGCCGTCCATGCGGCGGAACGCCATCCAGAAGTCGTTCTCTTTTTTCGGCTCCGGGCTGCCCGGAACGGGCCTCAGCGAGCTGAACAGGATGGCATGGCCATCGGGTGACAGGGTCACGTCGATGTCGCCGTAGCGCGATGCGAACGGCAGCAGGCGCGGCTCGGACCACTCATCGCCCTTCAGCCTCATGCAGAAAATGGAGGCGGCCCCGCTCATGTTGCGCACGCAGAAATAGAATTCGCCGCCGGCGGGGGAGAATACGGAGTTCAGCTCGTCCAGCCCGGTCGACACGATCCCCGGCGCGAAGACCTCCGGCGTCATCCCCGGCGGCTTCTGGCCGAGATAGGGGCCGGCGAGTTTTGGAAAAGCGATCTCCTGTGAGACCAAGCATGTAGCCGACACGACCAAAAAAATCAATAAAGCATTCTTCATTTCAGCGCTCCTTTGTCCAGTTTGTTTTGCCCGCCTCGCTGCAGACGCTCACTGCAAGAAATCGCCGTCGATGATCCGCAGTGTTGCCCCCTTCTCCGTCCGCGAGCGATGGGAACTCAGAAATTCCCCAGCTCTTTCTTGATGAGGGAATTGGGGAACGGTGCTTGTTATTTTGCACGATCCTGTCCCGCATTCAGTTTCCCTGACCTCCATTCTTCTTAGGCTGCAACTCTTCCAGCATTTTTCTGGCATTGTCGTTGTCGGGATTCAGTTCCAGGGATTTTTTGTAATTTTCGATGGCAAGTTCCCTGTTGCCGTTTTTCATGCAGGCTTCGCCCAGGCTGTCGTACGCGTTGGCCGATCGAGGAAAGATCTCGACGTTGAATTGGAAAACTTTAACAGCCTCCGCGATTTTCCCGGAATTCATCAGGCTGTAACCGAAGAAATTGAACGATCCCTCGTCAAAATAGAGTCCGCTCTCCTTCCCGCGCTGCTTTCTGAGATCGGCCATCGTATCGTCCAAAGCCTCGGGGGCGGCATTTTTAAGTAGCTCGGAGGCCAGTTTTTTTAGCTGCAAAAAGAAAACCCGGAGATGCGCCTGATGCTGCGGCCGCAGCCACTGGTCGCCGCGCTCCTGATAAACCTTCATCTTCTTGACAAAGGCGAATTCCCGCTCCAGGGAGAGCTGTTCCCGGATCTCGGCGAGGTCCTTGCCGGCCGCTTCGGCGGTTTTGACGCTGTTCCAGAGCCGCCGGATATAATCAAGGTGCTCATGGGCGCGCTCCCGGGTCCAGAGCCCGGTCATGTCGCACAAGACCTTTTCCACGGCGTTTTCGCCCTCCAGGATCTCCTCCAGCACGGTGATCCAGCGCGGCACGTCCAGTTCCGCATATTCGCCGTAGGGATAGGGAGCGAGATGGTGTTCATGCAGGATGAATCCGGGAAAAACCGCCAGCTTCTCTTCGGGGACGACCACCACCGTCATGCCGTTGTAGTTGCCGGCCTTGCCGAACCAGATCAGCTTGAGGGTGAGGTCGCCCAGGTCAACCTCCATCCTGTCGTTGTAAACCTTATCGGGAAGCACAAGGGAGAAACCCTTTTCCAGCTCTTCGGCCCGCTTCCCGCAAGTGCGCAGCCACTGCTCTTCAATGACGGCTTTTTCAGAGCCTTTTTTTTGGGTTTCCAGGCGCTTGCGCGAGACTTCCTCCTTCCAGCGCCACATGTCGATGAGCCGGTTGATCTCCGCCGCAACCTCCTTTTCTTTCCCCCTGTACTTGTTCAGGAAACTCTCATGGCCGATGATCGTCGTGTCCTTGTAGACGGCGTTGCCGCCGAAGAGGTCGAGCCGGTCGACCAGGTTGAGCGTGTAGGCGAAATCGCTCCGCTGCAAGCCCCTGGCGATCGCTTCTCTGAACTTTTTTGCCGTAATCCCGGACCAGAAGGTGTTGAAAACGACCAGCCCTTTATTTGACTTGATGACCAGCTGCTGATCGCCGCCATCCGCAACGGCCACCACCGACACCTTGCCGGAAATTTCCCTGACATGAGAATCTCGAGCCGGTTCCTCTCCGGGCACCGCTATCCCAACCAGCAACAAATAACCGATCACGAACCATTTTTTCATTTTATTCCTCCTTTTGTTTTTTTTTTCTTCGGCCGCAACTCATTGATTACCTTGGCCGAGACCCAAAAGGGGTTGCTTGGGGTCAGGTCTCAAAATTAAAAATAACTCTACTGTCATCTCGTTCCCTGAATCCAGAACTTCATGACTTCACTGATTGCCAGCCGATGCCTGCTAAAATCGCTTTCATGTTCAATCGTGACTACGGCGCCATGCGCAGATTTCATCTTTTTGTCAATCATGCCGCCAATTTTCATTTTTGAGACCTGACTCCGGAGGTTTCCGCCGCGGCCAGCCTGGCCTTCACTTCGGCCGCCACCTGGTCGGCGGCGAAGGAGAAATGCATCTGCACGATGAGCCATTTCCCGGCGCGCTTCTCCAGAACGCCGGTCCAGCGCGTGTCCTTCCAGGCGCCGGCCTTGCCGTCCCATTCGTACCGGTCGTCGAGGATGCACGACCACCAGGCGGCGTCGCCGAGCGGGGAAAAGTCGATGCGCAGGTCGCGGATGTCGAAGCCGGTGGCCTGGAAGCGCGGGTCCATCCAGAAGCCGAAGTTCCTGGCGAACTGCTCCCAACCGGAGGTGATCCCCGAGTCGGGATTGAAGATGAACAGGCGGTCATCGTGGACCATGGTGCTCTCCAGCAGCGGCCGGTCCTTGGTCATGGCCCAGCCGATGTTGTGGCGGATGACCTGGGCGATGACGGCCTTCTCGTCCGCCGTTTGGGCGGGAATGCTCCGAAGGGGGATACTCAGGAACGTCAGGCAGAACAAAAGAACTGGCAGGTTTTTCCTCATTTTTTTCTCTCAATTTTGGATTTTTGCCGCAGGGAGTCGATGATGCGGGCGTCGACCCACCAGATGGCGGGATTGCCGTTGGGAGCGCGGCCGTGCAGTCCCGCGATGTACTCGTAAGTGAGCTCTTCCGGCATCGCCGACCGCTCCGGCAGGCGCGCCGACATGAAGAACAGGTACCGGCCGTCGGGCGAGAGGCAGGCCGAGTGCTCGTCGCTGGCCGCCGTGTTGATCCCCGGCCCCAGGTTGACCGGCTCGCTCCAGGAGCCGTCGTCGCCGAGGAAAACGGCATGGTAATCGCAGCCGCCGCTGCCTCCGGTCAGGCCCCAGGCGGGAATGATGGCCAGGCGGCCGTCGGGGGAGAACCAGGCGTTGTAGCGCGCCGTGCCGATGTTGATCTGCGGCGGCATCTTCTCCGGGGCCTGGTAGCGGCCGTTGACAGGGCGGCTGCGATAGATGGCCTCGCCGTCGCCGTCGGGGCCGGTGAAGTACAGGGTGCCGTCCAGCGTGGTCGTGGGGAAGAACTCGCCGCCCGGCGTGTTCACCGGCGCGCCCAGGTTGCGCGGTTCGCCCCAGCCGTCGCCGGCGCGCTCCATCACCCAGATGTCCTCGTCGCGCTCGTTGAACTCCTTTCCCGGCGCCGGGAGGTTGGAGGCGAAAAAGAACCTGCGGCCGTCGGGCGAAATGTGCGGCTCGATGTAATGGATCCCGGGGCGGTCGAGGCCGGGGACGACGCGCGGCGCGCTCCAGCGGCCGTTCTCCAGGCGGCAGCCCACGATGCTGCTCAGCTTGTATTGGCCGAGGATGACGCAGAAATAGATCTCGCGGCCGTCCGGGCTGATGGCGATGTCGCGGGTGTGCATGCCGGTGGAGACGATCCCGGGGGCGAAGATCTTCGGGGTCATTCCCGGCGGCTCCTGGCCGAGGTAGGGAGCGGTCGGTCCGGGAGATCTCCCGGCTGCGATGAAGACGGCAGCCGGCAGCAGAAGAAAAATGGCCGGGATAGGGCGTTTTTTCATGATGACCCCCTGCTCCTTCTACGGATTTTGCGGGAGAAAAGTCCGATCTTCGGGAAAATTTCCGGATTCGCGGCAAGTCGCCGCCGCTGCCCGGCACGGCAGGGGCCCGGGTTACCGTTTGGCCGCAACCAGGAAATTGTCCAGCAGGCGATCCGCCAGTTCGGCCATCTGCGCCTGGTGCTCGCCGTACTCGCGGGCGATGCGAGCCCTGCTCTTGCCTCCCGGCTGCATCTCGCCGGCATACGATCCGGCCAAGCGCAGGGCTTCGTCGGCGGTGACCTCCAGGTGGAACTGCAGTCCCACGGCGCTTCCCATGCGGAAGCCCTGGTTGGGGCAATCCCAACCGGTAGCCAGCCGCAGCCCCCAGGGCGGTATGTCGAACGCGTCCTCATGCCACTGAAAAGCGGGGAAGGTCTTGGGAAATCCCTGGAACAGCGGGTCGCTGTGCCCGGCGGCGGTCAGGCGCACCGGGCAGGCGCCGATCTCGACGATAGGGTTTTTTTTCACTTCGGCGCCCAGCAGCCGGGCCAGCAGCTGCGCGCCGAAGCAGATGCCCAGGACGGGCTTGCACTGGTCGAGTGCCGTTTTCAGGTAGCGTGCCTCCTCCATGAGAAAGTCATGATAGCGGACCTCGTTGGCCGAAATGGGCGTGCCGCCGATGATGATGGCGTCACAGTGATCCAGGGGCGGGATGGACTCGCCGGCATGGACCTGGACGGTGGCATGGGCGATGCCGAGTTCATGGAGCCTGCTGCCATAAAGCCCGATCCCTTCCTCGGGGCAGTTCTGCAGGACCAGGACCCGGTCCGGGAAGCGTCGGCCGTGATTCACTTCTCCGCCGGGGAAGGAGCCCCGCGCAGCCGGCGCACCAGCTTCATCTGCCGGCCGTTGATGCAGTGCTTGCGCATTTTTTCGAACAGGGCCGTGTACTTGAGCCCGAGGATGGCGGCGGCATTGCGCTGGTGGCCCTGGGTCAGGGTCAGGCAGGCGTGCAGGATGCGCTTCTCGAAATCGTCCATGAATTCCTTCAGGGGAGTGCAGCGGCCGTCCAGGTTGGCGGACAGGAAGGCGGATACCAGCTTGTCCATGATCGTTTCCATGGACCTTTCGTCCCGGGGAACGGACCACGAAGATCTTCCCGTTTCCAGGTCCCCCAGCTCCCAGGGCTGGGGGCTGGCTTCCGCCGGGCTGATCCATGCCTCGGCGGACATTGTGTCGGCCTGACCGACGGTCATTCTTTCGCTCATTGGCGTCTCCTTGCGTTCATACCCACAATACGCATGAAACACGCCTGGAACTACTATGCTTGAGTATAATTCCTCAATATAGACCCAAAGGTGTAGGGGATTCAGCTGGGGAAAAGTGGTAGTGATAGTGATCGTGGTAGCCGGAGATCAGAGTGCAATCCAGTGTCAGTGCCAGTGTCCGTGTCAGCAAGAGGCCTTACGGGTATAAGTGGTAGTGATAGTGATCGTGGTAGCCGGAGATCAGAGTGCAATCCAGTGTCAGTGACAGTGTCAGCAAGAGGCCTTACGGGTATCAGTGGTAGTGATAGTGATAGTGATAGTCAGAGAAGAGCATTTCTGTTCTTTCTCATCACGCATAACGGGATTTGGCGGAAGTGATGGTGATCGTGGTAGCCGGAGAACGGAGCGGAATTCAGGGTCAGGGCCATTGGCTGTACTGGAAATCGGTTGACGGTGCCTGCCAAAATTTGAAATCGGTTTAAGGCGGAAGGCTTAAGTTCAAGGGAAGAGCGGCATTTCACCTTTCGCCTTACGCCCTGAACCTTGCGCCGATTTCCGTTCTTGTTTGTTACGCTTCATAACCGCCTTGACTTTCTTCTGCGTCAAACGTGGAACCTGGAACTTGGAACTTGGAACGTCGAACATCGAACCTCGAACATCGAACGTCGAACTTCTTTTGTTCACCTGGCCAGTTTCAATGCCCGGTCAACCGCCTTCAGCAGCGGCTTGACCGAGATCCCCGTTCCCACCGCGTTCTTCATCCATTCCTGGGGGGTGATGTTGCCGGCGGCGCACATGCGCTCCATCTCCGGCCCCAGCACCTTGTCCTTGAGGAAGTCCTCGAGCTGGAACTGGATGACGTTGCCCAGCGCGTAGTGCGGCAGGTACAGGGTGTAGTCGATCATGTGCGAATAGATGGCGAGGATCTCCTGGTCGCGGACGCCGAAGACCGGAGCGAAATACCGGTTCCAGACATTTTTGGCGATGGCGATGATAGCCTGCTTCAGCTCGGCGGGCGTCGCCTGCGGGTGGTCGTAGAGCCAGTGCCAGGCCTGCATGTCGACCAGCGAGACGCCCATGATCTCGTAGGCGCCCCAGAAGGTGTCCAGCACCTTCAGCTCGCGCTGGCGCGGGTCGGGCTCGCGGATGCCGAGCAGCTCCAGGTCGCGCTCCTGGAAGATGAAGGCGAAGGCCTCGGTGACGGCGCCGTTGGGCACGCCGGCCAGCGTATAATGGTCGATGAGGTGCAGGTCGAGGACGTTCTCCACCGCGTGGCCGAACTCGTGCAGGGCGATGTTGTAGCCCTTGTAGTTCATGCCGCCGGCGGGGACGCGCGTGCGCAGCCGCGACTTGAACTTTCGCGACTGGGCCTGGGCGTTGTGGCCCGAGCCGCGCGCCGGGTCGACCTGCACGCGGGCGGCGATGTAGGCGGCGCGTACCGGGCTGAAGCCCAGGCGGGTCAGGATGTCCGGCAGGTCCTTCTCGAAGGCGGCGGCAGCGGGATATCTTTCCCTGACGATCCGGTCGAGCTCCTCCTCGGGGAGTTCGGCGCCGGTGCGCAGCCCGGGGTACCAGATGTCGAAAGGCTGCAGCTTGCGCCCCAGGCGCCGGCGGATCAGGTCGGCCACCTTCCTGACCTGCGGCGAGGATAGGAGCTCATGGAACATGGCCTGCACTTCCTTTTCGGGAATCTCGCGCCCGACCTCAAAGCTGCGGCGGATGTGGTCGGGGTAGAGCGGGCTGTAGGGATCGATCATGCGCATGGCCTGGAAGGTGTCAAGGAATGTCTTGTAGCGGGTGTCGGGCTCGGGCACGGTTTCGACGGGCTGGCCCTGGTCGAAGACGGCGTTGCTGAACGGGTTCCACTGGTAGCGCCCGGAGTTGACCATCACTTCGGGGATCTCCTGGCGGATGACGCGCTCCATGATGCGGTAGATGGCGTGCTGCTTGACCAGCGCCCCCGGTTCGGCGTAGCGCGCCTTGATCTCGTCGCGCAGGTTCCAATGGCAGAGCAGTTTCAGGTCGGCGGGGAACAGCGGCTGGTTGTCGGGGCCCAGGATGCTGCCCATGAAGATGTTGTAGTCGGCGATGTAGCGGCCGGCGGCGGCCAGGCGCGTGGAGATCTCCTGGCTCACCGCGGCGGGCAGGCGGGTGGTGTTGCTGCCGGCGGTGCGGGCATAGGCCCACTGCCGGCGGTCCCAGCCCGCGCCCTGGGCGGTCTTTTCCGCCAGCGTGTAGACGGGGAAGTTCAGCAGCGAGATGAAGGCCGTCCGGTTCTGGAACATGTCGTCGGAGAGGTGGGCGGCGGGATCGAAGCCGTTCATGGCGATGTCCAGCGGCGTGATCTCGCCCCAGTCGAGGTCGACCGGCTGGTCCTTGTCCATGGCCATCTCGCCGAAATGGCCGCCGATGACCTCGCTGTAGAATTCCAGCTTCTTGAACAGCGCTTCCTGGGGCGCCCCGGAGGCGACGAAGTTCTCCCGGCAGAAAACGGCGAACGCATCGGGGCCGCCGTCGCTCTCGAGCCACAGCCCGGCCACCTGCTCCACGCCGCGCTCGACGCGGAACTTTTCATCGGCGCCGAATTTCTGCAGCAGCTCGGCCTTCACCTTCTGCGCCGCGGCGTCGCCGATGAAGCGGGCCGGAGCCTGGGCGGCGAGCCCGGCGGCCAGGGCGAGGGCCAGCGTGAGCACAAAGAACTTTTTCATGGGACACCTCCGGGAAAATCGGTCCGACTGGCCTGAACTTAACAGAAAGGGCTTCTCTTGGCAAGCAGCCGGTTTCCCCCCTCACCAGATCCCCGGGATCAGGCGGTGTCTTACCCGCCGCATATAGTCGGCGTATCCCGGCAGATCGCGGCACAGCACCTTTTCCTCGTTGAAGATCCTGGCGATGATGATCGCCGGCAGCAAGGCGGCCGGGATCAGGGCCCAGAACGATCCCAGGGCCAGGGGGCTGAACAGGTACAGCGGGAGGATGCCGGCGTACATGGGATGGCGAACCACGGCATAGGGGCCGGTGTCGATGACCGTTTGCTCTTGATCCACCTCCACGACTCGCGAGAGGAAACGGTTCTCCTTCAGGACGCGGACGAAGAGGAGATAGCCGGCCAGCACCACGAGGTTGGCCAGCAGGACCAGCCAGACGGGGACCCGGGACCAGGCGTAGCGCCGGTCGAACCCCGGCAGCAGGAAAGCGGCGATGAAGACGGGGTAGGAGAGGAAGATGATGGCACGCTGCCGCCTTTCCTTTTCCCGCGTGCGCATGCGGCGGTCGAGGAGCTCGGGGTCTTTTCTGATGTAGTGGGCCAGGACCCAGCCCATGGGGATGAGGAGCACGGCCATGTAGAGCCAGGCCTGCCAGTAGGCGAAGGTGCCGGCGGGCAGGAACAGGATGGCCGCCAGCAGCGGGCCGGCCATGCCGAAGCGCAGGACGACCCGGCGGGTCAGGAGCTTGCGGTCCAAGGCAGATTCTTCCCTTTGCATGCTTCATTTATATAGTGCTCAATGCTTACAGGCAATAGATATAAAGTCATATTTTAATAAATTATTCGCAAAGGAGTATAATTGTAAAAATGGTATTCAGCAAAGAAGAATCCAAAAACGGAACAGGCAAACTGGTCAAGGATTCTAATCGAAGCAAGCCCTATGTGCAAATTCAGGCTAAAACTTTGAGCGAGAGTATTTTGTGTATTTAATAACGAGTAAATAAAATGAATTTTACTGATGAAATTAAACAAAAATATGCAAGTTTACCTTTTATGGATGTAGAAAAAGCATTAAAAAATGCCGAGAATGCGCGGGTTCCTGTTTACAAAGTTCGAGAAGTATCTCCTATTGCAAAAATTCCACAAAAAATCTTTGATCTTCTTCAAATCGGTTTGCGTCGGAATCTCGAATTGGGGGCCTCATTCATTAATGCATTTAATTCTGAACTATTTACTCCACTTTTTGTGATTGCTCGAGCAGTTCTGGAAACAGGATGTCTAGTCTATGAAATGGGGTCACGTGTGGATCAAATTTCAAAGCAAAATGATAAAACATTACTCATTGATTTTGATAAAAATGTAACTAAAGCCTTGTTGGGAGTGAAATCTACTCTATGGGGCGGGGATCCCCAAGAATGTCCAGCTTTCAATGTCCTGTCAATTATTGATCGACTTCAAAAATCAAAGGCACCAGAACTCAGGAATTGGTATGATGCCTTATCTGAATATGCCCATCCAAATTATCATGGAATGCTTGCAGTATATGCGGAAATTAATGAGGGAACCTATGAAAGTTACTATATTGATCGCCCATTCAATCAAGAATCTGGAATATTAGACATTCCTTTAAAAGCGTTTGCTGCAGGAATGGAGCAGTCTACAGAATCCATTGATTTATTGAATGAAAATCTGGCTGTTTTTGTAAAACTATGTGAGGAAGTCATTCATGATAGAGGAACTTGGCCCAAAAGTATTCCATACCCAAGAACATGAAATTGTTTGTTAGACAGTGAAAAATGAATCATAGGGTTAACTAAATATGGGCAACACAATAAAAAGATATTTTGAATATCCGCTTCTCAGATCTACACTTAAACATAAGAGAGAAGAGATTCTTGAAAGATTCCCCAACCTTACGAATTGTCCACACAATAATTTTTTAATTCTTGATAAATATCTAAATCAATCTCCCCAAACAAATTTTTCCGAACCTGTCTATCAAATATTTTTCAATTTTCTAGAGTGCAGGCATAAAATAAAGGAGGGATCTCTTAAGGAATACTTATCTGCTAATGAAGCGGAGCTAAATAGGGCATTTTTTAATTTAGAAGAAATCAACAGATTTAACTGGCATGATAGTGTTATTGATGATAGAAACTATGATTTACTTAGATTTATCGACCAAAGGATCCATCCGACTTATTTGAGGATAATCGAGTCGGTTTTGTGTCCAATTTTAAGAATTGCAGCTCATTTTTCGAGAATAGATAGAAATGCTGGAATAGAAGGATTGGATATCTACAATATTGTTGATGAACTGAAAAACACAAATTTATATGAAGCAACCAAGCCCTATAATCATATTATAAGGAATGGCATAACGCATGGATCAATTACTTATTTGCAGAATGAAATAAGATACTCGGATAAGGAGAACGAAGAAAAAAAGGATGACTGTGAAATTATTAGAATTTTTGATGATCTTGTTGATACCTGTAATGCTCTAGTTATCGCATTGATTGTTTTTTTATTAATTCATCAACCCGATTGTTATAAACTACCTCGGCAGCTTTTAATTTATGAACTTATTGAAGAAACAAAAAATCCTTGGTGGGAAATAGTGGGATGTGTCCCTCAAGAAATATCAAAAATAAAGCAATTAAACATATTTGCCAGATCAAAAACCACGGATTTCCTAAAAAATCAGTTTTTTGCGATTCAATCATGTTTGCTTGTTGGGATGTTTGCTCCAGAGTATGATCGCTATGTTTTGTCACTTGATTTAAAAAATAGGGCTATCGGGTGGTTGATATTTGATGGAAAGAAACTTAAAGATATTCACGATAAATTTGACTCAAAAATAGAGGATTTTATAGATGTGATTGAAGATTTAGAAATATTTAAAAAGCAGAATGTGTTTTCTAAATCATTGAATCGGCTGGCTACATTATTAATGAGTTTTAAATTACATTGGCGAATATTAAAAACTGAAATAAAACAGCAATTTGGCATTCCTTCTATTTCAGTTAGGATTTCAAAAATTCATAAAAATAGTTGGGGCCTTGTATTGAATAGCAAGGTTTTTATTAAAAACCCTAATGGTGGAATTTCGAAAGATTATACAAGAAGATGGTGCAAAAAAATTATTCATAAATCTCTTAGACATGCTCGAAGGCAACGGTCAATTTTTAATTTCATACGATATCTTCCTCTTGGATATGCCCATATTTCAGTTTTTAAGAAAGACCATCGAAGAAGAAGATTGGCAGATTTTAAGTTGGAGTCAGATTTAGTTTGTACTATAAAAATAAAAAAACTTAAGCGGATCCAAACTGGGGATATTTATAAATCAGAAATTGAATTGTTTGGGAAGTATCATATTGCCTGGAATCGCTCTTGGTTAGAAGAAATATCAAGAATTCCATAAAAAGACGTAACTGAATCGGGCATAGTGATGGTAATCGGCATTCAATTGCAACTTTAATTTTAATGAGCAACTTAAGTTGCAATTTCTATATTTTACTCGGGGAGAGTAGATGAATATCTTGTATTTCGAGGGATAAGAATAATCGGATATGGATGTAGGGGTTCAATATGATCTCAATCGATCTCGTATTGAACCCCTACAATTGTGTCTGATCTGTTGGTACTGCCTACCATATACTCGGGCGCTGCTCGGGGGCGCGGTAGAGCTTGTCGCCGGGCTGGATATCAAAGGCCTTGTAGAACTCGGGGACGTTGAAGGGGGCGCCGTTGACGCGGAACTCGCCCCAGGGATGGACGTCCTCCTGGATCTTCTTTTTAAGCGCTTCGGGGCGGATCTTGCCGCGCCACACCTGGGCGAACGAGAGGAAGAAGCGCTGGTCGCCGCTGAAGCCGTCGATGGCTTCTGGCGTCTCCTTGCCCTGCAGCGAAAGGTGATAGCCGGCCAGGGACATGGTCAGTCCGGCGTAGTCGGCGATGTTCTCCCCCAGGCTGAGCTCGCCGTTGACGTGCACGCCGTCCTCGGTCGTGAAGGCGCCGTACTGCTCGACCAGCAGCTTGGTTTGCCGCTTGAACTTTTCGCTGTCCTCCGGCGTCCACCAGTCGCGCATGTTGCCGTCCTTGTCGAACCAGCGCCCCTGGTCGTCGAAACCGTGGCTCATCTCGTGGCCGATGGCCATGCCGATGGCGCCGTAGTTCATGGCGTCGTCGGCGTCCATGAAGAAGAAGGGGGCCTGCAGGATGCCCGCCGGGAAGACCATCTTGTTGTACACCGGGTTATAGCCGGCATTGACGATCTGCGGCGCCATGTCCCACTTGCTC
Source organism: uncultured Clostridia bacterium (assembly GCA_964562095.1). Lineage (GTDB taxonomy): Bacteria > Acidobacteriota > Aminicenantia > UBA2199 > UBA2199 > UBA2199. The sequence goes on along the minus strand of CAZLSH010000009.1, from coordinate 17,027 downwards.
GCGTCCACCGGCTTGCCGAGCTGGTCGAGGTTCTTTTGAAACGCGAAGCGCCCGGAGCGGCGCAGGTTGTCCACCAGCGAGTCGCGGCCGATCTCCAGCTTGCCGTAGTCTTCCCACTTGTCGGGATAGCCGACCTCGATGCGCATGGCCAGGAGCTTTTCCAGGGCCTGGCGCCGCGTCGGCTCGCTCATCCAGGACAATTGCCGCAGGCGCGCTTCGAAGGCCTTCTTGACGTTGGCGGCCAACTCGTTCATGCGCTGCTTGCAGGCGGGCGGGAAGTATTTCTCCACGTACATCCGGCCGACCAGCTGGTCGAGGCTGCCGCTGGTCAGCGAGGTCATGCGCTTCCAGCGTTCCTCGATCTGCGGCGTTCCCTCCATGGCCCGGGAAAAGAAATTGAAGTTCTCGTTGACGAAGGCCGAGCTCAGGTAGGGCGCGTAGCCGCTGAGCGCCTGCCAGCGCAGGTAGGTCTTCCAGTCGGCCAGGGGGACTTTTCGGAGCATAATCCCCATTTCCTTGAAGAACCCGGGGGCGGTGACGATGAAATCCTTGATGTCCGGCCGCTCGATGCTCTTGAGGTAGCGGCCCCAGTCGAAGCCGGGGCTGAGCTCCTGGAGCTGGGCCAGGGTCATTTTGTTGTACAGGCCGGGGATGTCGCGCATCTCGACCCGCGTCTTGGATGTCCGGGCCAGCCGTGTTTCCAGGGCCAGCACGGTCGCGGCGGAGGCGGCGGCCTGTTCGGGAGCGTCGCCCAGCAGCTTGAGCATGGAGGTCACGTGGGCCAGGTATTGCTCGCGCAGCTTGCGCGCGTCGGCGTCGTCGCGGGTATAGTAGTCGCGGTCGGGCATGCCCAGCCCGGACTGGGCCAGGTAGTAGGCGTAGGCCTTGGAGTTCATCAGATCGACCTCGACGCCGGCGCCGAACAGTACGGGGACGTTCTCGCGGTGGAAGTCCGCGATCAGATCCTGGATTTCAGCGGCGGTCGCGGCCGCGGCGATGCGGCCAAGGTCGGCGTTCAGGGGCGTGGCGCCCAGGGATTCGATCCGGGCCTCGTCCATGGCCATGGCGTAGAAGTCGCCGATCTTTTGCGCCGCCGTGCCCTTGGCCGCCGTGGCGGAAACGGCGGCCAGGCTCTCGAAGAGTTCGCGCAGCCGGGCGCGGTTCTGTTCGCGCACCTGGTCGAAAGCGTCGTACTCGCTCTTATCGGCGGGCATGGCCAGGCCGCGGATCCAGGCGCCGTTGGCGAAGCGGAAGAAGTCGTCGCCGGGGCGGACCGCGAGGTCCATGTTCTTCTTATCCAGCGCCGGCGGCTCGGCCGCTGCCGGCAGCAGGGCTGTGATAAAACAGGCCAGAATAAGGCCGGTGCCCACGATCATGGGAAGGGAAACGATGCCGTGTTTCATTGATTGCTCCTTTTATTGCGTTTTCATCTGCCAGGGGGGTTATACGCCCGGTTCCCGGGGAAAGTTGTACGTGATCGTCGTCGATGAAAGGAAAACCGCGGAGGCCCCCCAGGAATGGCCCCCGCGATCCATTGTTTTGAAATCTGCCCTTGGTTGATGCTCCAACCTAGAACTGGTAGCGGTAGCTGACCTTGAAGAAAAGGCTCTGCCGCGCCTGGTAGAAGCGGTCGCCGGTCACGCCGCGCTGCCAGCCGCCGTCAACCCAGGAGCGGCTCTCGTTGAGCGAGCCGTAGCCCAGGTAGAGCACGGTGCCGGGAATGGTGGTGAACGAGGCCAGGAAATCCCCCAGGACGCGCTGGAAGAACGTGTCATACTGCACCAGGCCGCGCACGAAGAGCTTGGAGTTGAACTGGTAGGTGAGGCGGCCGTGCCAGATCCCCTGGTCGTAGACTTTCTCGCCGGAGTCCGGGCGGCGGAAGCGGCTGATGGAATGCTCGGCGAAGAGGTTCAGGTTTTGGGTGGGCTGCAGGGTGAAGTTGGCGTGGAGCTGAGTGCGGTGGCCCAGGAAGGGGTCGACCGGATCGTAATAGATGGCGTTGCCGAAGCCGTAGCAGGAATGGATGTTCAGCCATTTGAATGGCTGCAGGCTGACGCTCAGCTGGGCCGTTGAGCGCTGGAAGGCGCGGCCGGCCCAGCACTCCCGGCCCAGGTAATAGTAGCCGGCGAGCTGCCCTTTGCGAGTGAAGTTCGCGCGCCCTTCGACCATCAGCTCCGTGTCGTCCATGCCGCTCACCTTGTCCTGGATCACGGCGGCATACAGCGAAGGCGTGATGCCGAAGAGCCAGGGGAGCTTCTTGGCGTTGGGTACAATGCGTGTCTGCAAGTAGAGCTTGGCGGTGGCGATGCCGCTGCGCTGGTAGAAGGCGGTGTCCATCTGGAAGCCGGAATCGATGTTCTCGATCATGGCCAGGATGGCCGTGTTGCCCCGGTTGTACGCGTACTCGGCGGTCAGGTAGCCGCCATTGACCGCGCCCGCCGCGGGCTGATTGGAGAACGACTGGATGTAATGGCCCATCAGCAGGTGGTTGCCGAGCAAGTGCAGGGAAAAATCAACGGCCAGGGCGCGGTTGTACTCGGCGCCGAACTCGCGGCCGCTGTAGAGCATGCCGATGTAGTTGTCCCTGCCCAGCCCCAGTTTGCCGCGGCTGATCCAGAAGGTCGCCTGGCGCCCCAGGTCGGGGTTCACCTCGCCCTCCCAGGAGTTGCCCGGCGAACGGTCGGCCGCGGCCAGCAGGGCGAAGGATGCCTTGCCCTGTTCGCCGGTGAGGCGGATGCCCCATTGCGGGTCGACCACGGAGCGCGTGTTCACGGGCATGATCATGTTGCCCAGGCCGTCGCCCACGCCGCCCAGGTCGAACAGGTTGCCCGCCTCCATGAAGAAAGGGCGCTTCTCCGAGTAAAGCACCGGGTAGCGCTGGTTCACCGTCACCTGCAGGGCGTCGCTTTCCACCTGGCTGAAGTCGGGATTCAACGTGGCCTCGGCCACGATCGAGGAGGTGATGCCGTACTTGACGGCGAAGCCCAGGTCGCGGGTCTGGTCGGCCCCGGACCAGGCAACCGGCGAGAGGCGGTCACGGCCCGAGGTATAGGTGAACGAGGGCAGGGCCTCCAGCACCAGCGGCCGGGCCAGTTCGGTGATGCGGAGCTCGGCCTGCGAACCGCCCATGCTTTGTCCCGGAAGCAATCGCGGCCAGGAGCCGCTCATTCCCAGGCGGCTGATGCGCCGCCAGAAGATGATCCCCATGCGCACGTCCTTGCCGCTCGAAAAGCGCAGGTTCTTCAGCGGTTGGCGGATCTCGACGATGTAGCCGTCGGCCACGATCCTGCCGGCGCTGTACCACACCCAATCGGTGGAGGAGTCCTCCATGTCGCCGGTGCGGAAGGCATCGGCCTGCGCACCGCTGGGATTGACGAAGAACTCGTAGCCGTACTTTTTGCCGCCCACGGTGTCGATGGAGAGCCCGACCCAGTCGTCCTCGAAGATGCCGTCGCGCTTGGTCAGCGAAGTCTTGATCTGGTCGGGGCTGCTGTCCAGGCAGTGGAAGGCGAAATAGAGGTTCTGGTCGTCATAGGCCAGGTAGGCGCGGGTGCGCTGCGGCAGTTCGTTGCCGTTGACCGGGTTGTAGGTGATCCAGGGGTCGTCGACCACGGCCGCGGTCTGCCATGCCTCGTCGTCCAGGATGCCGTCGAGCACGGGCGGAGTCGCGGCCTTCGCCAGTTCCAGCGGACGGATATTCTGCCGGATATCGCCATTGGCCGCGTCGGCCGACCCGGCCAGCAGCATGATCAGGATGATCCCGAAAGACGCTTGTTTCATGTTCCCTCCGACATCCTCCACCCAGGCAACTCGCCAACCAGGGGAAACGCTACAACTCTGTATACGCTTGAAATTCCCGAATGAATTCAGACTTGTGATGGATTCGCAATTTTAGATCCGAAGGTGTAGAAGTCGGAGGCCGGTTTCCAACGCTGATTGACCAAGAACGGCGGCGGGGATGGTCCCGCAGGCTGAGGAGAGGCATTGCTGCGGGACAACCCCGCGTTTCGGTTTCCAACGCTGATTGACCAAGAACGGCGGCGGGGATTTGTCCCGCATTAACGGGACTCCTCCCCGCCGCCATTGGGGGGAGGGATCAGATTTTTCCTTGCTCCTTCAGGCGGGCGACGATCTTCTCCATCTCGCCGACCAGGCTGTCGAAGCGCTTCAAGGCCGCGACGTAGGGCTCGGGCCGGGCCATGTCCACGCCGGCCTTTTTCAAAATGTTCAGCGGGTAGTCGCTGCCGCCCGCTTTCAGCACCTCGAGGTAGCCGTCGCGGGCGCCGCGGTCGCCCCGGGCCACGCTGTCGCTGAGCGCCAGCGAGGCGATGATGCCGGTGCTGTACTGGAACACGTAGTAGTCCATGAAGAAATGGGGGATGCCGCTCCATTCCGCCTGGATGTAGTCGTCGACGCGGCAGATGCCCAGGTCGTGGCCGTAGTACTTGCGGGTCAGCTCCAGGTAGGCGGCGTTGAGCCAGTCGGCGGTCAGGGACCGGCCCTGCTCCGCGCGCCGGTGCATGGCCAGCTCGAACTCGGCGAACAGGGTCTGGCGGAAGAGGGTGCCGCGGAAGCCGTCCAGGTAGCTGTCCAGCAGGTACAGCTTGAACAGGTCGTCCTTCTCCGTCTTCAGCAGGTGGCGCACCAGCATGTGCTCATTGAAGGTCGAGGCGATCTCGGCCACGAAGGTCGTGTAGTCGGCGGTGGGGAAGGGCTGGGTCTTGTCGGAGAAGTAGGAATGCATGGCGTGGCCGAGCTCGTGGGCGGTGGTGGAGACGGCGTCGAAATCGCCGTTGTAGTTGAGCTTGATGTAGGGGTGGACGCCGTAGACGCCGCCCGAGTAGGCGCCGCTCTCCTTGCCCTTGTTGGGATAGATGTCCATCCAGCGCTCGTCGAAGGCGCGGCGCAGGGGGGCGGCGTAGTCGGGGCCCAGCGGCTTCAGCGCCGCCTCGATCACCCGGCGCGCCTCGGCGAAAGTAAAGGTCTTGTCCACCGCCGGCACCGCCGAAGCGTAGACGTCCTCGTAGCGGAACTCGGGCAGGCCGAGCAGCTTCTGCTTGAGGGCCAGGTAGCGCTGCAGCGACGGCAGGAAGGCGTGCACCTGGCGGATCAGCTGTTGGTAGACCTCCGGGGAGATGTCCTCGGAGAAGAGGCGCGCCGCCAGGCAGTCGGGGTGCCGGCGGATCTGGGCGGCGAACCAGTGCGCCTTGACAACGCCGTCCTGCAGGATGGCGAAGGTGTTCGCGAACCCTTTCTGGTTCTCCCAGAAGGACTTCATGACCCGGGAACGGTCGGCGGGATTCTTGGCGGCGCGCAGGCGCTGGTAGGCCGCCTGGTCCAGCAGGACCTTGGTGCCGTCGGCCAGGGTGACCTCGCCGCGCGGCAGCTCGACGTTGTTGAGCATGCCCGAGGCGTCGGCGGGGACGCCCGAGAACAGGCCGGTGAGCGAGGCGATGCGCTGCTGCTCGCTGGGCAGCACGTGCTCACTCTCGCGCAGGATGCGCTCGACGCCGAAGCGGTAGGGCTCCAGCCCGGGCTCCCGGCGCAGGTAGGCGACGAAGCTTTCGGCGCCCAGGGCCAGGATGTCGGGCTGCATGAAGGAGAGCTTGGCGCTCATCTGCACGAAGCCGGCGCGGATCTCCCCCAGCATGGCCTGGAAGCGGGTGTTGGCCATGTCGGTGTTGGACTGGTGGCTGGCGTAGGAATAGAGCCGCGTGCCGCGCAGCTGGATCGAGCTGACCAGGTCGAACAGTCGCTTCATGGCAACGGCCGAGCCAGTCCAGTCCCTGGCCGCCTCGTCGATGGCGGCGATGTCCCGGGTCACGGCCTCCTTTTCGGCCTGCCAGTCGGACTCGGCGGCATACAGGTCCTCGATCTTCCAGGTGTGCTCCAGCGGGACCCGGCCGCGCTCCAGCAGCGAATAGTCGGGGATCTTTTTCATCTCATCCTCCGCGGCCGCCGCCGCCGGCGAAAGCAGCACGGCGATAAGAGACAAGAAGATAAAAATGGACCCGTTTCTCATGAGCGCATCTCCTTTTCATGGATGAAGTGTCTTATACGAAATAATCGCTGCTGGGTTTATTCGCCGCCCGCTGCCGTTCCGGGTTCCTGTTTCATGCGCCGACGATCCGCCCAGCGGGCCGAAAGTGCCGCGAGGCGGAGCCGGCCGTGGGACGCAGCGCCGGAATTGATAAAAGAAGCGAATTATGATATGAAAAACGATCATGTCGCTGAGAATGTGCATTGCGTCCTGCCGGAAAGCGGGGCGATGCGGCTCCGGTCAGGGCGGCGGGGTCTCCGGACGATGCGGAGCCCCCGGCCGGGAATGGGGACGGAAACCGGAAACGGCGGTTGGATATCCGCTGAGGGAGGAATGATGATCGCACTGAAGGACAAGCGCATTTCCGTGACCGGGGGCAAGGGATTCCTGGGGACCTTCCTGCTCGACAACCTGCGGCAGAAGCGCGGCTGCGCGCGGGTCATGGCGGCCGATCTGCCGGAATATGACCTGCGCACCCCGTCCGGGATCGACCGGATGTTCGCCGAGCAGCGGCCGGAGATCATCATCCACCTGGCGGCCGTCGTGGGCGGCATCGGGGCCAACCGGGAGAATCCCGGGAGATTTTTTTATGACAATGCCATCATGGGCATCCAGCTGCTGCACCAGGCCCACTTGCGCCGGGTGGAGAAATTCGTCGCCCTGGGGACCATTTGCTGCTACCCCAAGTTCACGCCGGTGCCGTTCCGCGAGGACGACCTCTGGATCGGCTACCCGGAAGAGACGAATGCCCCCTATGGCCTGGCCAAGAAAATGCTCCTGGTGCAGTCGCAAGCCTACCGCCAGCAATACGGGTTCAACGCCATTTTTCTCATGCCCGTGAACCTGTACGGTCCCGGCGACAATTTTTCCCCCCAAAGTTCCCATGTCATTCCCGCCCTGATCAAGAAGTGCGTGGACGCCATCGAAGCGGGCGAGGACGAGATCCGCGTCTGGGGGACCGGCAATGCCTCGCGCGAGTTCCTGTTTGTCGAGGATGCCGCCGAGGGGATCGCGCTGGCCGCCGAAGGCTACGACAAGCCCGAGCCGGTCAACCTCGGCGCCGGCTTCGAGATCACCATCCGCGACCTGGTGGAGCTCATCGCCAGGCTCACCGGCTTCACGGGCAGGATCGTTTGGGACGCCAGCCAGCCGGACGGCCAGCCGCGGCGGATGCTCGACGTCTCGCGGGCCAGCAGCGAGTTCGGCTTCCAGGCCCGGATGTCATTCGCCGACGGCTTGCGCCGGACCATCGAGTGGTATCGCGACTCCCGCCCGCGGCCATGATCCCCGCGCCCGCGCTCGACACCGGCATGCGGACGGCCGCCCCGGGGAGCGGCCTTTCTCCCTGCCGGCAAAGCCGGGAGGCGGCGGGATGAATCTGTCGATCGTCACCCCCAGCCTGAACATGCTGCCTTTTCTGAAATGCTGCGCTGCGTCCATCGCCGACCAGCAGGGCGTGCCAGCGGAGCATATCGTCATGGACGGCGGCTCGCGGGACGGCACGGCGGACTGGCTGGCGGCGCAGGCGGGGATCGGCTGGGTGAGCGAAGGCGACCGCGGCATGTACGACGCGGTCAACAAGGGCCTGCGCCGGGCTCGCGGCGAGCTGCTGGCCTACCTGAATTGCGACGAGCAATACCTGCCGGGGACCCTGGCTTGGGTGAGGGATTTTTTCACGGCCCATCCGCAAACGGACATCCTGTTCGGCGATTTCCTGGTCACGAGGCCCGATGGCTCCCTCATCGCCTATCGCAAGTCCTTGGCGCCGAGGCCCTTGTACATCTACGCTTCTTATCTCTATACCTTCACCTGCACCATGTTCTTCCGCCGGCGCATCATCGATGACGGCTTCTGGTTCGATCCGCGCCTGCGCGTCGCCGGCGACGCCGAGTGGCTGTTGCGCGTGCTGCGCTCCGGCTATGCCGCCCGACACGTGCCGCGCTACCTGTCCATCTTCATCGACCACGGCGCCAACGCCAGCCGGGGGAAGGCCGCCCTGGCCGCGGCGCGCCGGGAATACTGCCCGGACATGCCCCGCTGGCTGCGGGCGGGCCGCTCGCTGGTCAACGGCGCGCGCCTGCTGGAAAAGGCCTGGCGCGGGAACTATCGCCAGGGGGCGCTGGAATACGACATGTATGCGGTCAACGGCCCGCTGCGGCGCTCCCGCTTCACGCCGGAGAAAGTCTCCTTCCGGTGGAGGAAGCCATAGTGCGCATCGGCATCGATGGCCGCTGGTTCTTCAGGGGCAATCCCAGCGGCCGGGTCGTGGTCCGCCATCTTCTGGAGGAAATGATCCTCCATCACCCCGAGCATGATTACTTCGTCTTTCTTTCCAGACGCGATGGCGATCTGACCTTCCCGTTTCCGGGCCGGGCGGTCAACCTGCTGTACCTTCCCGGGGCCAACGGCCTCCTGAGCAATTGCCTTTTTCTTCCCTGGCGGGCCAGGAAGCTGAAGCTGGACGCATGCCTGAGTTTTTATTTTTCGCCGCCGGTTGGGCATTTTAAAAAAATCGCCTGGATCAACGATGTGATCTTTCTCGAATTTCCCGAATATTTCACCTGGCGGGAGCGATTGTATTTCCGTCCGCTGCGCCTCTTGAGCCGCCGTGCCGACCGGATCTGCACCCTGTCGCGCAGCGAAAAGGAGCGCATGGTGCGCCTCGGCTTCGCTCCAGCGGAAAAGATCGTGCCCGTGGCCCTGGGAGTCGCTGCGGCGTACGCGCCTGCCGCCCAGCACGATCCGCGGAAGCTCCTGGAGGTCAAGGCGCGCTTCGGGCTCCCTGACCGCTTCCTGCTCTATGTCGGGCGCCTGAATGAGCGAAAGAACATCTTGCATCTGCTGGAAGCCTTGCGCGCCCTGAAAAACAACGATATCCGGCTGGTTCTCGCCGGCGATGCCGACTGGAAAATGTTCGATCTGAACGGGAAGATCGGAGAGTTGGGCCTCGGGGAGCGCGTCATGCTTCTGGGGCGGATCCCGGATGCGGATTTGCCCGGCTTGTATGCCTTGGCGGCGGTGTTTTGCTATTTGTCCTATGCGGAAGGGTTCGGTCTGCCCCCCCTGGAGGCCATGGCCAGCGGCGTGCCGGTGGTCGTTTCCGCTTGCGACTCGCTTCCCGAGGTCTGCGGTCCGGCGGGGACGTACGTGGACCCCGATCAACCGGCCGGGATCGCCCGCGCCATCGATACCCTGATGTCTGATCCGCGCTTGCGGGAGGAAAAGATGGCGTTGGGGCTGGAGCAGGCGCGGTCCTTCACTTGGAAACAAAGCGCCGAAACGCTTCTTGGCGTATTCCATGATATGCTTTCCCAATGAGCAGCGCTGGGTCGTGAAGTGAACCCGCCTGCTGGCATCGGCCCCGCTTGTGGCTTCCCCGCAGCGGACATCCGGGCTTGTGCGTCCGGAAGTGTCCGGCAGGGACGGTTCCCAAGAGGCGGTTGAACGCGGTGCTAAGGGATGCAAAGGAGACAGGATGAAGATAGCTATCCTGGGGACGCGAGGCATACCCTCGGGTTACAGCGGCTATGAGACTTTCGCCGAAGAGGTGGGGCGGAGACTGGCCGAGCGCGGTCATGACGTGACGGTATATTGCCGGCGTTCCATCTTCAAGGACCGGCCGCCTATGTTCCTGGGGATGAAGATGCTCTACCTGCCGTCGATCCAGACCAAGAGCCTCAGCACGTTCAGCCACACCCTCCTGTCCGCCCTCCACCTGGCCTTCCGCAGGGCGGATGCCGCGCTGTTCGTCAATGTGGCCAACAGCCCTTTCTGTTTGATCACGAAATTGGCCGGCATCCGGACGGCGCTGAACGTGGATGGCCTGGAATGGCTGCGCCCCAAATGGGGCCCAGCCGGGAAGAAGTATTTTCATGCCGCCGCACGGATCGCGAAATACACCACTCACCGGCTGATCACCGATGCGGAGCGGATGAAGGAGATTTATCGGGAGGAGTTCGGAGCCGATTCCTCGATGATCGCCTATGGCGCGAACATCCTGGCGTCCTCCAAGCCGGAACTGCTCACGCCGTTCGGCTTGACGAAGGGCGGATACTTCTTCACCGCCTGCCGCCTTGTTCCCGACAACAATGTGGACCTGCTCATCGATGCATTCCTGCGGGCGCATACGACCAAGAAATATGTCATTGCCGGGGGGACGCCATACAAAAGCCCGCATATCGCCCTGTTGCGGAAGATGGCGGACCCCCGTGTCCAGTTCCTGGGGCATGTGGACGACCAGGATCTGCTCCGTGAGCTGCACTGCAACGCCTATGCCTATTTGCACGGGCACCAGTTTGGCGGGACCAATCCCACCCTGCTCAAGGCGTTGGCTTTCGGGAATTGTGTCCTGGCACTGGATACGCCATTCAATCGCGAGGTCCTGGATGACTACGGTGTTTTCTTTGACAAGGATGCCGCCGCCGCCGCGCGGCGGATCCGGGAAATCCTTGAGCATCCCGAAGTCCAGGAAAGGATGGCACGGAGAGCTCCCGAGCGCATCCGCGAGAAATATACATGGGATATCATCACGGACCGATACGAAGCGTTGTTGGCGCGACTTGTCGGGAAAAGCCGCCCCGATCAAAGCGGCCAGCAATTGCCCCCGGCCTAGGAAGAGCGAACGGGATGCACGGAAACAGCCGCAGCCATGAATCCCTGAAGACGAGCGAAAATCTGTTTCGGATCGCAGCCTCTTTCTTCACCGCCGTATCCTTGGCCCGGCGCCAAGCGGGCCTGGATGCCCGCTTTCAAGCGCGAAGTTTTCCCGGAGGGTCGGCACGGCTTGTTTTTTTTCAAAAAAACTGCTAATTTAAGTGCCTTGATCGCCGGTTGGGACGGTCAGGAAGAGTGGTCGGCGGAATTTCGCGGCCGTGCCCGGCAGCGTATCCTCGACGCCTATTCCTGGGCGAGAATCACCGCCCAATACCGGCGGCTTTTTGCCGGGCGGATGACGGGGAGCAATGCACAGTAGAAGCAGGGACCGAAAGATCCTGAGGAACGGCAGCGACATCCTGCTGCTGGTCGCCGTGTTCCTGACGGCGGTTTTCCTGGCCAAGGGCCATGCCGGTCTGCCCGAGAAATTCCTCGTTTTGAGCGCCCGGGAATGGCTGCTGCTGTTCCTGCTGTGCATGATCTGGAACTTCGGCGCCCGCGTCGCCGGGCTGTATGACGAGTTCCGCATCCGCTCGTTCGCCGGAGAGCTCTTCGTGCTGGGCGCGAGCGTCCTGCTCCATTCCTTCCTGACCATAGCGATCTTGTTCGCCGCCAAGTCGCAGGTCCTTTCGCGCTTCTTCGTATTCGTCTACTGCTCCCTGCTGCTGGGCGTTCTCGTTTTATGGAAAGCGGTTCTGCGCTGGATGTTCCGCCGTTACCTGAAGAACGGCCGGCATCAAAGCCGCATCCTGGTCGTCGGCGGCGGCCGGGTGGCGCGGAGTTTTTGCGCCACCATTGACGACAATCCCCACCTGGGGCTGCGCGTGATCGGTTATGTCGGCGGGAAGCCGACGCCGGAATGGACCGGCGACTATCTGGGAACGATTGACCAGCTGCCCCAGCTGCTGGAGCGCGACTCCGTCGACGAGGTGGTCGTCGCCCTGCCCAACGGCGACATCGCCCAGGTGGATCGGATCATCGGCATGTGCGAGAATCACCCCGTCCGCGTGCGCATCATTCCCGATTATTTCCGCTACCTGGGCACGCGCTACAGCGTTTCGCGCTTCGGCCTGTTTCCGGTCATCACCCTGCGCGCCCACCCGCTGGAAGGAATTTGCCGCAGGCTCGCCAAGCGGAGTTTCGACCTGCTCTTCTCCGCGCTGCTGTTCATCACCGTTTTTTCCTGGTTGTGGCCGCTGCTGGCCCTGCTGATCAAGGCCTCGTCTCCGGGCCCGGTCTTCTTCAAGCAGGAGCGCTGGGGGATCAAGAACAAGCGCATCGAATGCTACAAGTTCCGCTCCATGGCCTGGGACAGCAAGGACGTGGACGAGAACGGGCGCTATCAGCAGGCGCGGATCGATGACCCGCGCGTCACGCGCTTCGGCCGCTTCCTGCGCTGCAACAACCTGGACGAACTGCCGCAATTCATCAACGTGCTCAAGGGCGACATGTCGATCGTCGGCCCCCGGCCCCACCCCACGCCGATGAACCTGGAAGTGAAAGACTCCATCCAGCATTATCAGATGCGCCACCTGATCAAGCCCGGGATCACCGGCTGGGCCCAGGTCAAAGGCTTCCGAGGCGAGACCAGCGATCCCGAAATGCTGTGCCGGCGGATCGAGGCCGACTTGTGGTATATCGAGAACTGGTCGTTTCTGCTGGATCTCAAGATCATCGCCCTCACCGGCTGGGTGATGCTCAAAGGGGATCCGCACGCCTACTGATCCGTTCCGGAGATGAAGCCACACGGCGTTTTCGCCACCGGTTCGCTTCCGGCCACGCCTTTGGCGCCTGGGGCAGCGGATGCCGTTGTCCCGCTTCAGGGCGGTTTTTTCCTGTTGAAAAATACAAATATTTGAAAAAATATCCAAAAACATGCGGATTCCTTATTGACAGCAATATTGTTTTGTAATAGTTTCCTTTTTTAACAGATTTTAAGGCGAACTTAAGATCTGAGGAGAGGGACATGCCAAAAAACAAGAAAATATTGCTCGGCCTGGCGATCTTTTTTGTCGCCGGGACGCTGGTCTTCGCCGGCGGGCCGAAAAGCAAGGTGCGAATTGTCGGGGCGTCAGCTCCTCCGCCTTATGCCGACAGCGAAGTGCTGGTCAAATTCAAGGAGGTTGTTGGGAGGATCGATGTTACTGATTTCGCCGCCGATCAGGGATTGGTCGTAAAGAAACGCTTCGACCTTTTCTCCTCGATCAAGGGCCAGCAGATAGTGCTTTTAAAATCTCAAGTGAAGATCGATGCCCAGCTCCTGGCCAAGAAGCTGGCCGCCGATCCCCGCGTGATTTACGCCCATCCCAATTATTTCCGTCAGCTTGCCGCAACTCCCAATGACACGAATTTCAGCTCCCTTTGGGGTATGCACAACACCAGCCAGACCGGGGGCACGGAAGATGCCGATATCGACGCCCCCGAAGCCTGGAACATCAGTACCGGCTCATCCAACGTGATCGTAGCCGTGATCGATTCCGGACTCGATTACAAGCATCCCGATCTGGCCGCCAATTGCTGGAAAAACCCCGGTGAGATCGCTGGCAATCTCCTGGACGACGACGGCAATGGGTACAAAGATGATGTGTACGGAATCGACCCTTGCGGTTCCGTTTATACAGAAAATATCCCTGACACAGATCCAATGGATGTTTTCGGTCACGGCACCCATTGCGCTGGCTCCATAGGGGCCAGGGGGAACAATTCGCTTGGCGTCGTCGGCGTCAATTGGGAAGTCAAAATCATGGGGTTGAAGTTCTTCGATGATGCCGAGGGTGGAGGGGCCGACGCCGACGCCATCGAATGCATGCAGTATGCCGTGTACCAAAAAACCCATGGACAGAACGTGGTGGCCATCAACGCCTCCTGGGGAGGAACCGGCGGCGGCGACTCCGGGGGATTGAGGGACGCCATTGAAATCGTGAACAACGCCGGCATCGTCTTTTGCGCGGCTGCCGGAAACGGCGGTTCAGACGGTGTGGGAGACAACAACGAAACCACCCACCATTACCCCTCCGACTACACGCTTCCGGGGATCATTTCCGTCGCCGCCACCGATCACAATGACGCGCGGGCATCTTTTTCCAACTACGGCGCGACTTCTGTTGATCTGGGAGCTCCCGGGGACAACATTTTGAGCACGCTTCCACGTTATTATGTCGCCAAGTCCGGCGATATTTTCTTCGACAATGTCGAGAACGGGGCGGGAAACTGGGTGACGAGCGGCACAAACAATGCCTGGACGATCACAACGGATCAGGAAGGCTTCGCCCATCCGAGCTTCCCCATCCCGAGTCCTACCCGGTTCTGGAGCGACAGGCCAGGCGGAGATTATTTTGCGAGCACCAATTCTTACCTGACATACAATGCGAATATCAACTTATCTGGCTATGCAGGGCAGGAGGTCTTTTTCGGTTTTGCCACCGCTGCCTATGTAGAATACTACTATGATCATTGTTATGTGGAATTTTCCCACAATGGCGGCTCCGACTGGACGCGTGTGTATGACCTTTCCGGTTTTGCTTATCGTTGGGGTTATTATTCTTTTCAGATTCCATCCCAATTCAAGACGTCGCAATTTCGCATGCGATTCCACTTCACGTCGGATACGATCGACGAATATTGGGGATGCCTGATCGACAATATCGGGATCGGCTTTCCTTCCACGAATTCTTACGCTTCCTGGGACGGCACGTCGATGGCCACTCCCCACGTGACCGGGGCTGTGGCCTACCTGGCGTCGATCTTTCCAAGCGAAACCGTGGCGCAGCGAAAAGAACGGATTTTGCAGGGCGGGGATTGGAAATCATCCCTGGACGGCGTTACCGTCACGGGCAGGCGCCTGAACCTGTATGGGGCTTATGACTATACCCCCGCTTCGGGTCCCTCGGTCACCGTCACTTCGCCCAACGGCGGCGAAGTCTGGGTGATCGGTACAACGCATGACATCACTTGGGCATCAACAGGTTCAGTAGGAAATGTTGAACTCCACTATTCTCTTAATAGCGGTACAAGCTGGGTGGCGATAGACACGAATGAATCCAATGATGGCGTATTTTCTTGGACAATTCCAGCGGTTACTCCATCGCCAAATTGCTTGGTTCGTGTGATGGAGAGATCAGACAATGACCCATCCGACACCAGTGATTTGGTTTTTGCCATCATTCCTGCCGGCGGCGAGACTGTAACGACGCCGAGCACGCCCACGGGCACGACAAGCGGCATGGTGGGGGCGACTTACACCTATGCCACCGGCGGCTCCACATCCTCCATGAGCCATCCTCTCCAATACCGCTTCGACTGGGGCGACGGCACCTATTCCAACTGGCTGCCGGTCGGAACGGCCAGCGCCACGCACGCCTGGCTGGCGGCCGGCACCTACAACGTGAGGGCCATGGCCCGCTGCAGCACTCATTACGTCCAATCCGCATGGTCGGCGGCGCTGGCCGTCGACCTGGGCGACACCCCGACCTTTGCCGCAATCTCCCATTTCGGCGCCGCGCCGTCCGAACCGCTGCCCACCGTCGAGTGGCACACGGCGGCCGAGATGGGCAGCGCCGGCTTCGCCCTATTCCGCCAGGACCAGCGGACGCTGGAATTCCTGCCGGTTTCGGTTTCATTCCTCCCCGCGCTGGCCGACTCGCCGCGGGGCGGCGTCTACCGGCTGGCCGACCCCGGCGCCTACCCGGGCGAGCCGCAAATCTACCGCCTGGACGAGATGGATTCCCAGGGCCAGCTGAGAAGCTACGGTCCCTTCACGCTGAACTTCGGCGCCTGGGATCAGGATGCGGGCGATCCGGGAGCCCGAATCGGCCGGGAGGAAGCGAGCGATGTCTCCGGGTACCAGCGCTATCTGCGGGAGCGGTCGCCGTACGAGCTGGAGCGGCTGGAGGCGCTGCGGCAGGAGCTGCAGCGCAGCGGGCTGCAGGCGGTCGGCGACGGCGAGCGGGCGCAGGTGACGGTGAAGGGGCAGGGGCTGTTCTACGTGCCGGCGGCGCAGGCGGCGCGGGCGCTGGGGATGGCGGAGAGTTCGGCCATGTCGCTGATCGCCCGGCAGAACCTGAAGCTGACGCGGAGGGGGCGGGATATCGCCTGGCTGGCCGATGACGGCGGGGCCGGGCTGTTCTTCTATAACGAGGGGCAGGAGACGATCTACAGCGACCGGAACGTGTACTACCTGGAGCCGGGAACCGGGCTGGTGATGGGCCGCAGCGACGCGGGCAGCCCGGGATCAGCCGCAGGCCAGTCGTTCCTTGACACCCGGCACTTCGAGCAGGACCACTACCCGCTGCTGATCCCGGCCATGGATCCGGCCGACGATTTCTGGCTGTGGGACTACGTTTCCGGGGCCGGGTCCAAATCGTTTGCGGTCGAGGTGCCGGGAGTGGCCCCCGGGCGGGCGAAGCTGAAGGTGAGCCTGCAGGGGGCGACCGAAACGGCGGCCAGCCAGGACCACCACGCGCTGGTGAGCGTCAACGGCCGGCAGGTGGGGGAGGCGCTGTGGGACGGGAGCAAGGCCCACGCCTTCGAGGCGGAGTTCGACGCCTCGCTGCTGCAGGACGGGAACAACGCCATCACGGTGGCCGGGCAGCTGGACACCGGGGCGCCCTACAGCGTTTTTTACGTGGAGTCTTTCGATCTGAGCTATCCGCGATATTACCGGGCGGTGAACGACCGCTTGATCTGCCGCGGGGACGGCAACCGGGTGATCACGGTGAGCGGCCTGACCGAGAGGCAGGCGCTGGTGTTGGACGTGACGACGCCCGAGAGGCCGCAGCGGGTGCTCGGGATGATGGACGAGCTGAGCGGGCAGCTGACGTTCGCGCCGCGGACGGCGGAGACGCCGTACCTGGTGAGCGGGCTGAACGCGGCGCTGCGTCCGGAGTCGGTGGTCGGCGACCGGCCGTCGCGGCTGAAGGAAGTGAGCCGGTCGGCCGAGCACGTGATCATCGCGCCGCGGGAATTCAGGGAGACGGCGGCCGAGCTGGCGGCGCACCGCAAGCAGGGCGGCCTGGAGTCGCTGGTGGTGACGCTGGAGGACATCTATGACGCGTTCAACTATAGGGAGGCCAACCCCAGAGCGATCCGGAAATTTCTCTTGTACGCGCGGCAGAATTGGAGCGGGGAAAAGGTGAAATACGCGGTGCTGGCCGGCAAGGGGACCTACGACTACAAGGACTGCCAGGGGTACGGGGACAGCCGGCTGCCGGCGCTGCTGGGCCGGACGCCGGAGGGGCTGTGCGCGTCCGACCGCATCTTCGGGGACTTGGAGGGCACGGGCGGTTTGCCCGAGATCGCGATCGGCAGGCTGCCGGCGGTGACCCGGGCCGAGCTC
>CAZLSH010000008.1:13466-51160 GCA_964562095.1 uncultured Clostridia bacterium | reverse complement strand
GGATCGATGCGGCGGGCGGCGCGGAAAGCATGGCGGACCATCGTGATGAGCTCGCGTTTCCGGCTGGCCGCGTCCAGCTTGCTGGTGTCGGTATTCTGCCCTTGATGAACTCTCCAGGCCGCCAGATAGCGCGGAACATGCACGGTGCTGGCCAGCAGGGAAGCGCGCATGCCCCATTCAAAATCGGCCGCCGGGCCGAAGCGGGTCGAAAACATTCCCACGCGGTCAAAGAGCCGCTTGCGGATCAGCAGCTGCGTGATGGATGTATACACGGTTCTCACGCCGCAATGCAGGACGCCGTCATGGGGCGCGCGGCGGATGTGCGGGCGGTCGATCCATTCCCCGAAGTACTTCGTGCTGAACAGCCGCTCCCAGCTCAGCACCCGGGATGGCCCGCCGTTCTCGTCGATGATGCGCAGCTTGCAGTGGGCCAGGTCGCAGTCCGGGTTTTCGTCCAGCGCCCGCACCATGTGCTCGAGGAAGTCCGGCTCCATGGTGTCGTCGCTAGGCGCGATCAGGACGTATTCCCCCCGGGCCAGGCCGAGGCAGCGGTTCCAGTTCACGTAAATCCCCCGCTGCGGCGACTGGAAGATGCGGATGCGGGAATCCCGGGCGGCCCATTCCTGGAAAAATTCCCAGGCGCCATCGGTGGAATAACTGTCCACCACCACCAGCTCCCAATCCGCCAGCGTCTGCGCGACGATGGAGCGCAGGCGTTCGTCCAAAAACGGCCGATTGTTCAGGTTGGGCAGCAGGATCGAGACCCTGGGCGTCGTGCCGCGCGGGTCGGCAGCGCCATTCACCCGGGGTTCGGCGTCCAGCATCATGGTTCCAGGCCGCGGTAGATCGGAGAATCGACCAGGCTGCGCAGGAAGTGCTCGCCGGTGAGCTTCTTCTTGAGCGGATGATCCCGGAGAAAGCAGTGGGCCTCATGCACGGCGTCCATGTTTTCGGCCTTCTCCGCGGCTTCGGCCAGCGAGGAAAAATAAAGGGGATAGTCGTCTCCCAGGTATTCCCGGACCGGCTCGATCGGGTTGACTAAAATGGGGGTATTGCGAACGATGCACTCGATGATCGTGTTGTTGGCGCTGGAATCGTACAGGTCCACGATGGCGATATTTTCCGCGAGCAGGCGGTCGTAGTCGCGATCGGGCAGGAAGGAGACCTCTTGGGCCGTGTCATACATGCCGTCGTGGAAAACCCCCGCACGGAGCAGCTGCTCTCTCTCCTTCTTCAGCAAGCCGTCTATATCGGCATGGGTGATGCGCAGAAATATTTTTTTGTACGACCGCGTCGGAAGCATGAAGATCGTGTGCAGCCTGCGCAGCCACCATCCCACCTGTACGATCTTTTTATTACGATTGGCATCGAATTGCGCCCAGCTCCATTTCAATTCGGGTTCCTCGATGGGATGGAGCAGGTTGTTGATCGGGAGATGGAGCCTGCTTTCCAGGTGACGCCGGTGATACCTGGACAGGGTATACAGGCCCCGGCAGAACGGCAGGCTCCGTTGCCACAGGTCAGTCTGGAAAATGACGGAATTGGATTGTTCGCTCTGGAACCATTCGGGAACCTGCGGCGGAACATGGATGAAACCGATCCAGGGCCTGAGGTTGGCCCTCGGCCCGTCGGGGTGCCAGCAAAACGTGCGTTCAATGAAACTGTCAAGCCAAATGCCGTTCGCAGTTTGCAGGCGGCTCAGGAGCTGCAGGACATAAGGCCAACCGCTGCGATGCTGGCCATAGAATCCCTGCAGTTGATCCCCCAGGTCGATCTTTTTTGGCAGGGACGCATGAGGCAACCCGCTTGTTTTTTTCATCATCTCCTCAATTCTCCGGGGGAACGGCCAGGGAGCGGTGGATCGCGGAGTCGACGAAAGCATGGTAGAAGCTTTCGCCGCTCAGTTCCCCCACCCGCGGCAGCCGGCGCAGATAATCGTGGGTGCGGAGGATCAGGTCCCGGTCCATCAGCTTGGCCGCGGCCTCGGGCAGGGTTTCAAAATAGAAGGGATAGTCATCCCCCAGGTATTCCACCACCGCCGCCAGCGGGTTGACCAGCAGCGGCGTGTGGCGCACCATGCACTCGACGATGGCATTGCAGGCGGACGAGTCGTACAGGAACATGAAAACGACGTTCCGGCTCAGCAGCCGGTCGTACTCCGGGTTGGACAGGCAGGGGATGGTCACGACGGAGGAAAGGTCCACAGAGTCAAAGTCACCCGTGCGGATCAGGATCTCCTTCTCCTTGGCCATCAAAACGGGAAGGCTGGGGTGGCCGACGTCGAGAAAGGCTTTCTGGAAGTCGGTTTTGGGCAACTGGTAGATGGCGTGCAACCGCCGCAGCCACCACCCCACCTGGACGACCTTCCTGTCCGCATTGGCGGCGAACGCCTCCGGGGACCATTTTAAATCGGGCGTCTCGCTGGGCAAGCGCAATGTTTCCACCGGGACCGGCACCCGCTCGGCCAAATACTTCTGGTGATATCGCGAAAAGGCAAAAAGCCCGCGGCAGAAGGGCAGGCTTCTCTGCCAGGACTCCGAGGCGAAGATGGCCGCGTTGCCCTGCTCGGGATGGAACCACTCGGGCGAGCGCGGCGGGACATGGATGAAACCGATCCAGGGCGTTTCGTGGGCCTGATTGCCCTGGGGCAGCCAGGAGAACGTCCTCTCGATAAAGGCGTCGAGCGCGACGCCCCGGGGATGATGCAGCCCCAGCAAAAATCGCAGCCCGTACTTCAAGCCGCTGCGATGAAGCCCGAAATCCAGGCGCAGTTGGTCGGCCAGGGCGATCTTCCTCTCCTTGGCCGGGGGCATGGCCGCCAGGCTGGCCATCTCGTTTTCGGGCAGCCGTTGTTCAGCCTGCCGCGCCTTCAGGTCCTGCCAGACTTTTTTCCCCAGGCGCATCGGCAGCAGCATGAACCGGCCCAGGCGGAACGAATAGCTGTTCCGGAGGATGGCCACGTTGTTCTGCAAGCGGGTGGCCAAAGCGCTTCTTTCCTTCAGCGCCGCCTGCGCCGCGCCGAGCAGCTGCTCTTTCTTTTTCAGATCCTCCCGCAGCCGTTTGATCACCGCCTGCAGCGAGTGCGTCATTCTTTCCGCGAGCCTCAGCCAGTCGTTTTCCCGTCCTTCCTCCCGGATCTTCCCGGCGCCGGTCGCTCGCCCCGGTCCGGCGGCCCGCAGCCGCTTCGCGATCCCGGCCGGAAGGCGCCTGAGGGTCTCCCTGGAAGGGGCCAGCGCGCGGATGCCGGCAATCAAGCCCTGCACCCGCGCCTCGATCTCCTGCATGGCGGCCGCCGGCAGCGGAAAGCAGGAATAGCGCGTGATATGGCAGTCGCTGAAGTCCAGGGAGCCGGCCTTCCGCGCCTCGAGCCAGCGTTGGACCTTGGCCCGATAGGCCGGATCATCGGCCAGGGCATTGATATCCCAGAGCGCGTCCGCATGCGCGGCGTTCTCGATCAGCGCCAGCAGCCAAAGGTAATAGAAGATGAAGTACTTTTCCTTTTCTCCGTAGGCCTGGCTCAGGACCCGGTAGAACGACTCCTCTTCGGCATGATCGGCGGCATGATAGGCCAGCAGCGGCAGCGCTTCTTGGAGCGGACGAATACGGGGGTTGTCGCGGTTCTTGCTCAGCGCCATGACGTCCATGATGAAAAATACGTCGAAGCCGGTCCTGGATTGCAGGGCCGCGTACGACTGCCATTGGTCTCTCGGGTCGCGGTAGAGATAGATGTTGAATGAACGGGGATAGGCCGATTGGAACCAGGCGCTGCGCAGCGCCGTGCGGTTGAACTGGAACAACGGGACTCGCGAGCCGCAAGCCCTGATCAGGAAGTCGACGTATTTTTTCTGTCCGGGATGCGCTTCGCCGTTCGCCTGGCAAAACCAGTCGAAGCTGAGTTCCTTCATGAAAAAAGGCACGCCGGGAGTCTCAGGCTGCAGCAGGGCCTCGTATTCATACAGATAGTGCCGGTCCAGCTCGGGGTGCCCCGCCGCCTTGAAATTGCGGGTCAGGGCATCCTGCACGTTATCCCGGGTCACGCCCACCAGGAGCTGATGGAAAGGCTCGTAATAACAGACATGGCCCGGCAGCTGGCGGAACTTGTTCCAGATATAGGTGCTGCCGGTGCGGAACAGGGCGTGGATGAAAACGGGACGCGCTTTCATGATCACCTCAATTCATCGCTGCGGCCGGGATCCTGAGCGTTCGTCAACATTCCGGCCTCCCCCGGCATCCAGTATATCACGAGCGTTCATTCGCCGATTGCGTTGAGTTTCATCGAAGGCAGCCACTTGGCCGACGGCCTCCGCAATAGGGCGGCATGCCGGCCGGCAAAGGAATCGAAGTTTGCTTCACCTATGAATTCCCGGCGACGATTTGAATCAACTGCGGAAATCCATCGCTTTCCGGGTCCAGGCTGCGGTCCACCTCGACGAACACCTGCCGGCCGCCGCCGGGCAGGTCGCGCTGGTTGATGCTTTTCACGATTGCCCGCCCGGCGCCGTGAAAGTGCAACCGGCCGCCAACCTGAAACGGAACCGGGTCACCCTCGCCCAGCACGAGAAGGAACACCCTGTTGTTTTTCAACAGAATGCCGTTTTGCCAGTTCTTGCCGTCGGAAAAGGCGCTGGCCCGCAACTCGTGCCCCAGCACTTCAACGATCGCCGGGTAGCCGTCGCCGGCCGGATCCAGTTTCCGGTCCACTCTCACGAAGACGAGCCGGTGGTTTTCCTTTTCCTGGAGATGGACGTTCACCACCAGCGCCTCGCCCGTGGAAGCGAAGCGCAGCCGGTCGCCGACGCGGACCGGAAGCGGAGCGTCCTTGGCGACGACCAGGAAAAACTGCTCCCTGGTTTCGTTGTGGACGCCGTTCTTCCAGACAGCGCCCGTGAAGTTTCCCGGGCTTAGCTGTCTGATCTTGGACACCGGTTCGGCCGCCGCCGGTTCCGCGGGAGCCGGATCACCTCTCCTTTTGCTGTCTTTTTTGCGGTCTTGCGAACAAGTCAACAACATCATCACCGTGGCCAACACAATCCAGAACCTTGTCTTTGCGTGCATATCACCCCTCGCCCATGGATTAAATTATCACTTTTTCTTTATTATATCGCCAAAGAGATTACGATGAAACAATTTTTCCTTTTTTATTTCCCTGCGCTTTGGCATGACTCCCCCGCCACTTTCAGTGGCTCTTCTCGCTATTCTTTTTGACGACGGCTGTGATCCATTCTTCAAATGCCTGGCGGATTCCCGCATGATCGTCGGCAGGGAACAGCGGTATGTTTTTTTTAAAAACGGCGCGCAGGACCGGAACGTGCTCGCGAAAGGGCCGCGCCGAAAGGCCGCCGCCGTGCAGGCGATAGGCGCTGCCGACATCGCCCGTATAGCGGAACTCGTGCCTCATGGCCAGGCGGATCTTGAGGTCCCAGTCCTCGTAAATCTCGAGGCCGGGATCATAGCCGCCCGCCTGGAAATACAGCTCGCGGCGGAACGTGAAATCACGGGGGATGAAGCAGCTGCGGGCGAGGATGCGCGCGCCAATCATCCCCTGGGCGATGGTCTCCGGCTTCCCCCAGGGGACCGGCGCCGCATCGCCCCGCACCAGCAGCACGTTGGAAAACGCCATGACTTCCTTGTTTTCCTCCTGCCGGAACCGGCGCGCCAGGGCGATTTCGTTCTCGAGTTTCTCAGGGTTGCAGTAGAAATCATCGCCGTCCAGGGTGGTGACAAACTCGCCGCGGGCGGCCAGGATGGCCTGGTGCCGGGCATGGGCCACGCCGCGGTTGACCGGGTCGTGCAGGACGCGGAACCGGCGCGGATGGCGGCGGGCAAAATCCCGGATCAGCGCCAGCGAGCCGTCGCCGGAGGCGTCGTCATAGACGACGATCTCCAGGTCCTTCAGCGTTTGCCCCAGGACGCTGTCCAGGCATACGGCGATATAGGGCTCATGGTCGTGATTGGCCACGATGACGGAAAGCAGCGGGGCGGAACCGGTCATGAGCGGCTCCGGCGCTGCTCACAATTCATAACCCAGCTCCCGGGCGGTCGCCGCGCAGGCCCTCAGCACTTTCGCCCTTTCGCCGGCCGGCCAGTCCACGTAAGCGGGAAAGGCCGGGTTCTTTTTCATGTTGTCCGGTTCGTCGGCATCGACCCGGAGCGTGTTCACCGGCCGGCCCTGGACATCCTTCACCTTCTCCGGCCCGGGCAGGGCGGCGCCGCAGAAGGAAAAAAGCGCGGCCACGGCCCGTTCCCCGTCCAGCAGGTCCTCCAGGCGGCAGGTCAGCCGCCGGGCGGCGGGGAGCGCGGACAGGAAATCGCGGAGATAGCGATGGGTGAAATCCCACAGCCAGGCCAGGCGCTCGACCTGGTCCATCGCGCCCCAGCGCCGCTCGTCGGCCAGCTTGACCCGCCCCGACTCCCAGATGGAGTCGTTGCGGTGCCAGCCCTTGCGCGCGGCGCTCACGACAAAATTTCCCGGGTGCCTGACCAGGTGCACGAACTTCGCGTTTTTGAAAAGCGCGAGCAGCGCCGGCGCGAAAAAGGTCAGGCACTGGTTGGATTCGATGAAGATCTTTTCCTGGATGCAGGCCTCCAGGACCATCTCCATGCGCGCCGCGTCGATCACCCGCTCGAGCACCTCGGAGTGCTGCTGCCGACGGCTGGCCCAGTGGCAAAAATACTCCAGCGTCGGGCGCGGCTCGTGGCGGGCGAGGACCCGCGGATCCAGGCTGAGCAGGTCCACGATGAACCTGGAGCCGGAACGCCCGGTCGAGAGGATGAACACCGGGGCATAGTGCTCGTACATCGCGGCGATCGTCGCCTGGTCGGCATGATGGATCATGCGGAATTTTTTCATGATGGCAACGGGGCCGGGCGGCCGGCGCGCAGGCAGCCGGAGGTGAAATCCGGGAGGAAGCGCCGCTCGCCCGTATCCAGCAGGTAGGAGCGGATATCCGGCTGGAATTCGCCGCGCTCGGCCTCGATCTCCTTGAAGACGGCCAGGTACTCGTTCCAGTTCTCCCGCAGGTAGTCGGAGAGGGCCTCGTCCCTCCAGGCGCAGGCGTCGCCGATGTGGAAGGTCAGGTGGGCGTCGCGGAATTCGCGGAACGCTCCGCCGCCGGCGACCTGGTTGGCCAGCAGCGCCCGGCCGATGCCGGCGCTGCCGACATGCACCCGGCCCAGCTGGAACCGGGCATACGCCTGGCGCCGGAACACGAAGCAATCGTAGCCCTTGTGGGGCTCGCCGATCTCCGCGTACATCAAGGGAATGTCCGCCGGCGACGAATAGGTCCCGGGGATGGTGCGGCGGTTGATGACGAAGGCGTCATACCCCTGGCGGACGATCGCGGCCACCGCGGTGTAAAAATGGGGCTGCAGGGCGATATCCACGTTGGAATAGATGACGAACTCGGCGTCGCTGCCCGCGACGCCCGCATCGAGAATATCCCTGATCAGGGCCAGTTTTCTCCTTTTTTTAAAAGTCTTCATATCGGCGATGGAGCGCTCGAGCCGGGGCAGCCTGTCAAAAACGGCCGGCAGGGGCAGCTGCTGCTCGTCGGCAAACAGGACGGCGCGCAGCTGCACCGCCACCGCGCCGCCGGCGAATTTCCGGGCGATCTCCATGGCAGCGAAGGTGATGGGCTGGGCGGCGGACAGGTCGCTTTCCGGGTCGACGATCCCCGGGTGGATGACATGGAGCAGGGTGACGGCTTTCATGTCAGCGCCCCCGCTCCAGCCAGGAGCGATGGATCTCGGCGAAGATCGCCGGCAAATTCCGGCGGATGCTCCAGCCCGGGTAATGGGCCTTCATCTTGGCCAGGTTCGAGATATAGCAGATGTGATCGCCGATGCGGTTGCCTTCCAGGTAGCGGTAGGCCATCGGCTTTCCGGAGATCGATTCGATCAGGCGGAAGGCTTCCAGGATGGAGATGGAGTTCCCGCGGCCGCCGCCGATGTTGTACACCTCCCCGTGGCGCGGCGCCTTCAGGAACTCCTCGATGAAGCGCGCCACGTCGTGGGCATGGATGTTGTCCCGCACCTGCTTGCCCTTGTAGCCGTAGATCTTGTATTCCGTTCCCAGCACGTTGCACTTGACCAGGTAGCTCAGGAACCCGTGCAGCTCGACGCCGCTGTGGTTGGGACCGGTCAGGCAGCCGCCGCGCAGGCAGCAGGTGGGCATGGCAAAGTAGCGGCCGTACTCCTGCACCATGACATCGGCGGCGAGCTTGGAGGCGCCGAATACGGAGTGGGTCGAGGCGTCGATGCGGAAATCCTCGGCGATGCCGTCGCGGCAGGCGGGATCGGCATAGTCCCAGCGCGTCTCCTTTTCCTCGAGCGCCAGCTCGTTGGGCGCGTCGCCGTACACCTTGTTGGTGGAAAAGTAGACGAAGGGCGTCCCGGGATCGGTCCGGCGGTTGGCTTCCAGCAGGTTCAGCGTGCCCACGGCGTTGACGTCGAAATCGTCAAGGGGGCGCGAGGCGGCCAGGTCGTGGCTGGGCTGGGCGGCGGCATGGACGATGGCGGCGGGCTTCAGGGCGGCCACGCATTCACTCACGGCCTGCCGGTCGCGGATGTCGAGCTCATGGTGGTGGAAGTTCTTCCAGGCGGTCTCCAGCCGGCGCCGGTTCCAGGTCGTATCGCCCGCGGGTCCGAAAAACGCGGCGCGCATGTTGTTGTCCAGCCCATGGACCTCCCAGTCCCGGGCGGCGAAAAAAGCCGCGACCTCGCTGCCGATCAGGCCGCTCGATCCGGTCACTAACAGAGTTTTCATCACATCCTCACGTGAAAAATCGGCGCCCATCCTCCCCAATGCCGCTGCGGCGGGAAAAAGCGGAGCCCCGGCCCATTCATGATGGATCGGCCCCCAGGATCCGCTGGATGGCGGCCAGCAGCGGCGCGGGATCGGGAGCCGGCGGCGGAGGCGTTCCCGCGCTCCCGCGCAGGCTGTGCAGCGCCTGCTCCAGCTCGTCCAGTTCGTTGAATTCGATCAGCCCCGGCGTGCCGTGGTGCGAACGGGCGGCATGGGCGCTGGCCACGACCGGCACGCCGGCGACCAGCATCTCCGTGATGCGCGTGAGGGCGCCGCCGCCGTTCTCCTGATGGCATAGGCAGGCGGAAACCTGAGCCAGCAGCTCGTCGAGCCTGGAATTCTCCAGCGTTCCCAGCAGTCGCACCTGCTGGTCAAAGAGCTCCGGGGCAAAGATCCGCTCGCTGTGGAAACCGGCCACCAGCAGGGGGCCGAACCTCGGGGCCAGCCGCAGCCTGCGCCAGGCGGCGATCGCCTGCCGGGCGCCCCGGCCCGACTGCGGGTTCTTGGCATTGGCCAGCAGCAGCACGCCGCCTGAACCGGGGCGTTGGCTGCGGAGGCGGCGGACGGCGAGCAGGCGGTCGAGGACCGGGGGCAGCGGGTAGTAAGGGAAGAAGCAGTTGGCGATGCCCGTGTTGTTCAGCAGCCAGCTCTCCTCCCGCGAGATGGTGACCACCAGTCGGCAGCGCGAGAGGACATCCAATTCCTGCCTCAGCAATTCGCCGGCATAGGGCTTCTCCACCTGGCTGGGGACCAGGGACTCCAGGTTGTGACAGACGGCGACGATGGGGACGCCGCGCCGTTCCAGGGTTTCGAAAAGCGGAAGAAAATAGATTGGGTCGTCCAGGAACGCCAGGTCGATCCCGGCGCCGATTTCGTCATCCCGGCTCCAGGCACGGGAGATCTCCCGCAGGCGGAAAACCGCTGGGCGGCGGCCGGCGGCCCAGGAGCGGAGCCGGCGGCGCTGCAGCCAGTTCCCGCCCTTCTCCAGGCGCCGGAGGCGGTCGGCGCCGAGTCCTTCGCCCCGGGCGCTGGTCCGGAGTTCGCAGCCCAGGTCCTGAAGGATCGCCCAAACCTGCATCAGCCGCCGGCTGCCGCCCCCCAGGTCCCAGGTGGGGAGGAAACGGGTGAAATAGAGGCTTTTCATGGCTTCGTTTTCCGTTGCTGCCATAAGTATAGCACATGGCGGTGGATTTCGTACTCGAAGCGGTTGCGTTCGAGGAATTCCTCCCTGAGCGCCGGCGACAGCTCCTCGTCGCGGGGGGAGGCGTTGACGCGCATGACGGGCCCCGGCGCAAAGCCCAGCCGCCCGGCGAGCACCGGGACCGCCTCGTCCAGGTTCTCCACCAGTCCGATCCAGACGAAGCGCGCTTCCAGGAATTCCCGGTAGTTTTCCGGGGTCAGCGCCGCGGGCAGGAAATTCAGGAGGTGGGAGCGGGGCCGCTTGCGGAAAAAATCGTCGATGTCCCGGTAGTCGTGCTCGCCACCCGCGCGGATGCTCCCCCGCTCGATCTGCCGCCGCCGCGCCTTGCGCTTCCAGAAAAAATAGTTGGACAGGGCGATCTCCAGGGGATCGCGCAGGACCGTGATCAACTGGCCGGCCGCGGGATAATAGTCTTCCAAGCCCAGACCCTTTTCGCGATTGAAGTGGCCGTGGAGGCACGAGCGCTCCCCCAGAACGCGCCGCGGCGGCGGCGCGTCGTTCTGCTGGAAATAATGGACGAAGAAGCGGCCGGCGAACCAGCGCTGCAGCAGCTCGCGGAAGCTCTGCCCGGCGCACTTGGGCACATGCAGGGAAAAGAGCGGCCGGAGCGGATCGTAGTCTTTCATGGGGAGGGCGTCCCGCCGCCGGCACCGGCCAGGTACTTCTCCCGGGTCCGGGCGCGGGCAATCTTGCCGTTGCCGGTCTTGACCAGCCAGTTCTTCTTGACCAGGAGAACGTCGGCCGGGGAAACGGCGAACTCATGGTACACCGCCCGGCGCACGGCGCGCTCGATCATTGCCTTCTCATCCTGGCCGGGAAGGCTCCCCAGGCCGCAGACGACCACGACGCGCTCCGTTCCCAGGGCCTCGTCGGCCAGGCCGAAGGCGACGACCTGGTCGGGACTGACTTGCAGCAGGGCGGCCACGGCGGACTCGATCTCGGTCGGGTGGATGTTGTGCCCGCCGACGATGATCAGGTCCTTGCGGCGCCCGCACACGAACAGCTCGCCGTCGGCCAGGTATCCCAGGTCGCCGCTGAAAAAACAGCCGTCGGCCATCACCCGTTCGCCCGCCGCCCGGTCGCCGCGGTAACCGCTGAACAGGAACGGGCTGCGGAAAGCGATCTCGCCGACGCGCCGCTCGCCGACCGGGCGCCGCTGGGCATCGACGACAGCCAGCTCAATGCCGGGCAGGGGTTTGCCCGAGCTGACCAGCGGGACGCTCCCCGGCGCGCCGGGGGCCAGCGGCAGGGCCCGCCCGGTCGCGCTCATCTGCCTGCGGTCGATCCAGTCGACCGTGCTGCGCCGGCCCATCGCGCTGAAGGTGACGCCCAGCGTGTTCTCGGCCATTCCATAGCCGCTGCCCAGGGCATCCTCCCTCAGCCCGAAGGGTGAAAAAAATTCAAAAAAGCGCTGCTGAGTCTCGTGCAGGATGGGTTCGGAGCCGTTGATCAGGAGTCGCAGCGAAGAGAGGTCGAGGCCTCCGGAAGCAAGCCCGGCGGCGCAGCGCAGCGTGTGGTTGTAGGCCGAATTGGGGAAAAATGTGATCGTGCCGCGATACTTCTGCACGGCTTTCAGGACGAACAGGGGATCGCGCAGCCATTTGTAGGGGGAGATCAGGACGGTTGGAGTTGAGCAAAAAAGAGGCAGGATGAAGCCGGCAAAGAGCCCGAAATCGTGGTACAGGGGGAGCCAATTGATCACGACGTCGGCAGGAGTCACGCGCAAGTGGGCGTGAAACGACTCGGAGAATTTCAGGATGGCCCGATGGGACAGTTCCACCATTTTTTGGCTGCCGGTCGTGCCGCTGGTGAACTGCACGTAGGCAACCGCATCTCCTTCCGCTTGCCCGCCCTGGGCGGCCGCGAACCCGGGGGTGAAACCTTGAACGGCGGCGCTGGCCAGGTCATCGGTGCTCAGCACCCGCGGCTCCGGGTCCGTGAGCTCAGGGGAAAGGGCGGCCGCCTGGCCGGGCTGGGTCACGAGCATCCGCGCCCCGGTTTGGCGCAGGGCGCCGAGGAGGCGCTGGCTGTGGGAGGCCTGGGTGGAAAGGGGGCTCTTGTAGGCAAAGATGACCGGGACGGCACCGGCGAGCTGGACCGCCCAGAATGCGTACAGCAGCTCGCGGCTGTGGCCGAGCGACAAGAGGACCAAATCGCCGGGCTTCAGCCCAAGGCGCGCCAGCGCCTGCGCCCAGGCGCCCGCCCGGTTGAGCAGCGTGCCCACGGACAGGTTTTCGGCTTCCCCCTCCTCGTCGATGAATATGACGGCCGTCTCGCCGGGACGGAGCCTGCCCCTCTCCAGCAGCGGATCGCTGACCCGGAAACGGCGGTTGCCGACAAAGGCCCTCATGGCGACTCCCGCAGGATGCGCGCGGCCATGGCGTCGATCGTGTCCATCGTCTCGATCGTCAGCTCGGTGTCGGGGATCCTGACCGCAAATTGTTTCTCGATGAACACGGCGATGTAGACGAGGGAAAAGGAATCGATGAGCCCGCCGCTCAGCAGCGGGTCATCGTCTTTCAGCGGATAGGCCTCGTTCTTGATGATGTCACGGCACAGGTAGCGGCGCAGCGTGTCCTTGATTTCGCCTTCGCTCCGATCCCGGCTCATGGCATGCCTCTAGAACCCCTGGTAGACAAAGGGGGCGGGGATTCCCGAGCGCGAGAACAAGAAGATGGCCCAGCCGGCCAGGGCCAGGAAAGCCGCCCGCCGCAACGGGGGGTAACGGAGGAAAAACAGCTCGTCACCGGTTCGCAGCTGCCTGAAATCCAGCCAGGCCGAAGGCAGGACCAGGAGGAACACCCTGGAATCGGGCCAATGCCAGGGGGCTGAGGAAAAAAGGCGGGAGAGGAATTCCAGGGCCGGGCCCGGCTCGGCGGCGCTGAACAGCGCCAGCAGTCCCGCCAGTGCCCAGAGCTTCAGCACCGAGAGCGATTTCTGCCAGGCCGGCACGGCCGTTACGGGACGCAGCGGCCGGCCCAGGGCGGCAAGCCTCTCGGCGACGAGCAGCAGGCCCATCAGCACCCCCCAGGCGATGAACTTAACGTTGCATCCATGCCAGAGGCCGCTGGCCAGGGTGGCGGCCATGGCCGGCAGGATCAGGTTCAATCCCTGACTGAGGCGGGTGCCGCGGCGCACCAGCGCCCGGCTGATGGGGAAATAGACGTAATCGCGAAGCCAGAAGCACAGGGTCATGTGCCAGCGGTTCCACAATTCGGTAAAATTCCGGGAGAAGAAGGGCAGGTTGAAGTTGCGCGACAAATCGATGGCGAAAAGGCCGCTGACGCCGCGCACTAGGTCGGTGTAGCCGCAGAAATCATTGTAGACGCCGACGGCATAAGCCGCGAGCCAAGCGGCGAGCGCCAACGGGGAGACTTCCCCCGGCGCCTGGAACGCCGTTGCCGGGACGGCCCGCAACAGCGGATCGGCGATCACGAACTTGCGCAGCAGGCCGAAGGCGATCAATCCCACGCTGCGCGCGAGGTCGATCTGCAGCGCACGCCTTGGGGCGGCCAATTGCGGGAGAAATTTCCGGGCGCGCTCGATGGGGCCGGCGGTCAGCTTGGGGAAGTATCCCAGGTAGAGGGCGAAATCCACCGGGCGGGTGCAGGCCGGCAATTGCCTTCTCCGCACGTCGACCAGGTACGACAGCGCCTGCAGCACATAGAAGGAAAACCCGACCGGCAGGATGATCCTCATCCCCGGCGAAACGGCGGGCAGCCCCAGGCGGGAAAAGAGGGCCAGAATGCCGGGCAGAAAATGATGGCCGGCCTTGAACCAAACCAGCGCCGTGATGTTGAAGGCGATCCCGGCCCAGAGCCAGGAGCGTCCCTGCCGGGGGCTGCGCTCGATCCGCAGGGCGCAGGCGAAATTGGCTGCGGTCATGACGGCCAGCACGACGGCGAATTCGGCCGATAGCGAAGAATAAAACCCGTAGGATGCCAGCAGCAGCAGCAGGTTCTGTTGCTTCCTGAAGGCAGTATAATGCAGCAGCAGCACGACGGCGGCAAAAGCGAAAAACCCGACGGAGTGAACGGCCATGTTGTCTATATCCTTCCGCCCGCTGCGCTCACGGCTCCCCGAGCTCCCCAATGCTGACCGCCTGCTTCAGGCGCGAGCCCAGCCAGCGGCTGAACACGCCGGCGCCCCAGCCGTTCATGTGGTTGCTGTTGGCGAACCCCGCCTCGGGCACCAGTTCGCGCGGAGGGGAGAGGAAGAGGGCCCCGCCGCGCTCCGCTTTTTTGCCGATGCGCAGAAGGGCCTTTTGGTGATCGGCGACGCCGTTGCCGTACAGGCCGTAAAATCTGGGGTGAACCGGGACTTCCAGCAGCACCACCCGCGTTTGCCTGCCCAAGCCGGCGACGGCGTCCAAGGCGGCGAGCGATTCCGGGTTGAAAGCGAACCCTTCCAGGACCCGACGCCGGCGCGCCTCTCTCTCGAATTCGGCTCCCCAGACTCCGGTCAGGTCGTCATGGCTTCGGGCTGGCTCACCCGTCCGCAGTGTCCGCGCCTCCCGCTGGCTGAGGCCGCGGGAGTATTCGGGACGCTCAAGCCAGATGCGGAAACGGAGAAAATAGCGATAGGCGGCCGAATGCTCGCACAGCCAACCCTCGAGGTTGAAGGAGCCGGTCATGTGGCGGCACCAGGGATGGCGGCGCACGATCTGCGGGGTCTTCCGCTGCAGATTGTCGCTGAAGCTGGCCGGCGATATCCCCCAGATCAGCCAACGGGGCCTGTATTTCTTCACCAGAATATCGGCCATGACCGCGGCGGCGGCGGGTATGAACCCGTCCAGTCCGAAATTGAAGGCGGCGATCTCTTTCCCGCCTTGAGACGCGTAGGCGCGGCCGAACTCCTCGGGGCTGATGCCCAGGTTGACGTCCGACGCGCCCAGGAAGAGGCAATCGAGGCGCCCCTCTTCCCGGACGAAGCGGTCCAGCAGCTCCAGTTTGATGTCCAGGCGGCGGTGGCCGCTGCCGATGCTGGGGGCCGGCAGCGCCCGGCGCACGAGCGGCAAGCGGGCCGCGAATTCGCCCAGGGCGGCCGCGGCGGCCGCCAGAGCCAGCGCCAGCGCCAGGGTGCGCAGGAAGGCCCGGGGAGAGCGGGGTGTCATGGCGTGGGCCTCCGCCCACCGGCGGCGGCGGGAACGGCGAGGGAAGCCGGGTCATGGGCCAGGCCGTGGACCGCGTCGCCGACGTCGCCGCCGTAGCGGAACAGGCCCAGCAGCCTGCCGGCCGCGGCGTCGATCTCGAGGATGGCGGCCGGGGACACGCCCACCAGCAGGCGGTCCGGGCCGATGACGTCCAGGCCGCGCACGAACAGGGCCGCGTTGAAGGGCTGGTCGGGAAACTCCCTTTTCAGCGCCGCCACCTCGGGGAAATCCGCCAGGTGCAGGCGCCGCGCCAGCGCCCCGCTCTCCAGGTCATAGAAAAGAATGTCCTTGTGAAAGCTGCTGCAGATGGCGACGCGCCGGCCGTCGTCCATGAGCACCGGGCTGTGGCTGTTGCGCAGCCGCTCGTCCTCCAGCACCACCCGCAGCCCGGGCTCGATCTCGACCAGCGCCCCCTGGCGGTTGAGCAGGACGTAGGTCTTGCCGCCGCCGCGGCAGACGGCGTTCAGGTGGGTGTGGCCCTGCTGCTGGCCCAGTTCGGCGCGCAGGTGGAGCAGGCGGTTGTCGGCCTGCTTGTCGAGCGCCAGGGGCGACAGGCCGAAGCGGGCGCGCAGCAACGGCTCCTCGCGCGGCCACCACGACTTCAGGGTGCGCCCGGAGCGGTCCACCTTCAGGGCGCAGTCGATCGTCGTGGAGGACACCCAGAGGTCCTCGCCGTCGGCGCAGATCTCGTGCAGGTTCACGAACAGGTTGTTGGCGATGCGCCGCTTCAGGTTCAGGTCGGCGTCGAAAACCAGCAGGGTGTGGTAGGTTCCGACCAGGACCTCGCCGCCGCGGACGAGGATGCCCTTGCCGCCGCGGCTGTTGCCCCGGGGATTGGGATCGTCCGCGATGTCGGGATCGCTGGGAAAGACCGGCAGCGCCCGCAGTACGCGCCTGGCCGTCCAATCGAGCTTGACGATCTCCCCGCCCTCGCGGATCGGGCGCTTGCGGCGCACGGTGCTGAAATAGACGATCACGCCGGCCTCCCGGCGCCGCCCCAGCGCGAGAGCGACTGCGCGGCCAGGCCGGCCAGGCCGTCGGCCAGCGCCTCCAGGCCCAGTTCCTCCCGCAGCGGTTCGAACTGCGCCTCGAGTTCCCGGGTCAGGGCCGGCACCTCCGGGCGGAGCGCGGCGGCCACGCCGGCGAATCCCGCTGCGTCGAGGCCCAGAAAAGCGGCCAGGGCGCACAGGAGCGGCTCCGGCCGGGTGCGCAGCCGGGCATGATCATAGACGAAAAACCGCTCCGCAGGCAGCGCGGCGCAGCCAGAGGCCATGGCCCGGGCATAGGCGGCGGCATTGAGGACGCAGCGCTGGAAACCCGTGCCCTGGCGCCACAGGCCGGTCCACTCCGCCGGCACTCCCGGGGGGGGCAGCAGCCGCCCCTCGCCGTCCGTCTCCCCTTCCCAGCGGCGGTTGAATACGGGCTGCCGGCGAACCGTCCGGCTTTTGCGGAACATCGATTCGGCGATTTCCGCCAGCGGACGGAAGACCAGGACGAAACGGGCCGAGGGCAGCAAATCCGCCAGCCGCGGCAGCACGAAGGAGATCTCCGGCGATTTGAGGCAGAGGCGCCAGTCGGCCGCGAAACGCGCGAGGGGAAGCGCATGGCGGATCACCTTCCTTTCCCCGGGCATGATCCCGGCGGGCGGCGGGGGCGCTGCCGATATCGGGCTGCTTTCGGTCTTGGCGGACGGGGCCACGCCGGCGAAACGGTCGCCGGCGAAGAGATGGTCCTTCAGGCGAGCGACGACTTCCGCCCGCATCAGGGAACCCTGGCGCAGGTCATCGACCAATCCCCTGCGGGTCGGGTAGTGGTAAAGGGCCCAGCATTCATGGACAGGGTCGTCCATGGCGGTGACGATGCGCGGATGGGCATTCAACGCCTTGGCGGCGAACGTCGTGCCGCTGCGCGGCGGGCCGCCCACCAGCACCAGGCGATCGAGGATCTTCTCCGGCGGCAGCATGTCAGCGCAGCGGCGGAAAGCCTTCGGCTTTCAGGATATCCAGGATGAAAGCGGCGAACTTGCCGTGGCCCTGGTTGTTGAAGTGGTTGTCGGGGTCGGGGCGGTAGTCGGCGCGCGAGAAGTTCGGCGGATAATGGCTGGACACCGCCGGGAAGGATCTCACCAGGCGCAGGTTCCTCTCGTTCTTTTTCAACTGCTTGTTGGGGATCAGGAAGAGCAGGAAGCGCGAGCCGTGGTCCCGGCAGACACGCTCGATGCGCCGCAGGCATTCGACCACCCACTGCCGCTGCGGATCGGGACGGATGCGGCCGCGAAGATGGAACAACCCGTAGACGGCTCTGCCGACAACGGTCTTATAGAGGAAATCCTCGAGCACGTTCTCCGTGCAGCCGCACTTCCGCTTGCGGAAATAGTCGACGGCCTGCCGGCCGTCGGCGAAATAGCGGCCGTGGTCGTCGTAGCCGCGCAGGAAGCCGATGCGGGTGGCATAGTGCAGGTTGCGGCGCGGCAGCAGGGGGATGGCATGGTTCTTCAGGTCATTGCCGAGGTAGAGGCAGACGGCGACCACGTCGGGCTTGAGCCGGGGCACGTAGATCTCCGCCAGCAGAGCGTACTGCTGGGGATCGGTGCCGGGCATGCCTCCGTTGTAGACCCAGTATCCCGCCCGATCCACCCGGTCGGCGAAGCACTCCCCGATGGGCTGGGCCGAAGCCCCCCAGGTGAAGGAATCCCCCAGGAAGAAGACCTTGGCACGGTTCGTTTCCGCGCCGACGAACTCGCGGCCGCGGAAGCCCGACGAGTTGGTTCGCGCCCCCTCCGCCCGCGGGCCGCCTGAGCCCGGCACCTGGGCCGCGGCCCGGAAGACCCCCCTTTCATCGGTGAAATAATCGCCGGACACGGTGATTTCCTTGGATTGGCGGAGCTGCCGGCAGGTTTTTTCCAGCTGCGCGTGCTGGGGGTCCTCACTTGTCGTCGCCCGATAGAGGGGGCGGCTGCCGGCGGCGCGCAGCACCAGCTCGAGGATAACGACGAGCCCGATGAACACGAACAGGTTCACGGCGATCAGGGCAAGGACCTTCTTCATCTTACTCTGCAGAGGGCTCACAGGAAAAATGGCCGTAACCGAAGCGCGCCATCCGGGCGCCGACGATCGCTTCGATCGTTTCGACGTCGCCGGCGCCGGCCGTTTGCCGATAGGTCTCGTTGGTATTGGCCAATGCGGCATTCATGTCCTGGAGCTTCCATGTCTCGTGCTCCAGGACCGGCGCAGCGGGCAGCTCCTGCCAGCGGATGCTCGCGGCCCGCGCCATGAGCGACGGGGCATGCAGAAACGCGCCGACGGCCCGCAGGGTGATTTCCATGTCGCCGACCAGGTCCTCGTAGCGCAGGGCGTGCACTTGCCGGGGGTGCCGCTCCCGGCTGAGCTCGGCGTTGTCCAGCAGGCGGTTCCAGGCCCAGGCCAGCCTTTCCAGGGGCGTTTCGCGGTTGAAGGGGAATTTACGCCGGCGCGAAAGGATCGCCGGCACCGGATGGCGGATGATATGCAGGACCTGCGCCAGGGGGTAGACCTGGAGGATGCGCTCCAGGAAATTCGCATGGGTCGGCGTTTTCTCGACCCAGCGCCAGGAAGCCGCCCCGCCGGCCTCGATCTGCGCAGCAAGGAATCGGGACACGATGAATTCGAAGGCCATCTTGGACGTCAGCTCGCTCCGTTGCGCCGTTTCGGTCAGTTGGCCGATCTCCTGCGCCGTGAGTTGCACGTCCATCTTTTCCGCGATCGCCTCGCTCAGGGCGCCGA
Source organism: uncultured Clostridia bacterium (assembly GCA_964562095.1). Classification (GTDB taxonomy): domain Bacteria; phylum Acidobacteriota; class Aminicenantia; order UBA2199; family UBA2199; genus UBA2199. Next base: position 32,243 of record CAZLSH010000008.1, on the reverse strand, counting down.
TATCGGAGACGGCGATCCGGTCGTTCTCGCCGAGCTGCAGCCGCCTTTCGATCACCGTGAAATAGTGGGTCTCGGGGAGCGAATGGAAGCCGGGCTGGGCGACCAGCAGGCGTTGCAGGAGCGTGGTCCCCGAGCGCGGGTAGCCGACGATGAAGACCGGGTCCTGCGGCAGGCAGGCGGGCAACGCCTTCATTTCACTTCCTCCCGGGCCGCCTGCCTGGCGAAAAATTCGAGAAAGCAACCGGGGATGGCGCCGCGGTCGAAGGGCCCGTATTCGCCGGACAACTCGAGGAACACCCGCTGCCACTCGCCGCGGTTGTGGGCCAGGTAGTCGCTGAAGCGCTGCGCCCGCCACGCCATTTCGTTCCCGACATGGAAGGTCAGGTGCAGGTCGGTGAAGACCCTGAAATGGTCGGCCAGGCAGGCCATGTTGGTCAACAGCACCCGGCCGACCCAGCCGGCGCCGATGCAGGCCAGGCCCAGGCGGAAGCGCGGGTACAGCCCGCGCTTGAACACGAAGCAGTCCCAGCCCTTGTGCTCCCGGCCCAACTCGGCGCACATGAGGGGGATGTCGCCGATGTCCCGGTAATGGGCCGGGATGGTCCGGCGGTTGACGGCGAAGGCGTCATGGCCGCGTTCGATCAACCGGGCCACCGTCCAGTAGAAATTGGGCTGCAGGGCGATGTCGGCATTGGTGTAGATCATGTAGTCCGCGTCGTCGGCGTCGTACAGCGCCTGGAGGATATCGCGGATCAGCGGCAGATTCCTCCGCGTCGCGAATTCCTTCAGATCGGCCACCGAGCGCTGAAGGCCGGGAAGCCTCCGCCAGGCCGCCGGCATGCTCACCTCTTCCTCGCCGGCGAGTTGCACGGCATACAAGCGCACGTCGATCCCGGCGATGTCCCTGCAGAAGCCACGGGCAGCGCCCATGGTGGCGAACGTAATCGGCTGGGCGGCGCACAGGTCGGACTCTTCCCCGGCCGGAACCGGGTTGACGATGTGGGCCAGGGTGATCATGCCGGAATCCTGGGTAAGAACGGCAGAACGGTCATGATTCGTTCCCGGAAAAGCGGTTGAAAAATTTTCCCGGCAGCCCGTTGCGGTCGAAAGGTCCGTATTCCTTGTCGAAGGCCACCAGCGTCCGGCGGCACTGCTCCTTGTTGTGCGCGGCGTAGTCGCGGAATTCGCCGGCGCTCCAGGCCTTGTCGTTGCCGATGTGGAACGTGGCATGCAGGTTCTTGAACACGGCGAAGCGCGCGGCCAGGGCCGCCATGTTGGTGATCATCATGCGGCCGATCCAGTCGGTGCCCACGCAGGCGTCGCCCAGCTGGAAGCGCGGATAGAGCCGGCGCGCGAACAGGAAGCAGTCCCAGCCGCGGTGGGCTTCCCCGTTTTCGGCATACATCAGGGGGATCTCGTCGAGGCGCTGGAAGCGATGGCTGATGGTCCGGCGGTTGATGATGAAGGCATCGTGGCCGCGGGCGATGAGCGCGGCGGCAGTAAGGTAAAAATAAGGCTGCAGCGCGATGTCCACGTTCGTGTAAAGGAAATAATCGGCCTGCGAACAGGCGTACAGGCGATCGAGGAGGTCCCGGATCAGCGCCAGCTTCCTTTTTTTTTGAAACGCCCCCACATCCGCCACCGAGCGCTCCAGGTCGGGGGCGCGCTGAAAGGCGTCGGGCAAGGGAATGCGCTCCTCATCCTGATATTGAATGGCGAACAGATCGACGCCGGCCTGGCCGCGGGCGAACTCCCGGGCCACGCGCATGGTCTCGAAGGTGATGGGCTGGGCGGTCAGCAAGTCGCTTCCCGGGCCCGCCACAACGGGGTGAACGAGGTGGGCGATGCGCGGCCGGCCGACTCCGGGGGTCATTTCCCCCCCGGCGCTCCATCCGCCAGCTGGCGGACGGCGGCACGGATCTCTTCATAGCGTTCCGGGCCCATCTCCGCCAGCTCCTGGCGCATCCCCGCCAGCAGCTCGAGCTTGAGGGCCAGGCGTGAACCCGGACCCGTTGGCGCCTCGGGGACGGCCGCGCGCCGTTGGAGCAGGCTCTGCTTCTCCTCGACCCGGGCCAGGCGCTCCATGAAGTCCGGCGGTACCTGCCCGGCCAGGACGTCCTTGTACATCCCCAGGACCACGTCGGCCCGGCCATACCAGCGGCGCGCCTCCAGGACGTATTCCCAGTTCAGGCGTTCGGCCCTGAGGACATGCCCGATGCGGAAGCCGGGCTCATAACGCAATTCTCCCCCCTGCAGCCCGACCCGCAGGCAGATTTCGGCATCCTCCCCCCGCGAGAACGCTTCGCCGCGGCGTCCGACAAGGAACATCGGAATGGGGGAGCGGAAAAGGGCCAGGAGACGGCGGGTGCGGAAAGAGAAGCCGGCCCCGCTCATGGTGATCCTGGCCCCGGCGCGGTCGGCCTCGGGACCCGGCGGGGTGCAGGCGTACGAACCGGCGGCCAGGGGGAACCAGGCGGGAGGCGGGCCGGGAAACAGCGGCTCGACCCGGCCGCCGATGCCGGCGGTCCGCGGGTGCCGCTCATAAAGGGAGGCCAAAACCGCCAGCGCTCCCTCGCCCACGATATTGTCGTCGTCGACAAACAGGAGCCGGTCGTAGCGCGCGGCCAAAACTCCTTTCCTGCGGGCGTGGATCAGCCCGGGAACGCCCTCGCTCTCGATGCGCAGGGGGCACTCGGCATTCTCGTCGCTCCAGGCCTGGCGCGCCCAGCTCACCGTATTGTCGGTGCAATGGTTGTCCACCAGAATGACTTCGAAGCCGCAGCCGGCGGGCGCCGCCTGCACGGCCAGCGCCCGCAGCGTGGGCCCGATCACCTCGGCGCTGTTGTGGCAGCAGACGACGACCGAAATCCCCGGCTGCAGTGTCTCCTCAGGCATCAGTCTCCCCGATCATTTCGTAGCCGAATTCGGCAAGCAGCTGGCGGTGCCCGCCCAGGACGGCGTTGATCTCCCGGATGTCGGAGGCGGAAAGACGGGCGATCTGCCGGGCGTTCAAGTCCTTCATCGGCAGGTTCTTTTCAAACACCGCGAACTCCCTTTGCGGCTGCAGGCGCTCCAGCTCGGGAACGAAGCCGACCAGCCGGCGGCAGATCGACTCGGCGTCGGCGCACAGCTCCTCGTAGGTGAAAAAAAGCACCCGCTGCAGGCCGGCGCGGTTGTCGCATTGAAAAACGGCCCGCTCGACCCAGCGCCGGGCGATGGTTGCGTAATTCAGGTCATTGCGCCAGCGCCGCCGGATGCCCTCGCAGTAGGCATAGGGATTGCGGACCATGACCACGAAGTGGCTGCCGGGGAAGTGCTCCTGCAACTGCCTGGCCCGCACCAGGTGCGGGGGGCTCTTTTCCAGCAGCACGGGCTTGCTCATGTCCCAGGCTGACTCCCACGCCGCCCGGACTTTTTCCCAGGCGACAGGCAGTGCCGGGTCCCAGCGCTGCGCGGTAAAGAGGATGTCTTTGACCAGGGTCTGCCCTTCGGCCCGGAAAAACCCGACATGGGGCGATGTCCGGAGCAGCTGCCACAGCAGGGTGGATCCCGAGGAGGGCGGGCACAAAATGAACAGGTACTTGTGCTTCACGATTCCGGGCCGGACGGGGCGTATCCCGCCAGGGCGCACAAACGGGCGTACAGCTGGCGGGCGGCCGGCGGGGCAGGCCGGCGGCTGCGCGTCCGCGCCAGCCTGGGATCGGCGAACTCCCAGGACAGCCTGGTTTGCAGGGCGCTTTCCAGCCTCTCCCGGGCGCTGCCATCGAGGACCTGGTTGTAATGGACGACGTGCAGGGAGGGGAAGCGCGGCAGGAGCCGCTCGACGACGTTGCGGTAGATGGCGGTCCACACGCGGAAGGCGTCGCGGCGGCCGATGAACAGGTCGGCCAGATAGGCCTGGCTCCGGCACTCCTTGAGCATGCTGGCCACGGTCACGGCCGGGTCGCGGAAGACGCACAGCAACACGGTGCCCGGGACGAGCAGCGGGGCCCAGGCCGGCAGCGTGTAGCTGAAACGCGGGTCTTTGAAGGCATGGGGCCGGCGCTGCAGAACGGCGCGCATCTCGGCCTCCAACCCTGCCGGGACCGGGCCCAGTTCGCTTCCGTCCGGGACGGCCATCAGCCAGCGCTGGCTCTTGCCCGGGCTGTCGACCGTGTGTTTTTTCAGAACGGCCGCAACGAAACGCCCCTTCAGCCCGCGGCGGTCGTGCGCCGCCAGGATCTCCTCATTGATGCGGTTGACGCGGTACCATTCGAAGAAGCCCTTGGGATTCGAGTCGCGCGGCAGGTGCAGCTTCTCGCCCATGTAGTAGCCCGCCTGGTGGAGCATGCCGGCCAGCATGCTGGTGCCGCTGCGGCCCGAGCCCAGGATCAGGCAGTTGTTCATGAGTCCCCGTCCCGTTGCCGGCGGTTTCTCATGCCGACCCGCCGCATCCGGGGCTTGCGCTCCGGCTCACGTTGCCTTCTTTCCTGAAAAAACGCTGCGTGGATCACTGGCGGTAAATTCATCGTCCCACAGTTTCTCGCCGGCGGGAGAGCTGAAACCCCTTCCCAAGTTCTTCACGTCGAACATGAATGCGCCGTTTTTCACGATCATGGTAGTGAACCCTTTGTGATAATTGCGCAGGTTCAGTTGTTTGGTCTGGAAAGTGGAAATCAGGTATTCATCGGTATCGTAGCCCTTCAGGACGTCGAGCCAATGGGAAGTGGGCGCGCAGCGGCAGCAGCTGTTGGCGCGCCCCAGCTGCTCCGCCTTGAGCTCTGTCCCGGGATAGGCGTTCCCGTCCTCGAGAAGCTCGCGCCCGGCCGCGTTGTGGGCCCCGCAGCCGGTGAACAACCCGTAGCGCAGGCCGTTGGGCGAGACCTTGCCGTAATGCGTTTCCATGGCTCCGACCATGGCCGGGATCAGCCCGGGCAGAAATCCATGGTCGTCCTCGAGCATGCAGACGAAACCCGGGGCGTAGAGCTCGCGGCCCAGATGCAGGCACATGTTGCGCGCATGGGCCATGGACATGTTGTCGGAGAGGATGAGGAAGAAATCCCCGTTTTGGTTCAGTTCCCGCAGGAACGCCCATTTTTCCTCGCGGCCGCTGACGCTGGAGTCGTGAACGATCAGCCGGGCGTCGTTGCGCCGGGTTTCCGCGATGACGGCTGGCAGGGTCTGCCGTACGGCCGGCAGGTTTTCGAAACTGGCGTAAATGGTAAGGAATTCGCAGCGGTCCATTCGCGTCACCTCTTCATTTGCAGAAATGCCTCGCGCCAGAGCTGCAGCAGCTCCATTTCCTCCCGGCCGACGAAGCGGGCGGCGGCAAGCCGGTCATAGATCACGAACAGATTGTCCCAAGGATCGCTGCCCAGCGCTGCGGATTCGAGAATGGCCACGATCTCCTTGATGTGGAGGAACATCGGCACCTCGTCGGCGAAATCGCTCATCAGGTCGTGGGGATTCCGGCATTGGCGGACCGTCGCCGGCGTGACCCCGACATGCAGCCCGTCTTGCCACAGCAGGCGCTGCGCCACATATCCGCGCAGGATATCGGTGAAGCGGAAACTGACCGTGGCCGGCAGGTAGAGGTAAGGGAAGGCGCGCCGCTGCCAGAATGAGTTCTGCGAGTTGATCGGGCTGAAGCGCCACGGAGGCAGGTAAAACTCCCCGGCCCGGGAGAAGCGCACGGGCCGATTCACGATCAGGCGGAAAAGGGCATCCACGTCGGGCTCGCCGTCGGTGAGTCCCTGCCAAACCCCGACATCGACCGCCGCGCTCCTCTCAATCCGCAGGGGGCTTTGTCCGGCATTCCGGATCTCGTCCAGGGGAAACCCGCGCGGCCAGACGAACTCGTCGGTGAAGCGGGAATAGATGTTGACGTATTTCGCCTGCGAAGCCAGCCCGTGTTCGCAGCGGAAAGCGGGCAGAGCCCATTCGGGTTGGGGGAAATTGTCGTCATCGGTATCGAAAATGACCTCCGCGCCGCCGTGGATGGCATCAAGGTAGCCGATGTTCTTCCGGGCATAATGGTGGAACGGGCATTGCCGGGCCAGGCGGAATTCAGACGCCAGCTGCTCCTCCACCGCCAGGAATTTCAGGGTCGCCGACGAGGGGATGGGGACGCTTTTTTTGTCCCCCACCACCACCGTCAGCCAGGCGGGATGCTCCTCGAAGGCGGCGATCGCATCCGATTTCGCATGAATGGTGGTGATCACGACAAACTGGTTCATGGTCCTCCCGCGGCCTGGGGCCGCGAACGGTGAAAACTCGAGCGGTTTCACGGCAGGCGCCAGGGGTTCACAGCTTCCGCTGCCGCCACAGCGAGTGCTGAAAGGGAATTCCCGCCAGCGCCTCCTGCAGCTCAGCCGGAACCGGCGGGGCTTCCCCGCGGGGCGCCACCGCCGCGTCGGGATATTTCAGGTCCCGGACCAGCTCGCCCCGGGCGTCGTGGTGCGGCAGTTCGTGCCAGGCCAGGACCCTGGGGTGGAAAGGGATCCCCAGGCCCTGGAAAACGGCGCGGACCTGGGCGGCGAAATCGTCGCACAGGTCCTCGTAGTAAACCAGCTGCACCCGGTCCTGAAAGCCGTCCTTCAGCCGCCAGTAATTCTCCACGCTCTGCCGCCAGGACGAGACATAGGCGTGGAAGCGGCTGCGGAAATCGATCAGGATGTTCTGCCTGGCCTCGGCGTTGAATTCCCTGAAGAAATCCTCGGGCTCGCGGCGCCGGCGCGACAGGGCCATGGCGGCCGGGTCCCGGACAATGAAGACAATGCGGAATTCCTTGAACAACCGGCAGAAACGGACGATGTCCCCCGCGTCCCAGACGTCGGGGGTGGCCACCTTGTTGCCGAGAATGGGCTCGGGAAGGGCGGCGAACGCCTTCTCCACCTCCTGTTTCAGCCGCTGCGGCGAATCCCAAAAATCGGCCCGCTGCCAATGGCGGCGGCGATTGCCGAAAATGTTCTCCATCAGGATGGCCGTGTCCGGATGCGCATCAATGATCTTGGCCAACAAGGAAGTGCCCGACCGGGGGGCTCCGGTGACAAAAATGAATGGTTTTTCGAAAAGATTCATGGAAGGCGCGCGTTTCCCGTCCAACGGGAAGGCTTCTCCGTTTTATGTGATCTCGGTCTCCAGGAACTGGTTGCAGTAGACCAGTCCACCGATGTTGATTTGATTTTTATCGGTTTGGACCTTGAAAACCAAGGCATCCTGAATCTGGATCAGGACTTGCCGCTGCCCGGAGAAAGCGGCGGAGGCGTTGAGCGTGACGAAATAATTGCCCGGCATCAGGTTGCAGGTGAAGAAGAAATGCACGGTGGGCTGTTTTCCCGACTCAATCAAGGGGATGCATTCCCCATTCAGATTGCAGTTGCACAGTTTGACGCCCTTCTCGGTTTTGATGGCCACGCCAAAACTGACGTCCCTGGCATCCAGGTCAAAACGCACCTGGAAGGAGAGGTGGTATTCTTCCCCCATGACCAGCACGTTCACCCGCTCCCCGGACTGGGTCAGCAGCCGGATGTCGTCGATGGTCACGTCGTGATTCTTCTGGATCACCGTGCTCTTGGGGATCAATTCGGGAATCAGGAACGGCACCAGGCGCTGGGCGGAATCGCCGGCGTCCGGCCCATTTTTCCCCGCTGCCTCCCCGCGGCAGGACAGGATGTTCTTCCTGGCCGCATCCTGGTTCAATTTCAGGATTTCTTTCCGGACCGACGCCGCGTTTTCCGCGGAAGCGTTCATCAACCGCAGGTAATACATGGAGACGGTCTTGGGGGAGCCATGAAGCAGGAGTTCGCCCCCATCCAGCAGAATGGCGCGATGGCAGAATTCGTTGATCGTGTTGCTGTTGTGAGAAACCAGCAGCACGGTGCAGCCCGCGGCCATGATCGACTCCATCTTGGCGTAGCACTTGCGCCGGAAGAGCTCGTCGCCCACCGCCAGCACCTCGTCGACGATCAGGATCTCCGGGTCGACGTTGACCGCCAGGGCGAAGCCGAGGCGGGCGCGCATGCCCGAGGAGTAAGTGCGCATGGGCTGGTGGATGAATTCGCCGATGCCGGCGAAAGCGACGATCTCGTCCAGGCGCTTTTTCATTTGTTCCCGGGAGAAGCCCATCATGATGCCGCCGAAATAAATATTTTGAATGCCGTCGAGGTTGGGATTCAGGCCCGATCCCAGTTCCAGCAGCGCCGAGACGCGGCCGTTGACCTCGACCCGGCCGTTGTTGGCCGGGATGACCCCGGAGAGGATCTTCAGCAGGGTGGATTTGCCGGCGCCGTTGCGGCCGACGACTCCGAGGATCTCCCCTTTGTTCACTTCGAGATTGATGTCGCGCAGGGCGTAGAACTCCCGGTGGCGCTTGCGCCTCCGCAAATCAAAGGCCTCGCGCATCCGGTCGCGCTTGGAATCGTACAGCTTGTAGAACTTGCTGACGCTCCGCAGGCGGATGGCGGTTGCCGGCACAGGCATCTAGAGGACCTCCCCGAAATGGGGCCGGAGCCGGCGGAATACCACCCCGCCCAGCACCAGGACGGTCAGGGTGAAAATCCAGAAATACAGCGTATCCCAGGGTTTCTCCCAGAAGGCGACCCGGAAAATCATGCTGTCGCGATAGCCGTTGACCAGGTAGCAGATGGGGTTGATCTTGACGATCCAGCGGAAGCGCTCGGGGATCGTGCGGATGTTCCAGATGATGGGCGTGAGCCAGAAACCGAACTGCAGGATGACCCCCACCAGGTTCTGCACATCCTCGATGAACAGGCTGGTGGCCGACGTCATCCATCCCAACCCCAGCAGCAGGCAGGCCAGGGCCGCCAGGTAATAGAAAAGCTGCAGCGTGTATAGGCTGGGGGCGAAACCGTTCAGCCAGCAGATGACTACCGTGGCCGCCATCACGGCCAAGTGCGGCATCATGATGCTCAGCAGCTTTCCCAGCGGCAGGATGGCCAGGTTGAAGTTCCCCTTGCGCACCAGGAAGGAGTGGGCTTTGATGATGCCGCTCAAGTTGCCGAGACCGGCGGCGAAAAAGTGCCAGGCGATCATGCCGGAGATCAGGTACGGCAGGTACGGGATGTCCCCGCTCCGGTTCTGGCGCAGGCCGAAGGTGAATACGAGCGCCAGGACGACGGCATACGTCAGCGGCTGGACATAGTTCCAGAACACACCCAGTACCGTCCCGCTATGCTGGCTGATGAAATCACGCCGAGCCAGTTCCACGATGGTCTTGCGCTGGGTCCAGAGCGAACGGAGGAAGCCGAGCGCGGCCTGGATCATTTCAGCGGCGAATTCGCCCGCGGTGCAAGCTGCCGCCGTTGCGATTTTCCATCTCTTCTTGAAGAAAACGCGATCGATCTCTCATGAAAATCGGCTGAATTATAGAAAAAGCGGAAAATTTTGTCAATGCGGGCTCAGCGCACGCCAGGCTGGCAAGGCGCCGGCTTTCTTCGCCTCTTTCTCATCGGGAATCGGAGATCGATGTGCGGCATACGGTATGCGGCGTGCGGCGCAGGGCCTTGGGCAAGAAGATGAAACGATAGATCGTTTCTTCAAATTCATTGAATCGGGCGCAATTTGCCGTTCAGCATGCGCCGTCCGCTTCAGCCGAGTCCATGTCTATTGACATCAAGGCCATTTCCATGTAATAAAAAATCTTGACAATCCACTAAGGAGAACACTATGGCCGAACTGAAAGACGCGATCCTGGATTACGTGAAAAAGGAGTACCTGGAAGAGGACGACGACCGCGAGATCTCCTACGACACGCCGCTGATCTCGGGCGGCATCGTCGACTCCTTCTCCATGGTCTCGCTGAAGCGCTTCCTGGAAACGAAATACGCCATCCAGATCCCCGACGCCAAGGCCACGCCGGAAGCGTTCGACTCGGTGAACAACATCCTCAAGATGCTTGAGGAATTCAACGTCCGCTAGGCGCACCATGGCATTCAACGACAGCATCCGCGGCATCTACCGGAAAGAGCTGGACGACATCCGCTCGGCGGGAATTTTCAAGGAAGAGCGCATCATCTGCGCGCCCCAGGATTCCGAGATCGAGGTGGAATTCCCGGCCGGAGCCGAAAGGAAGCGCGTGATCAACATGTGCGCCAACAACTACCTCGGCCTCTCCTCGCACCCCGAGGTGGTCGAGGCGGCGCGCAAGGGCCTGGACCATCGCGGCTACGGCATGTCCTCGGTGCGCTTCATCTGCGGCACCCAGGACATCCACAAGGAGCTGGAGGCCAAGCTGACCGCCTTCCTGGGCACCGAGGACACCATCCTCTTCCCCTCGTGCATGGACGCCAACGCCGGCGTCTTCGAGGCCGTCCTCAACGAGCAGGACGTGATGATCTCCGACCGCCTGGTGCACGCCTCGATCGTCGACGGCATGCGCCTGTGCAAGGCCCAGCAGGACACCTTCAAGCATTCCGACATGGGCCATCTCGAGGAGAAGCTGCAGCTGCACGCCCAGGCCCGCGTCAAGCTGATCATCACCGACGGCTCGTTCTCCATGGACGGCGACCTGGCCAAGCTGGACCAGATCGTCGCCCTGGCCGAGACGTACGGCGCCCTGGTCTTCGTCGACGACTCGCACGCCAGCGGCTTCATCGGCCGGACCGGCCGCGGCACCCATGAGCACTGCGGCGTTCTGGGCAAGATCGACATCATCACCACCACCCTGGGCAAGGCGCTGGGCGGCGCCTCCGGCGGCTGCGTTTCGGGCCGCCGCGAGCTGGTCGAGATGTGCCGCCAGAAGGCCCGGCCCTACCTCTTTTCCAACACCATCCCGCCGGTGGTGGTCTCGGGCGCCAACGCCGTCCTGGACATCATTTCCCGCACCACCGAGCGCCGCGACAAGCTGGAGCGCAACACCGCCTTCTGGAGAAAGGGGCTGACCGAGGCCGGCCTGATCATCAAGGAGGGCGAGACGCCGATCGTGCCGGTGATGCTCTTCAACGCCAAGCTGTCTCAGGACTTCGCCAAGGACCTGTACCAGGAAGGCATCTATGCCGTGGGCTTTTTCTTCCCCGTCGTGGCCAAGGGCCAGGCGCGCATCCGCACCCAGCTCTCCGCCGCCCACGAGCAGCGGCACCTGGACAAGGCCTTGGCCGCCTTCACCCAGGTCGGCCGCAAGTTCGAGATCCTGCACAAGAGCAAGCAGGAGATCATCGAGCGCTACGGCATGTAAAGCGGTGACCCTGCGCGAGAAGGCCGGCCAGTTGCTGCTGGTCGGTTTTCGTGGCCTGGAGGTCAGCGAGCGCTCGCCCATCGTGCGCGCCATCCGCTCCGGCTGCGCCGGCGGCGTGGTCCTCTTCGATCGCGACCTGGCCCGCGGCGGCCGGCCGCGCAATGTCCGTTCCCTGCGGCAGGTGCGGAAACTGATCGCGGCGCTGCAGCAGGCTGCCGCCATCCCGCTGCTGGTCGCCGTCGACCAGGAGGGCGGCCGGGTGGCGCGGCTCAAAAAGGAGCAGGGTTTCCCGCAGGCGCCCGCCGCCCGCGCCCTGGGCCGGGCCGACGACCTGGAGCGGACACGGCGCCATGCCGCCGCGACCGCCGCCGCGCTGGCAGCGGCCGGCTTCAACCTGAACTTCGCCCCCGTGGTCGACCTGGACGTCCATCCCGGCAACCCGATCATCGGCCGGCACGGACGCAGCTATTCGGCCGACCCGGCCGTCGTCGTCCGCCATGCCGCGGCCGTGATTGAAGCCCACCGCGAACACGGGGTCGTCTGCTGCCTGAAGCATTTTCCCGGCCACGGCAGCTCGCGCGGCGATTCCCATCTCGGCCTGACCGATGTCAGCGAGACCTGGGAAGCCGCCGAGACGGAGCCTTTCCGCGCCCTGATCGCCGCCGGCCTGGCGGATGCCGTCATGACCGCCCATGTCTTCAACCGCCGCCTCGACCCCGCCTTCCCGGCCACCCTGTCCAGGCCGGTCATCGAGGAGATGCTGCGGCGGCAACTCGGCTTCCGCGGCGTGGTGATTTCCGACGACCTGGACATGCGGGCCATCGCCGGCGAGTTTGACCGCGAACGGGCAATGGAACTGGCGCTGAACGCCGGCAACGACATCCTGCTGATCGCCAACAACATGACCTTTGCCGCGGACGCCGCCCCGCGGGCCCTGGAGGCCATCCTCGGCCTGGTCGCCGCGGGCCGCGTCAGCGCAGCGCGCATCGACGAGGCCTGCGGCCGCGTCCTGGAACTGAAGGCGGGATTGAGCGGCGCGACGGGCGGGATCTAGGCTTTTTCCTCTTCGCTCAAGCGCGCGGCAGCTCGACGGAGAAAGTACTGCCGCCCCCAGGTCCGTTTTCGGCCCAGATGCGGCCGCCGTGCTTGCGCACCAGCAGTTCGGCGATGGACAATCCCAGCCCGGTGGACGACTCGCCGCCGGTGGGCCTGGCGCTCAGGCGCTGGAATTTGCGGAAGAGCTTTCCCTGGTCCTCGGCGCTGAGCCCCGGACCCTGGTCGTGCACGGACGCCCGCACGGTATCCGCGCCCCGGGTGCTGCGGATGGTGATGACAGCCCCGAACGGGGAAAACTTGACGGCGTTGCTGAGCAGGTTGTCAAAGACTTCCTTCAGCCACTCCAGGTCGCCCTTGACCCGGCAGTCGGGCTCCAGCTCGAGCTGGAGCCGCTGGCCTTTCTGCTGCATCGGTTCGGCGAAGCCGTCGGCGACCAGCGCCAGCAGCTCGCCGACATCCAGGACCTGCAGCTCCAGCTTGATGTCGCCGCGTTCGAAGCGCGATATTTCCAGCATGTCGTTGATCAGCTTCAGCATGCGCTTGGCGGCCAGGGTGACCTTTTCGGCCAGCATGACCCCCGCCGGGGACTCGCGGTTCTGGCGCTTGATCAGGTCGGCCGCGCCCATGATGGCCTGCAGCGGGTTCTTCAGGTCGTGGACGGCGATGCGCTGCAGCTCGCCCTGCATGCGATTGGCCTTGAGCAACTCCTCGTTGACCCGGGAAAGCTCGCCCGTCCTCTCCTTGACCAGGAACTGCAGCTGCTTTTCCCGGCGCTGCAGGCTGCGGAAACGCCAGCGGTAGGCCAGGATGGCCAAAAGCGACAGCGACAGGGCGACCAGCCCCCAAAACCAGACCGTCTGGAAGAAGAACGGCCGCAGCACGAAGCTCAGGCTGGCCCCCTCCGTGTTCCAATTGCCGTCGTTGTTGCAGGCGATCACGCGAAACATGTAGCGGCCGGGGGACAGGTTGGTATAGGAAACCTGGCGTTGGCTGCTCTCGGCGCTCCAGCCGCGGTCGAACCCCCGCAGCATGGTCTTGAAACGGTTCATTTCCGGCACCAGGAAACTGAGGGCGGTGAAGTGAAAATCGAGCTTCTTGCGTCCGGGGCGGATGACCGGCGGCGCGGCCAGGTCGACCGCTTCGCCGTTGACTTCCATGCGCTCGATGACCACCGGCGGCACATGCTCGTTGCGCTTGCGGTAATCGGGGTCGACCACGGCCACGCCCTTGATGGTCGGGAACCACAGCTTCCCGTCCCGGGCCTTCCAGCCGGCCGGCTGGGCCGGGCCGGTGCTCTCGACGCCGCGCACGCCCTCGGAGACGCCGAACGAGAGCGTGCTGATGCGGCGGATGCGGCCGTCGGCGAAATCGTTCAGCTCCTTCTTGCCGGCGCGGTAGACCCCGCGGTTGCAGTTCATCCAGAAATAGCCGTGGTCATCCTCCAGGATCTGGAAGGCCACGTCGCTGTACAGGCCGTTGCGGCTGTCGACGGTGCGGAAGACGCCGTCCTTCAGCCGCACCAGGCCGCCGCTGTTCGTGCCCATCCACAGGGCGCCGTCGCGGTCGGGATGGATCGTCCAGATGGCGTTCCCGGAACCGCCGCGCTGGTGGCGGAACACGGCGATCCGCCCCTCCCGGAAACGGTAGAGGTCGCCGTTGTAGCTTCCCGCCCAGACGGAGCCGTCGCGGTCCTGGGCGAGGGCATAGATGAAATCGTCATGCAGGCCGTTGCGGTGACAGTAATTGACGATGCGGCCGTCGGGCTGCAGGACATCGACGCCGCCGCCGTTGGTCCCGATCCAGATGGAGCCGTCGCGGGCGGTGAGGACGGCGCGCACGATGTCGTTGGCCAGGCCGTTGCGCGTCGAGTAGACCGTGACCTTCCCCCGGTGCAAACGGTGCAGCCCGCCGCCGTAGGTGCCGAACCAGATGGCGCCGTCGCCCGCTTCGGCGATGCTCCAGACCCTGAGGCTGGCCAGCCCCGAGCGGGCGCCGAATACCGTGAAGCCGCCGGCGCTCAGGCGCGCCAGCCCGCCGCCGATGGTGCCGATCCAGATATCGTCCCGGCTGTCCTGGAAGACGGCGCGGGTCATGTCGACCGGCAGGCCGTTGCGCGTGTTGTAGAAAATGTAGCGGTCGTCCTTGAGGCGGTTCAGGCCGCCGCCGAAGGTGCCGATCCACAGGCTGCCCTCGTGGTCTTCGGCCAGGGCGCGCACCGAGTCGTTGCTCAGTCCGTTGCCCTGCCCGATGGCGGTGAACGTCCCGTTCTCGAGCCGGTTCAGGCCGCCGTTGTCGGTGCCGACCCAGAGGGTGCCGTTGCCGTCCTGGTAAAGGACGCGAAAACGATCGCCGGAGATGCCGTCTTCGCTCGAATAGCTCCGGAGCATCCCCCGGCGCAGGGCGAACAGTTGGTCCCCGGCCGTTCCGATCCACAGCGTGCCGTCGCGGCCGGCGCACAGGGACCAGATGGTATTGCCGGCCTTGCCGCCGGGGAGCGGCCGGGAGGTGAAGCGGCCGTCGCGATAGCCGTACAGACCGGAGTTGGTCCCGACCCACAGCGTGCCGCCGGCATCGGCGCACAGCGCCGAAACGTAGTTCAGTTCCATTCCGGCCGGCGCCGGGACATTGGTGAACGAGCCTTGCTGCCAGCGGCTGAGGCCCATCGTCGTGCCGACCCACAGCCCGCCGGCGGCATCGCAGGCGAGGGAGAGGATGAATTCCCCGGCCAGGCCGTCGGCGGCCGTGAAATTTCGGAAACGGCCGCCGCGCAGGCGCAGAAGGCCGTTGGGCGTGCCCACCCACAGCGCCCCGTCCGGCGCCTCGGCCATGACCAGCATGCCGTTGTTCTGGATCTCCGGGGTGTTGGACTTGTCGAACACGGTGAAGTTGAGGCCGTCGAAGCGGCACAGGCCCTCATAGGTCCCCAGCCACAGGTATCCGTCCCGGGCCTGGGTCAGGCACAGGACGGAATTCTGCGGGATATTGCTATTGTCGGTGCCCCACAGGTCGATGATGTAGTGGTCGATCCGCTTTTGGGGGTCGAGTCCCCAGGATAATCCGCCCGCCAGCAATATCAGCATGGGCAGGATGGCCGGGACCCGGGCCAGGCGGCCCGAACGGCATCGCGGACCCGTTGCGCTTCTTTTCATCAGCCAGACTATGCAATAAAACCGAGTTTTTTTCAATCTCCGGCGCGCCAGCCAGTCACCCGGAAACCGGAAACCCTTTATTTCCCCCCCCGATGGGTGTAAAATGGAGTGGAAAGGAGACCCCATGTACCAGCGCGTCAAGTACGACTTCAAGCAGGAGTTGATCAAGATAAAGGACTCGGGGCTGTTCAAGGAGGAGCGAACGATCCTCAGCAGCCAGAAGCCCGAGATCCATGTCCAGTTTCCCGCCGGCTCCGAGGCCAGGGAAGTGCTGAATTTCTGTTCCAACAACTACCTGGGACTGGCCAACCACCCCGATATCATCCGCGCCGCCCACGAGGCGCTGGACCGCTACGGCTTCGGCCTGGCCTCGGTGCGCTTCATCTGCGGCACCCAGGACCTGCACAAGCGACTCGAGGAAAGGATCTCCCGGTTCTACGGCACCGAGGACACCATCCTCTATTCCTCCTGCTTCGACGCCAACGGCGGCCTGTTTGAAAGCCTGCTCGGCACCGAGGACGCCATCGTCACCGATGCCCTGAACCACGCCAGCATCATCGACGGCATCCGCCTGTGCAAGGCCAAGCGCTTCATCTACGAACACTCGGACATGAAGTCGCTGGAGAACGCCCTGAAGAAGGCGCGCGAAGGCATGGACATCTGGGACGGCCCCGGCCTGGACAAGGAGCCGGTGCCGGCGCGCAATATCCTCATCGCCACCGACGGCGTGTTCTCCATGGACGGCGACATCGCCGACGTGCGCGGCATCATCGAGCTGGCCAATACCTACGACGCGCTGGTCATGGTCGACGAATCCCACGCCACCGGCTTCCTGGGCCGCAGCGGCCGCGGGGCCATCGAGACCAACGACGCCCTGGGCCAGGTGGACCTGATCACCTCCACCCTGGGCAAGGCCATGGGCGGAGCCACCGGCGGCTTCACCAGCGGCCGCCGCGAGATGATCGAGATCCTGCGCCAGAAATCGCGGCCCTACCTGTTTTCCAACACCCTGGCGCCGTCGATCGCCGCCGCCGGCATCGCCGCCTTCGACCTGCTGGAAAAGAGCGACGACCTGCGCCGCAAGCTGATGGCCAATACCGGGCTCTTCCGTTCCGAGATGACCCGCCTGGGTTTCGACATCATCGACGGCGTCCACCCCATCGTCCCCGTCCTGTTCCGCAAGTTCGAGAACGACGCCCAGCTCTCGCAGCAGATGGCGCGCGATCTTTACGCCGAGGGCATTTACGTGGTCGGTTTCTTCTTCCCGGTGGTGCCGCGCGGCCAGTCGCGCATCCGCGTGCAGATCTCCGCGGCCCACACCACGGAGCATATCGAAAAAGCCATCGCCGCCTTTGCCAAGGTCGGCCGCCAACACAAGGTGATATAGGCCCGCCGCGCCCCGGCCGGACATGGGCTCATCGTGAAAATGCCCGAATCCGACGCCCGCCCGGCCTTTTTTTGAATTCCGGCGGTTTATGATATAATGGGATGAATTCAAGGAAAACAAGGCACAGATGAACAAAATGAAAGCTAAACCCCCCAAGGGCCTCCTGTTCTGGATCGTCTCGGTGATCGTCCTCATCATGCTCTGGAACATGCTGAGCACCGTCTCCAGCGGCAAGACCAAGGCCCTGACCTTCTCCGAGTTCATGGACAAGGTGGAGAACGACCAGATCTCCAGCGCCCGCATCTCCGGCAACGTGATCAGCGGCGACATGAACCTCGAGGACGGCAGCGACTACACGCGCTACGAATCCACCATCCCCGTCGATTATCCCGATCTGATCAACCGCCTGCGCCAGCACAAGGTCAACATCGACGTGGAAAAGCTGAACAAGAACGAATGGCTGGGCATCCTCCTCTCCTGGGCCCCCTTCGTCATCCTCATCGTCTTCTGGGTGATGATCATGCGCCAGCAGGGAGGCAACAAGGCCTTCACCTTCGGCAAGAGCAAGGCCCGCCTGTTCACCGGCGACCGCCACAAGTTCACCTTCAAGGACGTCGCCGGCGTCGAGGAGGCCAAGGACGAGCTGGAGGAGATCATCGAGTTCCTCAAGGAACCCAAGAAGTTCCAGCGCCTGGGCGGCAAGATCCCCAAGGGCGTCCTGCTCATCGGCCCCCCGGGCACGGGCAAGACCCTGCTGGCCAAGGCCATCGCCGGCGAGGCCAACGTTCCCTTCTTTTCCATCTCGGGCTCCGACTTCGTCGAGCTGTTCGTCGGCGTCGGCGCCTCGCGCGTGCGCGACCTGTTCGACGAAGGCAAGAAGCACGCCCCCTGCCTGATCTTCATCGACGAGATCGACGCCGTGGGCCGCCAGCGCGGCACGGGCCTGGGCGGCGGCCACGACGAGCGCGAGCAGACCCTGAACCAGCTGCTGGTGGAGATGGACGGCTTTGACGCCAACGAAGGGGTGATCATCATCGCCGCCACCAACCGCCCCGACATCCTCGATTCGGCGCTGCTGCGCCCGGGGCGCTTCGACCGCCGCATCGTCGTCTCCACCCCCGACGTCAAGGGGCGCGAGGAGATCCTCAAGGTGCACACGCGCAACTCGCCGCTGGCCAAGGACGTCGACCTGCAGGTGCTGGCTCGCTCGACGCCCGGCTTCACCGGGGCCGACATCGCCAACCTGGTCAACGAGGCCGCGCTCTACGCTTCGCGCAGCGGCAAGAAAGGCATCGCCATGGAGGATTTCGAGTACGCCAAGGACAAGGTATTGATGGGCAGCGAGCGCAAGAGCATGATCATCTCCGAGGAGGAAAAGCGCATCACCGCCTACCACGAGGCCGGCCATGCCCTGATCGCCTCCCTGGAGAAGGAAGCCGACCCGCTGCACAAGGTTTCGATCATCCCGCGCGGCATGGCCCTGGGCGTGACCCAGCAGCTGCCGCTCAACGACAAGTACACCTATTCCAAGTCCTACCTCGACGCCCAGCTCTCGGTGCTGCTGGCCGGGCGCATTTCCGAGGAAACGTTCCTGGGCATCCTGACCACCGGCGCCGGCAACGACTTCGAGCGGGCCACGTCCATCGCCCGCAAGATGGTCTGCGAGTGGGGCATGTCGGCCATGGGGCCGATGACCTACGCCAAGAAGGAGGACATGATCTTTCTCGGCCGCGACCTGATGTCGCACAACGAGTACTCCGAGGAGACCTCGCAGCAGATCGACAAGGAAATCAAGAAGATCATCGACCAGGCCTACGCCAACTCCAAGCGCATCATCCTGGAGAACCGCGCCAAGCTGGAGATCATCGCCAGTCAGCTGCTGGAGAAGGAGTCCCTGACCTCGGACGACATCGCCGCCATCCTGGGCACGCCGAAAAAAGTCGATCGCCTGCAGGCCAGGAAGAGAAAGCCCCGCAATGGCGCCGCGGCCGACGCGGCGAAGTAAATGGTCG
>CAZLSH010000008.1:7218-13456 GCA_964562095.1 uncultured Clostridia bacterium | reverse complement strand
CAGCGCCTTCGCCAGGATCACGCTCAAGGACGTCCTGGACATTTTCCTGCTCTTCCTGCTCTTTTACTATATCCTGCTGCTGATCAAGGGCACCAAATCCTACCAGATGGCGCTGGGCCTGATGCTGATCGGGTTTTTCGCCCTCTTCTCCAGCCTGCTCAAGCTGACCGCCTTTTCCTATATCCTGAACAATTTCTTCACCTACCTGGTGTTCGCCATCATCGTCCTCTTCCAGGGCGAGTTCCGCAAGATCCTGGCCGAGATCGGCGGCAAGCTCAAGACCAAGTTCATCCCGGCCGACATCTCGCGCATCCGCGACGAGATCGTCAACGCCGCCGTCGCCATGTCCCTGGGCAAGGTCGGCGCCCTGATCGCCATCGAGCGCGAGATCAAGCTCAAATCCTACATCGACAAGCATATCCGCATCGACGCCCTGGTCTCCAAGGACATGCTGCTGACCATCTTCTCGCCCAACACCCCGCTGCACGACGGGGCGGTGATCATCTCCGCCGGGCGCATCGCCGCGGCCAACTGCTTCTTTCCCTACCCGCCGCTGCTCGAGCTGACGCCCGCCGGCGGCCGGCACCTGGCGGCCATCGGCATCAGCCAGGAGACCGACTGCGTGGCCGTCGTCGTCTCGGAGCAGACCGGCAAGATCTCGCTGGCGGTCAAGGGGGAACTGATCCGCGGCCTGGACCGCGAGGGGCTGAAGAACCGCTTGAAGTTCCTGAAGGTATGACATGGGCGAAAAATTGAAAAAGCTCATTTTCAACAACTGGGGCCTCAAGGCCAGCGCCCTGTTCCTGGCCCTGCTGGTCTGGGCGGTCATCAGCGGCCGCGAGGGCGCCTATTCCGAGAAAACGCTGAAGATCCCCGTGGAGGTCATCCACGTTTCGGAGAACATTGAGGTGGTCAACCTGCGCCCGGAGGAGGTCACCGTATCGCTCAAGGGGGCGTCGAAGTTCGTGGCCGCCGTCAGCCCCGAAAGCCATCCCATCAAGATCGACCTGATAAACATCAAGGAAAGCAGCAAGCTGAACTACTTCGCCGAGGATTACCTGGAGGTCGCCGAGGGCGTGCAGGTCGTCTCCATCCACCCCAAGATGATCGAGGTTTTTGTCGAGGAGTTCGCCACGCGCGAGCTGCCGGTCAAGATCCGTTTCCGCGGCCGCCTGGCTCCCCAGCTGCGGCTGAAATCGGCCCGGGTCGTCCCCGACCGCGTCGTCGTCATGGGCTACAAGTCGCAGGTCAACGACATCGACGCCGTCTGGACCGAGGAAATCGACCTGGACGGCGTCAAGGCCAGCCTGAGCCGCCGGCTGGGCCTGAAGCAGACGCCCGGCATCCTCAAGTTCCGCGACCATCGCGACGTGGAACTGCAGCTGGATATCGAGGACCGCGGCCAGAAAAAATGATGGACCCGCTCTTCGGCACCGACGGCATCCGCTCCGTCGCCGGCGCCTATCCCCTGGACGAACCGTCGCTGCTCCGGCTGGGCGCGGTCATCGCCTCGCTGGCGCCGCAGCCGCGCGTGCTCTTCGGGCGCGACCCGCGGGAATCGGGGCCGGTCATCGAAGCCCGGTTGCGGATCGGCCTGGGCCGCCGGGCCCGGGTTTTCAGCGCCGGCGTCCTGCCCACT
This sequence comes from uncultured Clostridia bacterium, assembly GCA_964562095.1. Taxonomy (GTDB): domain Bacteria; phylum Acidobacteriota; class Aminicenantia; order UBA2199; family UBA2199; genus UBA2199. Next base: position 11,817 of record CAZLSH010000008.1, on the reverse strand, counting down.
CCCGGCCTGGCCTTCCTGACCCGCGAATCCGCCTGCGATTTCGGGATCATGATCTCGGCTTCGCACAATCCCCACGCCGACAACGGCATCAAGGTCTTCGATCGCCGGGGCGAGAAGATACCGGCGGCGCTGGAGAAAAGGATCAGCCGGGATTTCTACGCCAGAAAGCGGGGCCCGGCCGCCGCGGCGCCGCCCGCGACGCCCCTGGAGTCCGGCGCCTACCAGCGCTTTCTGCTGGGCGAGGGCAACGGCCTGGACGACGGCAACGGCCGCCTGGCCGTCGATTGCGCCAACGGCGCCGCCTCATTCCTGGCGCCGGCCCTGTTCCGCCGCCTGGGCCTGAACGCCGTTGTGGCCCACGCCGAGCCCGACGGCCGCAACATCAACGCCGGCTGCGGGTCGACGCAGCCCGCGGCCCTGCAAAAACTGGTGGCCGGGAATCACGCCGCACTCGGCCTGGCCCTGGACGGCGACGCCGACCGCGTCATCTTCTGCGACGCCGCCGGGCGTTTGCTGGAGGGCGACCACACCCTGTTCCTGCTCGCCCGCTACCTGCGCGACACCGAGCCGCGCTTCAACCGCGTCGTGGTCGGCACCGTGATGGGCAACCTGGGGCTGGAGCGGGCGCTGAAGCGGGCGGGCATCGCCTTCCTGCGCGCCGACGTCGGCGACAAGCACGTCCTGCGGCTGATGAAGAAAAGCGGCGCCATCCTCGGCGGCGAGCCGTCGGGGCACGTCATCCTGCGCCACCGCCAGAGCAGCGGCGACGGCCTGCTGACCGCGCTGTACTTCATGAAGGCCCTGCGCCACTTCGCCTGGGATGCCACTGAATTGCAGGAGCGGCTCAGCCTGTTCCCCCAGCGCACGCTCAGCATCCGCGTCGGCCGCAAGCCGGACCTGAGGCGCTGGCCGGCGTTCCAGCGCCAGGCCGAACGTTTCGCCCGCCGCCATGGCCGGCGGGCGCGTCTGCTGGCCCGCTACTCGGGGACCGAGCCCAAGCTGCGCATCATGATCGAGGCCCGCGATCCGGAGATCATCGACGTCACCCTGCCCATTTTCCAGAACCTGGTGGAAAACGAGATCGGAGAATAACATGAAACTCAGCGTCAACATCGACCACATCGCCACCATCCGCCAGGCGCGGATGGCCAGCGAGCCCGACCCGGTCTACGCGGCGGCGCTCGCGGAAATGGGCGGCGCCGACGGCATCACCATCCACCTGCGCCAGGACCGCCGCCACATCCAGGAGCGGGACGTCGAGATCCTGCGCCGGGTGATCAAGACCAAGCTGAACATGGAGATGGCCGCTTCCATGGAAATGGTCAAGATCGCCCTCAAGTACAAGCCCGACGTCTGCACCCTGGTGCCGGAAGGCAAGGACGAGGTCACCACCAGCGGCGGCCTGGACATCGTCATGTTCGCCGACAAGGTGCAGGAAGTGGCGGGCAACCTGATGGCCGCCGGCATCGGCGTTTCGCTCTTCATCGACCCGGGCGTCGAGCAGGTCAAGGCCTGCCACCGCCTGGGCATCCGCATCGTCGAGCTCAACACCGGCGACTACGCCGTCAACTCCGGCAACAGCTACGCCCGGCTGGAGCTGGACAAGATCACCAAGGCGGTGAACTACGCCAGGAAACTCAGTTTTTCGGTTCTGGCCGGGCACGGCCTGACCTACCAGAACGTCAGCCCCATCGCGGCCATGAGCGAGATCGAGGAGCTGAACATCGGCCATTCCATCGTGGCCAACGCCGCCTTCGTCGGCATGAAAGAGGCGGTGGCGCGCATGAAGAGGCTGCTCGTTTGCTGAAAAAGATCGGCAGGGCCCTGCTTCTCCTGGCGGCGGCCGGCCTGGCCGTCGTCGCCTTCAACGGCCTCTCTTTCCAGCAGCGCCTCAACAACCGCCCGCTGCCCTCCCTGACCCTGAAGGGCGTCTTCCACCTGCACTCGACTTTTTCCGACGGCCTGGGCACGGTGGCGGAGATCTGCCGCGCCGCCGCCGCCCAGAACCTGGATTTCGTCATCCTGACCGACCACGGCCGGCCCAACCGCGAAGCGTCCGCCGCCACCGCCTGGCGGGACGGCACGCTGCTGATCGGCGCATCGGAGTTCTCGCTGCACGCCGGCCACATGGCCGCCGCCGGCTACCGCGTCGGCGATTACGAATTCCCCCCCGAGGCGCAGGAGGCGATCCGCGAAGTGGGGAGCGCGGGCGGCGTGACCTTCATCTCCCATCCCCTGGACGGCCGCATCCCCTGGACCGACTGGCAGGCGCGCGGTTTCACCGGCATCGAGATCATCAGCCTGTACCAGATGGCCAAGAAAAACCTGCTGTACGGCCTGACCCTCTTCCCGCTGCAGTACCTGCTGAGCCCCGACTATGCTCTGACCGCGCTCATCTCCCCGCCGAAAAAGGAGCTGGAGATATGGGACCGCTTCAACCGCGAGGGCAAATACCTCGGCATTTATGCCCTGGACTCCCATGCCAAGCTCGCGCTCGGCAAAAAGATCCAATTCCGCTTCCCGTCCTATGGAGCCACCTTCAAGATCCTGCGCGTCTACGTCAACGTCGACCGCGAACTGGACAGGAACCCGGTCACGGCGGCCGCGACCGTCATCGCCGCCCTGCGCCGCGGCAATTTTTTCAATGTCATTGAATCGCTGTCCGCGGCCAACGGCTTTGAATTCCATTACCAGGCAAGCGACGGCCGGCGGGTGGATATGGGGGGAGAAGCGGAGCGGACCGGCGGCGAGCTGGTCGTGCGCCTGCCGTTCCTCTTCGCCACCGACGTGCGCATTCTGAGGAACGGGAAGCCGTTCCGCCACATCAAGGACAACCTGGGGCCGGAGCTCCGGATCGCCGTCAGCGAGCCGGGCGTGTATCGCTGCGAAGTCTTCCTTCATTCCGGCCGCCTCAAGCGCCTGCCCTGGATCCTGGCCAATCCCATTTTCGTGGCCCGCCCGGCGCCCATGGCCCCCCCGCTGCCGGTCCCGGCGCCGCGGGCGCTGCTGAATCCCGCCGGCGCCTACTTCCAGGTGGAGAAGAACGACCGCTCGCGCGGCGAGGCGTCGGCAACGACCGGAGACGAGGGCCGGCCCGTCACCCGCCTGCGCTTCGAGCTGCGCAGTGAACCGCCGGCGCGCGGCGATTGCTGGGTCTCCCTGGCCCGCCGCCAGGAACTCGACTTTTCCCCCTACCGCGGATTCGTATTTGCGGCCCGGGGCAGCCGGCCCATGCGCTTCTGGCTGCAGTTCCGCACCGGCAAAGAGGAGTCGTCATTCCAGCATTCCTTCGGCATCGACGAGGAGTGGCGCACCATCGTCATCCCCTTCGCTGATTTCCACCACTTGGCCGGCCCCGCCGCAGCTCCCGACCTGGCCGGGGTGCGCGCGCTCTTCATCCTGATCGACAACGGCAATTCCTTTGACGGCGCCCAGGGCACGCTCGAGCTGCGCCCAATCGGCCTTTACTGACACGGACCTGCGATTGACTAATCGGCGATATTTTGTTAAAGTGTAAACTAAGCCGATCAAAATTAGCTGAGGAAATCATGGAAAAAATCATCGGGATCCGCCGGGAAGACAAGAGCCAATGGGAGCGGCGCGTGCCGCTGGTCCCCGATGACGTCCGCTGGCTGCGGGAAACGCACGGCATCCGCACCCTCATTCAGCCGTCCCCCATCCGCGCCTTCACCGACGACGAGTACCGGTGCGCCGGCGCCGAGCTGTGCGAGAACCTCGACCGCGCCGGCACGGTGTTCGCCGTCAAGGAGATCCCGGCCGCCCTTTTCCGCGCGGGCAGGACCTACGTGTTCTTTTCGCACACCATCAAGGGCCAGGCCTACAACATGGACATGCTGCGCACCCTGATCGAGCGCCGCTGCAGCCTGGTGGACTACGAGCGCGTGCTGGACGAAAGCAACCGGCGGTTGATCTTCTTCGGCCGCTTCGCCGGGCTGGCCGGCATGCTCGACACCCTGCACGGCTACGGGTTGAAGCTGCGCGCCCGGGGCATCGACAGCCCCTTCGCCCGCATCCGCCAGGCCTACCAGTACGCCTCGCTGGCCGAGGCCAAGGCGGGGGTCGAGGCCGTCGGCGCCGAGATCGACGAGAAGGGATTCCCGGAGGAGCTGTGCCCGCTGGTGGTCGGCTTCGCCGGCTACGGCAACGTCTCGCGCGGCGCCCAGGAGATCTTCGACCTGCTGCCGCACAAGGTCCTGTCGGCCGAAGCGCTGGTCGAGATGATCGACAACTTCTCCTCCGACAACCTGAACCTGGTCAAGGTGGTCTTCAGCGAGGACGACCTGGTGCGCCCGCTCCAGGGGACCTTCGAGCTGCAGGATTATTACGCCCACCCCGAAAGGTACGAGAGCAAGTTCGAGAATTACCTGCCGCTGCTCGCCATCCTGGTCAATTGCATCTACTGGACGGAAAAGTACCCGCGCCTGGTGACCAAGGAGTACCTGAAGCAGCGCACCATCCTGGAATCCACGCCGCGCCTGCAGGTGATCGGCGACATCTCCTGCGACATCGACGGCTCGATCGAGATCACCCGCAAGGCCACCCAGCAGCTCGGTCGGCGGATCCGGCAACGTCTGCAGA
>CAZLSH010000008.1:5933-7208 GCA_964562095.1 uncultured Clostridia bacterium | reverse complement strand
AGCCCGACCAGGCCTTCTACACCTACTACGCCGCGGAAGACCGCTATGAGGACGGCGTGCAGGCGCTGGGGACGACCGTCATGGCCGTGGACAACCTGCCCTGCGAGTTCCCGCGCGAATCGTCGCTCGAGTTCTCGCGGGTGCTGCGCGACTTCGTCCCGGCGGTCGCCGCCGCCGACTTCAGCCGACCCACCGCCGGCCTGGGCCTGCCCCACCCCGTCCGCAAGGCGCTGCTGCTGCACCGCGGGGAGTTCACTCCGGAATACGGCTACATGAAAAAATTCGTCGAATAGGAGGAAGGCAATGAATAAAATACTGGTGCTGGGAGCCGGGCTGGTCAGCCGCCCCGGAGTCGACTACCTGCTGCGACAGAAGGGGATTTCACTCACCGTCGCCTCGCGCACGGTGAGCAAGGCCGAGAAGCTGGTCGCGGGGACCGCGAACGGCCGCGCCGTCGCCGTCGACGTGGAGGACGGCCAGGCGCTGGCCGCCCTGGTCAAGGCGCACGACATCGTCATCAGCCTGCTGCCCTGGATCCACCATGTCCGGGTGGCCGGCCTGTGCCTGGAGCACGGCAAGCACATGGTGACCACCTCCTACGTCAGCGAGGGCATGCGCCAGCTGGCCCCGGCCGTCCTGGAGAAAGGCCTGATCTTCCTCAACGAGATCGGCGTCGACCCGGGCATCGACCACATGTCGGCCATGAAGATCATCCATAAGGTCGAATCCGAAGGCGGCAAGGTGCTGCATTTCCACTCCTACTGCGGCGGCCTGCCGGCGCCCGAGCACAACGACAACCCGTTCGGCTACAAGTTCTCCTGGAGCCCGCGCGGCGTGGTCCTGGCCTCGCGCAACTCGGCCCGCTACCTGGAGGACGGCAAGATCGTGGAGATTCCCGGCCGGGACCTCTTCGCCAACCCCTGGGTGGAGACGATCGAGGGGCTGGGCACCTTCGAGGTCTATCCCAACCGCGACTCGCTCCCCTACCGGGAGCAGTACGGGCTGAAGGACGCGCTGACGGTCATCCGCGGCACCTACCGCAACCCGGGCTGGTGCGAGACGCTGAAGAAGATCGTCGAGCTGGGCCTCGTCGACGAGACGCCGCGCAACGGCCTGAAAGGGATCAGCTACCGGGAGATGACCGCCGGCCTGGTCGGCGCCCCGGCGGACGAACAGCTCAAAAAAGCGGTGGCGACCAAGCTCGGCATCGCGGCCGATTCCGCGATCATGAAGCGCCTTGACTGGCTCGGCCTGTTCGGCGACGAGACGATCCGC
>CAZLSH010000008.1:0-5923 GCA_964562095.1 uncultured Clostridia bacterium | reverse complement strand
ATCCGGCAACTACCTCGACGTGCTGAGCGCCCGGCTGCAGGAAAAACTGTATTTCAAGGAAGGCGAGAAGGACATGCTGATCCTGCGCCACCGCTTCATCGTGGAAAACAAGGACAAGAGCCACGACCTGATCACCTCGACGCTGATCGACTTCGGCATCCCCTTCGGCGACAGCTCCATGGCGCGCACCGTCAGCCTGCCCATGGCCATCGGCACGCGCCTGGTCGCGGAGGGCAAGATCGACATGAAGGGCGTGCTGACCCCGGTGCACCCCGACATCTACGAGCCGGTCCTGGCCGAATTGGAGACGCTGAACATCGGGATGGTGGAGAAGAGGCTCCACCTGAAATAGGCGGCGTTGAACAAGAAGACCATCGGCATGAACGGCGAGCAGGCCGCCGCCGCCTTCCTGAAGGAAAAGGGTTACAGGATCATCCAGCCCAATTACCGCGTGGCCGGCGCCGAGATCGACTTGGTGGCCAGCCAGGGCGACATCCTGTGCTTCATCGAGGTCAAGACGCGCAAGACCTGCGATCGCGGCGCCCCCGAGGCGTTCGTCACCCGCCCCAAGCAGCTGAAGATCATCCGCGCCGCGAAAATATTCTCGGCGCGCAAGCCCTACCGGAATTGCCGCGTGCGCTTCGACGTGGTCTCGGTCCTGCGCGACGGCGACGAAATGACCTGCGACCATTTCGAGAGCGCCTTCGAGGAGTGACCATGCCCGAACTGCGCAAGGACCCCATCACCGGCACCTGGGTGATCATTTCCGAAGAGCGCAGGAAGCGGCCCAAGTATTACCAGATCGTGGTCGACAAGGACATCTCCACCCCCGAGCACTGCCCCTTCTGTCCGGGCAACGAGGCCATGACCCCGCCCGAGACCTTCGCCCTGCGCCCCGGCCACGCCGCGGCCAACACCCCGGGCTGGGAAGTGCGCGTCGTGCCCAACAAGTTCCCGGCCCTGCGCGTCGAGGGGCAGCTGCGCAAGAGCGGCGAGGGGTTCTACGACAAGATCAGCGGCATCGGCGCCCACGAAGTGCTCATCGAGACGCCGCGGCACGGGCATACCTGGTTCGACGGCGACGAAACGGTCATTCGCGACACGCTGCTGGCCGCCCGCGCCCGCGTCCTGGACCTGAAGAAGGACACGCGCTTCAAGTACATCATGGTCTTCAAGAACTTCGGCCCCACCGCCGGCGCGTCCCTCTCCCATTCGCACAGCCAGCTCATCGCCCTGCCGGTGGTGCCGCTGCGCGTGCAGGAGGAGATCGAGGGCGCGCGCGCCCATTTCGCGAGGAAGGAGCGCTGCATCTTCTGCGACATCATCCAGTACGAGAGCGAAACCGACCGCCGGCTGCTGGCGGAGAACGAGCACTTCATCGTGCTGGCCCCCTACGCCCCGCGCTTTTCCTTCGAGCTGGCCGTCTATCCCAAGCGCCACGAGCCGGCCTTCGAGAGCACGCCGGACAATGAACTGGCGAGCCTGGGCGCGATCCTGAACGAGACCCTGGGCCGGGCGGGCCGGCTGCTCAACCGCCCCGACTACAACCTGATCATCCACAACGCCCCATGCCAGAACAGCGTCGGCGACTTCTTCCACTGGCACATCGAGTTCATGCCGGTGCTGGCGCGCGTGGCCGGCTTCGAGTGGGGCACCGGCTTCTACATCAACCCCATCTCGCCCGAGGAATCGGTCCAGGAACTGAAAGCGGTTTAGCTTTTTACCCTCCGATCCAAAAGCTTCATCAGCTCTCGCTTTCTCACTTGTTTTTCGGCGGCGAGATCTCCAGCCAGGAGAACCACAGCGGGTGGTGCTGCTTGTACCAGCGCAGGATCTGCAGCAGCTTGACCTGCGCCTCGGGGCGGATGACGTCGGGAGGGATGCGGTCGAAATGGACGCGGATGTGGTCCTGCTGCGGGAACTCCAGCGCTTCCGAACAGAGGGTCTGCAGCTCGTTGCGGATGCGCCCCGAGTCGGAGATCTTCACCGGGCGGTGCTCGTAGTCCTCGCCGCCCATGAAGCGGCTGAGCAGCGGGTTGAAGACCAGCCAGCTCTGCTCCAGCGTCTCCCCCAGGCGCAGGGTGAAGGTGATGCGCTTGTCGCCGCGCGAGCCGGCCAGGCGCACCGTCACCCGGTAGAGCCCGGGCTGCACCTCCTCCACCCCGGGCGCCCCGGAATAGGGGTCGGGGCACATGTAGCCCGACACGGCCAGCACGTCCCATTTCTTCTCGGGAAAGAAGTCGTCGGCCTCGACCGAGGGCCGCCGCAGCGGGATGCCGGCCTGGCCGGCCTCATGGATCATCTCCCGGTAGCGCTGGGCGATGGCGGCATCCACTTCATGGCCGAGAACGTCGGCCAGGCGCGCCGGGAGATCGGCGCCATCGGGATCGAGATTCATCACCAGGCGCTCGCGGTCGTAGGAGACCGCGAAGGTCGAGGTGAAGGGGCAGACGTAGGCGACCAGCCCCAGCATCGGCGCCAGGCTGGCGGCCTGGATGGCCTCGGCCGAGGCGGCATAGCCGTCGCAGAGGAAAAGGTGGCGGGCGCCGTCCCGCTGGTACGGGCCGATCATGTAGGTCGGGGCATAGGTGCCGGACTCGTTGAAAGCGGCCATGCCGGTGGGCAGCGGGAAGCCGTCCTCGACGACATGCGCCCCGAGGGCGGCCCACTCGCGCCACAGGCCGCCGATGCGCAGCTCGCGGCTCTTGCCGCCCAGCGTCCAGACGTGGACATGCTCGGGCGCGATGTCGGGATAGGTCAGGCGGATGGCCTTCAGCACCTGGGCGCGCGGAGTGCGGAAGGAGAGGAGGATCGACTCGGCGGCGGCGCGCTCGGCCACGGCCCGCGGCAGGAAGAGGTTGCCCATGTAGCCCTCGTAGGGGCGGGTGATGGCCAGCGGCTGATCGAACACGTGCAGCACGGTCATCGGCCCGGTCTCGGCCCCCTTGGAGAAGCGCGAGGTATTCTCCAGGGTGTCGATGGCCGCGCCCCAGACGGTGATGCCGGCCGCCTTGATGTCGCGGTAGAACGCCTCCCAGTCATAGCCCTTGTGGTTGAGCAGGCGCACCACCTGGCGGTCGAGCCAGCGGGCGACCGCCGGCCGGGCGTAGACGCGGCCGAAGCCCAGCTGGGGGTTGGAGCCCATCTCGGGCGACTCGCCGGCCTTGGGCATCAGCCCCTCGCCGACACAGACCATGATGGCGTGGTTCTCGGGGAGCTGGCGCGACAGGTACCAAAGGCTTTCGCTCATGGCGTAGGCCGAGATGGCGTCGGCGTCCTTCTTGGCCTGGTTGAGGCCCGACTTGTCCAGCCCCTTGCCGGCGCCGTAGCGGCCGAACAGCCTCGTGCCCAGCGCGGTCACGGCGCCGGTGACGGCCAGCAGCCGCTCCATGCCGCCCTCCATGAACGAGATGTCGCTGGTGAACTCCTGGGCCGGCTCGCCGCGCGTCCAGGCCACCTCGACGTCCTCAAGCCAGATGTGGAAGCGCCCCAGGATGGGGCGGGCGTCAAAGGCCCACTGGGCGATCAGGTCGCGTTTTTCCTGCGATGCAGACGTCATGGCTGCCTCCTTGGTTCCTGTCGTGCCGGCCGCCGCGGCGGACGGATTCCCATTGTAGGCGACCGCCAAAGGAAAATCAAGAAGGCGCGGATCGCCGCTGGATAGGCCCGCGGCATGTATTGCTTTTATTTTCGCGGCGGAGTAGAATTGGATCGCTTCAATTACACAAGAGGAGGTTTTCCCAACATGGCAAAAAAGTATAATTTCTACGCCGGACCGGCGATCCTGCCCCAGGAAGTGATGAAGAAGGCCCAGGACGAGCTGCTGGACTTCAACGGCATCGGCCTGTCGATCATGGAGATCAGCCACCGCTCCAAGGACTACGACGCGGTGATCACCACCGCCGAGGCCAAGATCCGCTCTCTGCTCGGCGTGCCCGAGAATTACACCGTGATGTTCCTGCAGGGCGGCGCCAGCCTGCAGTTCGGCATGATCCCCATGAACCTGCTCAAGGGCGGCAAGGCCGACTACGTGCACACCGGCGAATGGGCCAAGAAGGCCATCAAGGAAGCCAAGCTGTTCGGCACAGTCAACGTCGCCGCCACGGCCGAGGACAAGAACTTCAGCTACATCCCGGAGAAATTCGGCTTCTCCCCCGACGCCAAGTACATCCACATCACCTCCAACGAAACCATCGGCGGCGTCCAGTGGACCCAGTTCCCCGATACGAACGGCGTGCCACTGATCATCGACATGTCGTCGGACATCTTCAGCCGCCGCATCGACTTCAAGGACATCGGCATGATCTACGCCGGGGCGCAGAAGAACATCGGCCCCGCCGGCGTCACCCTGGTCATCATGCGCAACGACCTGGTCGAGGCCTGCGCCGACGGCCTGACCACCATGCTCAGCTACAAGACCCACGCCAAGGAGAAATCGCTCTACAACACCCCGCCCTGCTTCGCCATCTACATCATCAAGCTGGTCATGGACTGGATCGAGGCGCAGGGCGGCCTGGCGGCGGTCGAAAAGGTCAACGACGCCAAGGCCAAGGCCATCTACGACGCCATCGACCACAGCGACGGCTACTACCGCGGCACCGCCGCTCCCAAGGACCGCTCGAAGATGAACGTCACCTTCCGCCTGCCCTCGGAGGAACTGGAGGAGAAGTTCATCAACGAGGCCAAGAAGGCGGGCTTCATCGGCCTGAAGGGCCACCGCAGCGTCGGCGGCTGCCGGGCGTCGATCTACAACGCCATGGGGCTGGACGGGGTCCGGGCCCTGGTGCAGTTCATGGAGAAATTCGCCACGGACAACAAGTAGGCCGTCCGCAGCCATTCCGTCACCGCTGAAAGCGGGAAAAACCGCTAAGGGAAAAGGTTTATCCGCGAAAAGGTTGACAGGGACGCGAAAATCTGCTATTCTCTGTTCTGGAATTGGAACGGGAGGTATTTTTTGGCTGAAAAGACGTTTTTTCATATCCTGAATACCTCAACCAGGGAAAATTCCATCCCTTCCCGCATGAAACCAGACCCCCGGGGCTCATTCCTCCCATGATCCGCGTCCTGGTCACCGCCCCGCTCATCGCCGAGACCATCGAGCAGCTGAGCGCCATTCCGGAATTCGCGGTCGACGTGCGGCCGGAACTGACCGGGGAACGGCTGATCGAGGAGCTGGGCGGCGTCGACGCGCTGGTGTGCGCCGATCCGCAGGGCCTGACTGAGCCGGTGCTGGCGGCCGCGAGCGAGCTCAAGCTGGTCATCCTCTGCGGCGCCGCCGGCAAGGCGGCGCCGGAGGCGCTGAGTGGGCGCGTCGAGGTGCGGCGCAGCGACGGCGGCCTATCGACGATCGCCCTGCTGAAGGACTTTTTCAATGCCTAAGACATCACCCGCCCAGCAACGGAAAGGATCATGACAACCATCGTCGGCAACAAGCTCAACTCCGCCAACAAAAAGGTCCTGGACCGCATGAACAAGAAGGACTTCGAGTTCATCCGCCGCGAAGCCCAGATGCAGATCGAAGCCGGCGCCGAGTACATCGAGCTCAACGCCCTCTCGCTGCTGCACAACGAGACGCCGTTCCTGCGCGAGATCATCCCCATGCTGGAGAAGCTGGGCTCCAAACTGGTGGTGGTCAGCGAGAACGTCGAAGCGCTGAAACAAGCCCTGCTGATCGCCAGGAACCCCATCATCATCGGCGCGGTGGAATACGACATCGAGAAGATCGACTACCTCATCGACACGGTGATGGCCAAGAACGCCAAGATCATCGCCCTGATCAAGGACAAGCGCAACAACCATTCGAACAGCCCGGAGAAATCGCTCCTGATCGCCCAAAAATACATCGACTACCTGCTGGACCGCGGCATGAAGCGCCAGGACATCCTGCTCGACCCCCTCATCCGCCCCCTGGAGGAGGATTTCA